>JAJSDS010000032.1 GCA_028580875.1 Nitrosotalea sp.
TACTATCTTACTATCTTCAAAATTTTTCTTAGTACATCTTCTGGGTTTTTTCCAAAAATTAGAATCATGGGTTCTTTTCCAAAATCGCCTCTATGAAATATGATATCCGGAGGTGTTTTCAAACTAGCTATTGCTGTACTAATGCCCCATGGTACTGTATGACCATCTTTCTTTTTGTTTTCTAATGGTTCTTCTTTCCTGTCATATGATGAAACTTTCATTCCTTTTGAAATTGCTTTTTTTATTGTATTGGTATCGTATTTCAAATTCACCCCTGATCTAACGGATGAAAACTTTTTTGCGACTTCCAGTACTGCTGATGCTACATGCTTTGATCCGCCGTATCTCAGATTGCCTGCCACAGTTCCAATTTCGCCGGTTCTTACAATTCTTCCCTCTAATCCCATTACATCTTTTAGAGATGATGGATTTGATGATGAATAAACAAAATTTGTCTGGCATTCTGGAATGTGTTCACTGATGGAATCTATTGAGCAAAATTTTGAAATTGCGTGAGATAAACTACTTTCAATTTCATCGCCTTTTACATGTCTAGTGATCAAAAGCCCACTACCAATTTTTGTGGCGTTCTTAATTGATTCTACTGTAAAAAGGCGTGCAGAATCTACTGCATTTTTTAATCTTTTTCCTCTTGCAATGTTTGCACAAAGAGACGCTGAGAAGGTGCAACCTCCGCCATGATTTTCAATTTTTAGTCTATTGTGAGCAAAGACATGGAATTTTTTATCGTCTAAGAGCACATCTTTAACCATGGGACCTGAAAAGAAATGTCCTCCTTTTATTATCACATTTTGTACTCCGAGTTTCTGAATTTTTTTTGCGACATTTTTCATATCGCCTAATGATCTAATTTTGTTACCTGATATTTTTTCAGCTTCTGTTACATTTGGAGTGATGATATATGAGAGAGGAATGAGAAGTTTTTTGAAATCTGACAAGGCGTTTTCTTTCTGTAGAATTCCACCTGTTGTAGATTTGAATATAGGATCAAGAATTATTGGCTGTTTAATATTCTCAAGTTCATGGTGTATCGCTCTTATGGTTTGCTTGTCATACACCATTCCTATCTTTATTGCATCTATGTGGAAATCCTCCAGGATAGATCTTATCTGGCTTTTAACAAGTGATGAACTGACAGGTTTTACATCAAAAAAATTCTTTGTGTTCTGACTTGTAATGGCTGTAATAACGCTAAAACCATATGCTCCAAATGCACTAAATGTCTTCATATCTCCTTGTATGCCTGCACCTGAAGAGGGATCAGAGCCCGCAATTGATAAAATGTTCATAATATTTGGTTTAGAAACTCACGTTTAAATCCAATTAATGGCTAAAATTAGTAAATTGAGTACACAGATGAATGCTGCCCGAAGAGGCGTGGCTACAGATGAAATGAAAGCAGTTGCACGCGATGAGGATGTAACATTAGACTGGCTTATCCCTAAGATTGCAAATGGTTCTATAATTATACCGCATAATAACACACGTCTACAAAAAATCAGAGTAGTTGGAATAGGAAAAGGCATGAAGACCAAAGTAAATGTAAATATTGGAAATTCTACTCTGAATCAAAACCTTGAAGATGAAGTCAAGAAAGCCGAAGTTGCAATTAGGTATCATGCTGACACTATAATGGATCTTAGTGATGGCGGTGATGTGGGAATGTTCAGAAGACGGTTGCTTGAGGCTGCCCCGATAGCATTTGGAACAGTGCCTGTCTATGAGGCATATAACTATGGGGTGGAAAAACACAAAAATCCTCTTGATATCACAGAAGATGATTTTCTCAATGCTTTTGAGCATAATGTAAAAGATGGAGTCGATTATACTACAATTCATTCTGGGATTACAAAAGATATTGCAAAGCGTATTCTTGCAGTAAATAGACATGCTGGTATTGTCAGTAAAGGTGGTACTATCACAGCTGCATGGATGTTAAAGTATGATAAAGAAAATCCATACTATGAACACTTTGATTATTTAATAGAACTTGCACGAAAGTATGATGTTACTTTTAGCTTAGGTGACGCACTAAGGCCGGGATCTATTCTTGACTCTCATGATGAACTTCAAGTGCAGGAAATGATCAACATATCACGGCTTACTAAAATTGCCCATGAAAAAGATGTACAGGTGATGGTTGAGGGACCTGGACATGTTCCACTCAACGAAGTTGCAGCCAATGTAAGGCTTGCAAAATCTCTAATTGGCGAGGTTCCGTATTATGTGTTAGGACCTCTGGTGACTGATGTAGCTTCAGGTCATGATCATATTGCAAGCGCTATCGGTGCAGCAATCTCTGCAAGTGAGGGTGTAGATTTACTGTGTTATCTTACTCCTGCTGAGCATCTTGCATTGCCTACGGCAGATGAGGTCAAGGCAGGATTGATTGCATATAGAATTGCTGCACATGCAGGTGATCTTGTCAAGCTAAGAGAAAAAGCAATCAAATGGGATATGGAGATGACTGAGGCAAGGAGAACTCTCAACTGGGAAAAACAAATTGCGCTGTCAATTGACCCTGAAGAAGCATCTCGTATACATGCAAGAACTGGGCAGCTAAAAGGAAATACAGTTCCATGTACCATGTGTGGTGGTGCATGTGTCTACATTATGTTACCACAACAGAGATTTGCTAAAACTGAAGTAGAAAAGTTACAGCAGACTGGCTAGAACTTTTTCAAGACTGGGCACTGTTTGAAATTTCACAAGTTCTTCAGGTGTTATCCATTGATACTCCGAGTTTTCCCAGTTTAACTTTATTTTTGGTTCTTTTACTGAAAACAAAAATGGAAAGATTAACCATTCGTGATTATCATATTGTGGTGAGTCTGTCCTCATTTGTGATGCTGCACGAATCAAAGTAATCTGGTTTTCAGTAATACTGGTTTCTTCATGTATCTCTTTTTTTGCTCTGTATAATGGATCTTCATTGCCTTCTATGATTCCACTTATGCCTGCCCAAAGATCTTTCATTGATCTTACATTATTACTTCGTTTTAGGATGAGATACTTGCCGTCCTGTGTTAAAAAAGAAGTTACTATTCTGGTAGATTTCAATTATTTTTCTACGGCGTTTACCATTGTAACAAGCTTTTTGTATGATTCATCAAGATCAATGTTTTTAGCCAGTCTTTCTTTTGCACTTGAAATGTACTTTATCATCTCTTCGGTTTTGTTTTCTTGGATTAAGATGAGCATTCTACCTATATCTTTCCAAAACTCTTCTGCATATCTTCGTATTTCTGGATTTGAAATTATTGTTTCAATAAGCTCTTGTGGTTCTGTCATTATTCCGGTGGTGAGATATTTCTGAGCCTTGAAAGTTGTTCCGGCCATTTTTTCAACTAGCGAGAAATTTTCTTCTTTTGCGAATATGTTTGCAAGTGCTAAATTTACTAGGTGCGGCATTCCCAACACCATTGCAATTTTTTTATCATGCTCTGTTGCATCTATTTGGACAAAGTTTGCTTCTTCAAACAATGATTTTGTTACAGCCATCTCTTTTCTGGCGTCTCGAATTGGAATTGATATTATGTTTTGCCCTTTCAATCTCTTAGTTCCTGGACCAAACATGGGATGAATACAAATTGGGTTTACCTTGTCTGGTATCTTAGAAAGAGCTGCAGCAGTTTTCGTTTTGAGTGAAGATATGTCTATCAAATATGAATCACGCTTCATCTCTTTTGCTATAAGTCGTATAGTTTCAGGTGTACGTTTTACCGGTATGCACAAAATAACGTAATCAGCTGTTAGGATGGCTCCTACTAGAGATTGTGCCTTTGTAACTGACTTGTTCAAAATCTCTTTTTCAGAATCGTATCCTATTATGTCAAAATCTTTTTCAAGAAAATACTTTGAGAACCATTTTCCCATCTGGCCTTCTGCTCCAATAATTGCAATCTTTTTTTTCATTGTTTATTCTTCAACCTGTCCTCTATTATTTGCATTCCCTGATTAAGTGTATCTTCTGGCTGGCAGGCTGATATTCTGACAAACCCTTGATAGTTACCAAACCCCTCACCTGGTGCTACTGCCACTCCTGTGTCTAAAAGCTTATTTGTAAAATCTATTGAATCGAAGTTTTCTTGTCTTATTTTGGCAAACAAGTACATGGCACCATCTGGCTCAACAAAGTCTAATTGCATAGTTTTTGCCTTTTTCAATATTGTTTCTAGTCTGTTTCTGATGGTTTTAGTATTATCGGTTGTATCTGCCTTTAATGCTTTCATTGCTACATACTGAATAGGTTCTGACACATTTGTTAAGGCAAGAGCCTGAAGTTTTGACATTTTTTCTATTATCTCAGGGCTTGACACTGCATAGCCAATCCTAAAACCAGTCATTGCATGTGACTTGGAAAATGATTGTGTTATTACAGATTTGTGGTATCTGTATGTCAGAATACTCTTCCATGGCTTGTTTGCATATGATGAATAAATCTCGTCGCTTAAAACATACAAATTATTCTTAATTGCTAATCCCATTATCTGATCTTGTAGACTGGTTGGCAGGATCTTGCCGGTTGGATTGTTTGGATAATTGAGAACAATCATTCTTGTATTTGCATTTATTGCATTTTTGATATCTTCAATTTTTGGCTCCCATTTATTTTCAAGCGTTGTATGTATTGTTCTGACCTTGACTCCTGAATTGAGAGCATTGTCTCGATATGCTGGCCATGCAGGTTCTATTATTATGATCTCATTTCCAGGACTTAGGAGACTTGAAATTGCAAGAAATACTGAAAAGCGTGCCCCTGGAGATACTAGGATGTTCTGAGATGATGTCTCTATTTCAAATTTTTCTGTAACATATTTTGCAAGAGCATCTCTAAAATCTGACATTCCTTTTGAATCTCCATATTTTGTGTAACCCTTATCGTAAACTTCTGAAAGCGCTTCACTTACAATCTTTGGTGGAAGAAAATCAGGTTCGCCTACTTCCATGTGGATTATCTTTTTTCCTTCTTTTTCCAATTTCTTGGCTTTTAAAAATACTGTCAAATGTGTCTGCTTGTTTTCAGATTGGATCTTGACAGATTCATTTAACAAGAAATTCAACATTGTCATTGCAGTTTTTTCTTCTAGTCCTATTTCTTTGCATAGCGTAAGAACATTAGCACGTAACTGGTTCTCTCTTTCCTCGTTTGTAACACCTATACCCAAATTGCTTTTTAAATTTCCAATTTCTTTTGCTATGTCATTTCTTTCTTTGAGTAATTTTAGAATATCAAATGTGATCTTGTCTATCTTGTCTCGCAGTTTGTTGATGTCTGACATTTCTTATTTGATGACCGTTGGAATAAAGCCTGCTCTGATTGCATGGTCTGCAAGTACTACTGATACTAACGAATCCACTACCGGAGGTGCGCGAGGAACTACACATGGATCATGTCTTCCTTGGACTATCAAAGAAGCAGGTTTTTTTGTCTTAAGATCAACAGTTCGTTGTTTTTTTGATATTGATGATGCTGGCTTGAATGCTACTCGTATGACTATTGGCATACCTGTGGATATTCCACCTAGTATTCCTCCTGCATTGTTAGTCCTTGTTTGAATTTTTCCATTTTTGATTAAAAATTCGTCATTATTTTCTGAACCATGCAAAGTAGATCCGTGAAAACCTGAACCGAATTCTACTCCCTTTACAGCAGGTATTGAAAAAAGAGCTTTACTTAGATCTGATTCTAGTGATCCAAATATGGGCTCGCCAAGTCCTACTGGTAAATTTACAGTTAGTGACTCAATTACCCCTCCGATGGAATCCCCTTTTCGTCTTGCTGCAAGGATTGTCTCACGCATCTTTACCGCAATTTTTGGATCCGGGCATCTCACTTCGTTATCATATACTGAATTTTTCATTTTCATCACTGCTTGATCTTTCATTTTTACATTTCCGACCTGACAAGTATAGGAAAATGTCTCAATTCCCAAAGTTTTCGAAAGCAGCTTTCTTGCTATGGCGCCAGCCATTACGAACGTAGCTGTTAGTCTTCCTGAAAATCTACCTCCTCCTCTTATGTCGTTAAATCCGCGGTATTTGATAAATGCGGGATAATCAGAATGTCCAGGCCTTGGTTTCATGGTTAGGTTGTCGTAATCTTTTGAACGTTGATCCTTATTCCAAATGACCATTGTGATTGGTGCTCCAGTTGTGTACCCTCTGTATACTCCTGAAAGAATCTCTACTTTGTCATCCTCTTTTCTTTGTGTAGTGACAATGGATTGGCCAGGTTTGCGTAGGTCTAACATTGTTTGAATGTCTTTTTCTTCAATTTCTAGTCCTGCTGGGCACCCATCTACTGTTGCACCAATACATCTGCCATGACTCTCACCAAAACTTGTAAAAACAAAACGTTGTCCTATGCTACTTGAAGACATGATGAAATTCTCTTTTACACGTTTATAATCTTTCTAGGAATCCAAGGCTTTTTGGTATGAAATTGTTTGAAAATTCAAACTATGATTTTTGCACCAATCTTTCGCATATCTTCTATAAATGTTGGATATGATACATCCACAGAATCAGGATCTGTAACAGTACAATTTCCAACAAACATGCCTGCTATGGAAAATGCCATGAAAAGTCTATGATCTTCTGAGGATTCCATCTCTGCGCTCTTTAGAACTTTGGGAGATTCTAAAATCAATCCATCCTCCTTTTCTGTTATTTCTATTCCAATCTTTGCAAGCTCTTTTGCTAAAATTGCTATCCGGTCAGTCTCTTTGAATCTTGCATGTTTCACATTGTAAATTTCAATTGGTCTTGATGTCTTTAGAGCCAGAATCGCCATTGGTGGAAGTAAATCTGGATTGTTTGAGAGATCAAATCTTCCTCCATTGAGAAGTTTTGGAGAAACTATTGTTATTTTTTCTCCAACGTTTATTTTAACTCCAAGTTTTTCCAAATATGATAATATTTCTCGATCTCCTTGTGGTAAATCTCCAAGAGATGCATTAATTGACATATTTTCACCTAAAAGTACTGCAGCAGAAAGCAATAGTGCCATACTTGAAAAATCTGATGGTACTACAAACTCAGTTGCCTTGTATTCCTGATTTGGAACATTGTATTTTTTGTATGGAGATATTGCATTGACTGTAACACCAAATTTTTGCATCGTGGCAATTGTGGAATCAAGATATGGTTTTGATACAAGATCTCCATCTATTTCTAATGTGATGCCATTTTTCATTTTTGGCCCTGAAATCAATAATGCGGAAATGAACTGACTTGAGATTGAACCTGCTATTTGGGTAATTCCTCCATCTGCTCTGCCCTTTACAGTGACCGGTGGTTTACCATCAGTCGATGTACACTGTACGCCTAATTGTTTTAGCGCATCAAGAAGTGGTTGCATTGGTCTTTTTTTCAGGCTGGCATCACCTGTAAGAGTTATCATTTTATCTGAAAGGGAAGCAATTGCAGTTGAAATTCTGATTGTTGTACCGGAATTTGACGCATCTATTTCCAGATCTTGTGGAGTTATCTTTCCATTGCTCTCAACTACCACAGTGGAATCATTAATTTCTATTTTGGCACCAAATGCTTTACACGCATTAACTGTTGCAAGAGTGTCTCTAGAAAGCAGAACATTTCTTAACGTACTCTTTCCATCTGACAGTGATGCAAGAAAGATAGCCCGGTGAGAATAACTCTTGTTAGGAGGGCATGATATTGTCCCAGTCAATATGGACTTGTCTACCTTACACTTCATGGACTTCTGCCTTCTTGTTGTTTATTGGAGAAACTATCGTACTTCCCTCTAAAGATGAAAATACCTTTTTCACACTTGATATTTTGTCATTTTTTACCACTGCAGCTATTGAAGGTCCATTACCTGATACTGATGCCCCTAGTGATCCGCTATCAAGTAGATCAGTTAGAATTGTTGGATCAGAGCCTAGGATGGCAGATGTTGCAAGTCCATTGAGCGTCATGGCATTCCAATAATCTGATTTGTTGGCGAGATCCCATGCCTGACCAAAAATCCCGTTTAGAATCTTGAGTTTTTTTACATTTCCTCTTCTTCTAGACTTTGGGATGAAAATTATTGCCGACAGGTCTTCTGGGGCCTTTTCTGATTTTATGATTTTTATGTTTGTGTTGTCTGTCACCACAAATCCTCCAAAATAGCATGCACATGCATCATCAAAAGCCCCCGTTATGCTGACCTTTGACTTGATTGATGCATGTACTCCGTCTCTGAGAATTTCAAGATCACCTGCTTTAGGTTTGAATATTTTTGCACATGCAAGTGATATGACCGATGAAATTGCACTTGAACTCTTAAGACCGTATCCTGAGGGAATTTCTGATTTTACAAAAATTGTTATCTTGTTTTTTTCAAGTTCTGATTTTGGAACAGACATTTCAACAACATTTCGTATCAATCTAGAACTAAGATTCGATTCTTTATTTTCAAATATTATTCCTCTTCCAGGTTGGGTTTCAACAATTGCTTCTATCCCAAGTGATATTCCAAGTGTTGCTCCCTTGCCTGTGGCAATTGCGTTTACAATTGATACTGCGCCATGCATACTTGCCTTTACTTTACTCATCTCTAAAATCTCCCAAGTAAAGTCAATTTCATGGCTTCGTATGGTGCTGGCTTGCCGGTCCAAATCTCAAATGATTTCATTGCTTGAGCAAGAAGCATTTCCCACCCATATATGATGGTCGCACCTTGAATCTTTGACTGTTCAATCAAAGGAGTTTCTACTGGAGTGTAAACGATATCATAAACTATGGAATTCTTGGTAATGTTTTTTGTAGATATGGGACAACCGATTCCTTTCAATCCGACTGATGTAGCATTTACTATGAATTTGTATTTGTTGGCAGTATCACCTGCAGACTGGAGATCTAGATAATCAGATTCCAATCCTATTTCCTGCGCAAATCTGACAAGTTCTTCTGCCCTCTCACGGGTTCTGTTTGTAATTGTAATTCTTCGAACCTTTTCTTTGCTAAATCCAGCTATGATAGCTCTTGCAGCTCCTCCTGCTCCTATTAATAAAATATCCGAGTCTTTGGAACTGATATTTCTCTTTTTTATGGGGTCTAAAAATCCATCAATGTCTGTGTTGTAGCCTTTGAGGTATCCGTTCTCATTTACTACTGTGTTTGTTGCACCTGCCAGTTTACATTCATTGTCTGACTCATCGAGAAATTTCATCATGTCCACTTTGTGGGGGATTGTGACATTGAATCCTGATATGCCTATTTTTTTTAGTGCTTCTATTCCGTATTCTAATTCTCCCTTTGGAATTCTATATGCGATATATGTACAATCAAGACCTGAAAATAAAAAAGCTGCATTATGGAGTGCGGGTGAAAACGAATGATCTATCGGATCTCCAATTACTGCATATGTCTTAGTCATTATTTTCTACTTGATGAATCGTGATTTAAGCGATTAGGGAAGGCCTATTGATGGAATCTAATTTTCAAATTCCGTACTTGTCTCCCTGAGAATAAATTTTTTTGAGTCTTGAACCACATTTTGGACATGATGCATCTTGATGTATGGTTGCACAATCAAGACAAACAAAGTTACCTTTTGCCTTTCTAGTTGAATTGTATTGGTATGCTATAATGAATGTCAACGCTGCAACCCAGACAAGTATCAAAAACAGTACCAACCTGAACATGCCAAAAATTACTGTCACTATTGTAGCTAAGATGATGACATTTCTTGGTACATTATTCTGATATGCTTTGGGCTTCACAAGTATTGTTTACGTGCTTCTTTTATAATAGGGTACCTAACATTTGTCTTGTTTAGAGATTAATTAATTAATACAAAGTGTATTGATTAAACTATTGGAAGACAAGGATGAATTTGCTAATTTACTTGATGAATGTATGAAAATACTGGATGACAATGTTAGCGTTTTAAATGACATCGAGTATTCTGCAGAATCTGAAAAAGAGGATGTTGTCATAACCGATTTGACTAAAAACGACCTGGTAAATATGGCTCATGATGTCGCTGATTCATCTAGAATCAAAAGAGCTGAATCATATTTTGTTAAAAGATTTTTTGAACCAAAATCTGATTAACTTGATGTGCCGTAAATAATTTTTTACCTATTTTAATTCTTGTTCTCAAGAGCTATGATACTTTTTACCTCTTTAAGGCTGAATTGACCTGGGGCCACTGGTTTGCCAAGTGAAACATACGTGTAAGGGCTTCCAAGTCTTGTGCATAATATTCTTGACATTCTGCCATAGTCACCCATTGCAAAAGAAATTAGGTTGATCTTTCTTGAACGAAACTTGTAAAGTGAAAGTATACGAATCGTATCATCAATTGTCTTTGCAGTAGTAACAATTTTGATGTTGTTTGAAAATTTAGACATTTTCTTGAACATTGACTTTAGGGTCTTCTCGTTTGGAGTTTTTGCAAAGTCATGCCATGATACTAGCGTTCTAGTTTTTCTGCTTTTGAGATATTTTGTCAATTCCTTATTCTTCTTGAGAGTATTGTATTCTACGTCTAGAAGATATGGCTCAAATTCTGAAATAAGCTTTAGTATGGATATTCTTTCTTTTTCACTGCCTGAGAATTTTCCACCCTCTGTGATGGGTCGCAATGTGCATATGCATCTCTTGAGATGTTTTTTGACTAAAGTTAAACAAAAAGGAATTTGATTTGGTTTTAAAAAATCTAATCGTAGCTCTGCATACTCTGACTTGCCAAGAGCTCTTGACACCTCATTGTATGCCTTTGTAGGGCTAGATGCTGCAATTGTTACGCAGACCTTGGTTGCCATTGCTTTCAGTGTTTATTTGGTTGAGTTCTTTGGTGTTATGGTTGGTTCGCCACAATACATCCATCCTCTCAATTCACTGCATTTGCTAGGATCACGTTGTGCAACATGAAGTGTTTGCTTCATCTTGGCCCAACTATCTGGTGAGCATAGGCTTTCTCCACAAATGTGTTGTCCTCCTGGAAATCTGTCTGTTTTCTGGGAGAATCTATCATACACTGAACTTGGTGTCAGTGCATTTACAGCAGGTAATGTTGCTGCAAAAACCATTATGGTTGACAATGCTAATGCGACCAAACCGATCTTAATTTGTTGGTTGGACATTAAGTAAATCTACATTCCACTAGTATATTTAGATTAGCATCAATTTGTCCACGATGAAATGATATGATCTAAAAATGTTGCCAGGCAAATTTCACTAATGATTGATTTTTTGCCTGTGGTATGATCCGACCTGGTATTGTTCTCATTATAACACAACTATGTTTGATTGTGTGTCATATGACTGGTAAAAGCCTGGTAATGGAAGAAACTTTTATGAAACGATCATTTCTAGAGGATCCTATGAGTTCAGATATACCACACGACACAAAAGACACTGTCTTCATCGGAAAAAAGCCCATCATGGCATATGTAACATCTGCACTCATCCAACTTGCTAACAACCCACGAGTCTCAATAAAGGCAAGAGGACTTAGCATAGGTAGGGCTGTAGATGTTGCACAAATAATTGCACGACGGACTGATAATTCCGGGTACTCTATAGGACAAATCAAAATAGGATCGGAACAACTTCAATCATTAGATGGAAGATCAAGAAATGTATCCACTATAGAAATAGAAGTAACAAAAAATGCATAATTGTCTAAAACATGTAACTTGAACATGTTTTAGGTGTTTTTCTTTGATTTAATTTCAAAGCAGATTTTTTTCTTTGATTCTTACAACTGTTAAATATTAAAATGATTGAGGAAAGTGGTGTGGAAACCAAATTCCATAATTGTATCTAATTCTAAGGATTTGTCGAAACTACCTGCAAATAAAATTGCATTAACAGTAACATCACCGCCATATCATAATGCAATAAACTATCAAGAACATCAGGACACTGAAAAATGGTATCGTGGAACAGTTGAGACCTCTCTTGAGGATTGGCTCAAAGAGATGAAGACTATCTTCTCTGAAGTATATCGTGTAACTAAACCTGGGGGGTTTTGTTGTATTGTGATAGGAAATGAAATTATTGAAGGCAAAAGCAAACTTCCTCTTCCAGCGTTACTTCTTGTAGAGTTGACAAAAAAAGAGATTGGTTGGAGTTTCTTCGAAGAAATAATATGGAATAAAGTTACTGGAGGAAAAAAAAGGTTCAGAGTTACAGTCCAACATCCATATCCAACATATTATTACCCAAATATCATGCATGAACAGATTATAATTCTAAGAAAAATGCCGTTTCACAACTTTAAAGATAAAAAAAGCAAACTTGTTCTTGATAATCTGATGAAAAAAGAAGTTGCAAATTCTGTTTGGCATATTGCTCCGATGCCTCCAAGTTACAGAAAGTTCCATCCTGCTGCATTCCCAGAAGAGATACCGTATAGATTAATTCAACTCTACAGTAACGTAGGTGACCTAGTGCTGGATCCCTTTGTTGGAAGTGGCCAAACTACTAAGATGGCACGATTTCTTAATAGAAAATATTTTGGAATTGACAAATCAGCAAAATATGTTAAAATTGCTCAAAAAAGAACCTTAGAGCCGCCATCGCTCCGTAAGATGCAACTTGTACCTAACTGGAAAAAACCTGAACCGCTGTAAACCAATTGTTGGAAGTATGACACAATAGGAAAGGTTATCTATTAAGATTCACGATTTCATATATGGTTACTTCTAACAGCAAGTCGTATTTTCGAATTGTTGAAAAAAGTCACAGAAAATATGTTGCTGCGTTAAAACATGCCAGATCCAGGCAATCTATGATGAACCTGTACTGGAGACATAAAAGAGAGCATGAATCTCTTTTGAAAAAACATCTCAAAGACGAGATGGCTGAAATAATCCAGCTAAAAAAGAAATTCGAATAAAATATCTTTTTTATTTTTAAAATATACTCTAGTGTCAACTTTTAACTGTCAATTTGACCGGAATATGCACAATACTCAGTAATCGATTGCGATTTTCTAGTCGACCTTTTTTGTCGGAGGTACATTTTGCCTAGGAGAGTAATGCGTCTGCATGGCAAGAAAGTAACCGAAGAGGACATCATAAGGGAGATCACATGGCTCTTGCGCGGAGACAACGGGAGAGATTCACTGTCTGTATCAGACATTGCAAAAATGCTTGGATGCTCAAGACCGACTATATACAATTACATCAAAAAGGCAGTAGAGCAATACCATGCACTAGAATACAAGGATGGCAGAGTTTTACTCCCAGAGAAATCGGAACTAGAAAGATTCAGGCAGTTTGACAAGAACCATGAAATTGTAAATGATCCCTTGGTGGAAGAATGGAAGCAAGACCTCCTAACAAGAAGGAATGGCGAACCGATATCTACATGGAAGACAAGAATTCTGTCAGTAGAATCTGTCTGCAATACATGTCGGATAAATCCACGGGATCTCGTGATATCGCAAAGGCAGACTGAAAAGATCCTCAAAAACTATGCAGAAATGTATCGAGAAGGAAAAGCAGTAAAGAGACCCTCTGGAGCCAAAAAAATATCTGATGACATCAGAAACATAATTTATCAAAAAGTTCAAGGAGTGAGAGACTTTTGCGGATTTCATGGGTTGGTCTGGAAGAGGGGCGTTGGTGGAATAATGTCACAAAAGGTTCCAAACCATGCAAAATATGCAGACAAGAGGCTGACTGATGAAGAATTAGAACAGGCAGACATGTTCATCAAGGAAAAGTGGGGGCTTGATTCGGATGTGTACAGGTGGTTTTGGATTGGAATTGAAACGTGTGCCAGATTTTCTGCGTTATATGCCATGAATCTGGACTATACGATACATGTCAGTCAAAAATCTGGCAAGATGACATACATCATGACTGCACATGAAAAAAAGACAAGACACATCAAGAATGGAAAATGGTTCAAGTATATCACAAGACCTGATACACAACGAAGCATTGATCTGCTAAAGTCACGTGGTGGAAAACGAATTTACGAGTCAGGGCAGTTTCGTTCTTGTTTTACTGCAAAGATTTCTGAAAGCATGAAAGAGATTTACACATTCTTGGGCAAGACAGAATATTTTGACAGCCATCCCACACATGCATTAAGGCACATAGGTGCGCATTACTGGCTTGCAAAAAAAGACTACAACTATGGATTGGTTGCAATGATTGGTGGCTGGAACACCATAGATGAGCTGAGGAGAAGCTATGGCGAAATGCCTCCCGAGAAGGTGCTTGAGATGATAGAAGACGATTCCAAGTCTGTCCAGATCCAACTTTTACACTAGTTTTAATCAAAATCTAGATTTTAGAGAAATGTTTCATAATAAGAAC
>JAJSDS010000033.1 GCA_028580875.1 Nitrosotalea sp.
CTACAGAATCAAAGATCGAGCTAGCAGATAGAAATGAAAAGATTTCTTGGTCATATGATGAATTTATCAGATATGTCCAGGAAGTTACTAGAAAAATGACTATATTGTCACACTTTAATGATGAGATATCGTACTTTACGTTTCAAAATCTTGCTTTAGTAAAGAGTAAGTCCATCTAGGGCAAATCAAAATAGACGACTTTTAATAGCCAATTAAAACTAGAATGAATTCGTTACATAATCACAAACAAGTCTTCAAAACAATCTTGAGGATCAAAAAATCCCCCAGGATTCAAGTCTGTTTTCTAATGACGTCTTTTTTTGTTACCGTTAGATAGATGACTGTGGCTAATATGGTAGCAAGGAAAATCATGCTTGTTATTACAGTTCCAAGTCCCAGTCCACCGTTACCCAAATCTTGCGAGAGATAGTCGCCTATCGAAGCGCCTAGAGGACGTGTTAGAATGTATGCTATCCAAAATGCCAAAATCGCATTTACCTTGAAAACAAAATGACTAATTGCAACAGCTGCAATCAGGGCACCAAAAATGATTGCAGAAAGCAAGTAGCCAAGGTTTATGGTCTCCGCCAATAGGTCCCCTGCAGCGGTTCCAAGTGCAAATGTAAACAGAATGGCTAGCCAATAAAACGTCTCTCTTCTGGTAGTGATGATTGTATGTATTGACAATGTTTTTTCCTTCTTGTACCAAACAGCAAAGACTATTGAAAGCAAGACAGTGAAGATTATTGTAGAAAACACCAAAGGTACCCCAAGGTTATCAGTCAGATTGTCTGTGATGAGAGTCCCTACTATGCTTATTAGAACAACTGCAAGCCAGTAGATTCCTGGAACGTATTTTTTTAATTTGAACTGGAAGATCAGCGTTACAGCAAGCATTGTTCCAATGATTAACGTTACTCCATCCAGTCCAAGATTCAAGTTGGTATTCAGAAAATCTGCACCCGTCTCACCAACAGTGGTGCATAGGATCTTGATTATCCAAAAGAACAATGTGATTTCTGGCACCTTGTTTAGCATTACTTGAGCCCCTGACTGGATATCCTTATCTTTCATTTTTTTCACTACCTATGAATCTGATATTGATCATAATGACCAGTCCAAGTGATCTTCCTTCCAATTTGAGGTTTTTTCATTTTATTGGTATATTACAGTACAGGTACACTTGACTAAGTTATCTAGAAATGCTTGTAATGCAACATGACTTGGTTTTAAGAATTAAAAAAATTTGAAAATAAAATTAAAAAAATAGAGGAAGGGAGTTTCTCTACTTTTTCAATTCGGTCTGGTCGTTTTGCTCTCCATCTCCGTCACCTGTTGGTCCTTGACTTGCACTGTTCTGGTCGTCATTTGTCTCTCCGTCATTATGGTTGTCTACGTTATTGTCTGCAGCATCTACTGCGTTTGGAGCATCTGGCTGGTCAACTGTTGCTGGTGTGGTTGATTGAGCAAATACGTTACTGGTCATTCCAAATCCGATGGCTATTACTGCAATTGCCATCAGGGGAATTGCCAAGAATGTTTTTTTGTTTGTCATATTGTGTTGTTTCACCTCTTGGATTTGATAATCACATTTTTGTATATTATAATTGAGGAACATCTGGCTAACCTTAATGAAAAATATTAACCTGAGATTACACCTTATTGCATCAACACTTAGCTGACTGTACCTGTAATGTAATTACCCTTTATTATGCTAGGCATTCCAGTGGTAGAAGGAGAAGACTGTTGCGAAATGAAAAAGATGATGATTCTGAAAATAGATTACGCATATACGATTACATTAAAAAAAATCCCGGAGCACATCTTAGAATGATCACAAGACAGTTAGAGATGGGCATGGGCGCAACCCAACATCACTTGGATATCCTGGAAAAGTCTGGAAAAATAAAATCAAGGAGAATTAACATCTACAGGCATTATTATGCAGTTGAAGTTTTAGAGGCAGAGCATAACATCCTTGCTTTTTTGAGGCAAGAAACAGCTATGGATATTCTTACATATCTTATGGAGCATCCCAAGTCTACCCAAAGCGACATAATCAATTTCAAGGGGTTTTCAGCTCCTACAATAAGCTGGCACATGTCAAGGCTTGAGGAGGCAGGCTTGGTCAGTTCCCTAAAAGACGGTAGAACTGTAAGATATTCAATAACAGACATGCAAAGTATATCTGCTGCACTCAAGACGTATCATCCAAATGTGTGGGACAAGATGTTGAGCAGATTTGCAGATCTCTTTTTGCAAATGTCTTCCAAGAACGAGGGGAAAGGTACCTAATGTTTGAGAATATTTTATTTGCAATCAGTGGAATGGCCGAAGTTGGAGGAGAAGCACCAGATCTTCCAGAATCGTTGGATTTTGCAACTGGAGTATTTGCGGCATTTTTGTTTGTAATGTCGCTGTTTGCGTATAAAAGAACCAGAATGAAGAGACTTCTTTTTGTCAGTGCAGCTTTTGGACTTTATGCGTTTCGAGCAATACTGCCAAGATTGGAAATTATCCTTCCCACGGTAGAGGCTACAACCATTACTGTAATACTGTCCTCAATAGGATTTGTGATTCTGGCATTGTTCTTTGTAGCAATAGTGAAAAAGAATTAAGGGATCATACTGGAAATTGGCACACACTTAGTCAAGTGTCCCTGAAATGTAATATACAAATTTTAGAAATTAATCTCATGTCAAAGCAACAATACAGGTCAGAGATGGGTATAATATCAGACATTTTATGCGTGATGATGGATTGTGGTAGACAAGGTGTGATGATATCAACCCTAGCCAGACGAGCAAATTTATCACATTATGCAGCAATTGAGAAATGTCAAAAACTAGCTGATTTTGGATTGCTAGAACATGTAAACATTGAGCGAAATCGTACTTTTATTATCACTGAGAAAGGAATAAGATTTTTTCAAGAAATGCAAAAATTCATAGCAATTGTACAAGCAGTAAAAATAAGATATTAAGGAGATACATATGAGTGCAAGTTCGTTTCAAATAATTACCTATGTCATACCCCTGGTCATTGCCAGTTTTCTAGTATCGACTTTATTCTCACCATTTGACAAAGCAGAAGCAGACAATGGAAAAAACTTGGTACCGCAATGGGTAAAGCAGGATGCAATGTGGTGGCATGATGGAAAAATTTCAGACAATGAATTTATCAACAGCATAAAATGGCTAGTAGAAAAGAAAATCATTCCAATCCAATTAGTTGTTTTCAACAATAGTACACAAAACAGATCATATGAATTCAAAGATATATCATACAATTGGGGTGTCGGAAAAATTTCTGACAAGGATTTTGTTAATACTGTAAGGTATATGATAGAAAATAATGTTATGAATATGAGCAATAGTTTCAGATCAGACATAAACCAACAACTCAAAATGGTATCAGCAACCAATGAAACAGAGAAATCAATAGTAGTGGTTCCAGTTCTTACATCTAGTGCGTATTCAGAGAAGGGATTTTATGCACATTACAGAGGAGAATGCGTCAAGTGTCTTACTGTCAAGATACATGATGACCTTCATTCACTGATGGATAGTTCCAATGGACTCAAGGTGCTAAAATCACTTGGGTATAAGACCATAACAGATATTGACATTGACAAAAATCCAAAGATACTAGATCAATATGATGAAGTGATTTTACTCCACAATGAATATGTAACACAAAGAGAGTTTGACGCGATAACAAAACATCCCCAAGTACTTTACTTGTACCCTAATGCACTCTACGCAAAAGTGTCGATAGACTACTGGAACAATACAATTACACTTGTTAGAGGACATGGATATCCAAATAGTACCATCTCAAATGGTTTTGGTTGGGAATTTGATAATTCAAAATTAGAGTATGACAGGACCTGTGAAAACTGGAATTTCCATAAAATCTACAATGGAATTATGCTAAATTGCTACCCTGAAGGACGCTTGAATTATGACATGACATTGCTACAAGCGATAAAAGACTTTTGAATATCATTTCAACGTAAGCTGGACTTGGTAGGTTCAATGCACATGTAGGATTTTCATATTACATACATACTGGATAGATACATCATAAAAAACTGGCGTAGGATTCTTCTAGTTTTAGCGCGTATACACATCTTACAAGTTCCGGCACAATACTGTTCTACCCTGGTTGAGTCTTGGAGGAATCAGATACTAAATACAATTTCAGATGCATTAAGTGGAATATACTAGAAGATAACGGTCACTTCCATCATCATAGTAATTTTTCTCCAACTTTTGTAACTTGAAACCATGTTTATTGTAAAAATCCACAAGGAATTTTCGGTTTGTTTTGACATCAAGAAAAATTTTCTTATTTCCCGCAGTTTTGATAATTTTAGAAAGCAATTTTGTGGCAATACCATGTTTTCTGTATGACGGATGTACAAAGAGAGAGTTCACATACCAATTATTGTCACGCGTAGGAGTTGCAATTATTCCCCCAACTATTTTGTCATTTATCACAGCCTTGTATGACCACAGATAGCATACCGCGGGAGTCCAGAAGTAGATTGTATCTTTGTTTATCCTCATCTTAAAACATCTTGCTTCTAGTTTAAGGAAACTTACTGCATCCCCGTGATCCGCAAGGCGTATTTGAAAGCGATGTCTTCTTTCCATAAGTACGTCTTTTTTATAAGAAATTATGCTAGTATCTCAAAACATAATTAGTTCTTTGACAGCTAAATTCTTTACTCCATGAGCGAAAAAGTGATTTCTAGCCAACAGTTCTTTCTAGATAGAGAAGATACATTACAGAAACTAGAGACTATTTTTGAGAGGGTAAACAATTACGCGGAAAACAAGTTCGTATTTGTAATAGGGGAGGCAGGAATAGGAAAATCTTCACTGATAAACAAGTTTCTTGCATCCGTAGAAAACGAGGATATGACTATTCTTACCGCCAGAGGGTATGAAGAGCAGGATCTTCCTCTCTTCCCTTTTATAGACATGATGAAAGATTTTCTACATACCTACAGGAATTTTACACGCGGTGATCTGTTTGATACCATTCTTAACCTTGCAAAGCTTGTTCCATCATTAGAGCCATACGTTACCACAACTCAGGAAATTACAAAGACTGTAAGAGGCATATCTGATGTTGACAAATATTCCATAGACAATAGTCATTACGTATTTTCAAATTATCTTTCCATATTTCAAAAAATTTCAAATAAGAAGACAATGATATTACATGCGGAGGATATACAATGGTTTGACAGTACTTCTTTAGAACTTCTTTTCTATATAATGAAAAAAATGAACAAAAAAATTATGATAATTGTATCATACAGGATTGGTTTTATAACCACACAGAAAGATCTTGATGCAAAAGAAAAATTTAACTTGCTGCTTTCACTTGACAAGGATAATTCTACTCTAATAGAACTTGATTCTATGCCTGAGAATTTATATCCTAAATTTGTCGAAGGTTTTCTTGGGCCTCACAAGATTGACAACGAGACCATACACAATATGTATAAACAGACTGATGGTAATCCATTCTTTCTTAAATCACTTTTAAGGCTCTTAAAAGAATCCAAAGTTATAGAGTTTGACACAGATGGTTATTGGAAACTTGATAATTCATTAGATTTTCCATCATCGGGTGGACTTGCAGATACCATAACAAAGAGACTTCGCAAAGTGTACACTGATTTGCCCGGTTCAAGAGAAGTTTTAACATATGCGTCTGTCTTGGGATATAGATTCGATCTTGACATATTAACAAGTTTTATGAAAAAAGACAAGCTTGAGGTTTTTCATTTGTTACAGGATTTGGATCAAATCTATTCTATTGTCAAAAGAGTGGGAGACAGTACAACATTTGTATTTGATCATAGAAAAACTCTGGAAACAATCTATTCAGGTCTAGGCAGTATAGCAATAGATTGCCATAGGGATATTGCAGAGTTTCTAGAGTCCAAGTTTGGGGAACAAAATGACCCTTTCATTATATCACATCACTATTATCGTGCGCGAGAATGGGAAAAAGCCCTAAAATTTCTCTCAATTTCTGCAAAAACATCTTTTGAGAACTACTTTTTTGCAGATTCTATCAAACAGTACCAGGAATGTTTCAAACTAATCAAAGAAAACAGGGTATCATTTCCACAATCAGAGTACAATCTACTGCGACTAGGATACGCAAAAGCGTTACTTGGAAACAATTCTACATCAGAATGCATTACAAATCTAAATGATCTTGACAAGACAGCAAATCTGACTGAAATGGAAAGGGCCGAGACAAAATTACTACTTGGAAGATGCTGGAGATATGAAGGAAGCGGAGATGCAGGAATGAAGGCAATAGAATCCCTAGAAGAGAGTTTGAGAATTTATGAAAAACTAGGAATTGTGGGTAAATTAGGTGAGGTCTATTCATTTCTCGCTACAGTTTATGATCACTTTGGATATTTTGAAAAAGCTGTCAAAGCTTTTGAAAAAAGCCAGATCAACTTCAACTTGGCAAATGATGTAAGGGAGATTGCCAAGCTGCAAAGAAAATCTGGAATTATTTACGAATCCAGAAGAGCAATTGAATTTATGAAAAATGCTCTTGATACTTTTGAAAAATATTCCATGAAGGTAGAAAAAGCAAGGTGTCTTAACAACATGGGTGCCGAGAGTTTTTACATTGGAAAATTTGATGATGCCCAAAAATATCTCGGTTCCAGTCTGGAAATATTTAGAAGTTTGGACTCTCCTGAGGTAGATGTTCCTCTCAACAATCTCGGCTTGGTGTATCAACAAAATGGAGAATACACCAAAGCACTGCAATTCTTTGAAGATGCAAATGCTAACGTTAGTGAATTATTCGATAACATCTTTATCAACATGAACATATCAAACATTCTAAGACAAACAGGAGATATCGGTAAGGCAAAGCAGATAATTACACATCTTGAACCGCTTGTTCTGCAGTATCCAGAATCTGTTATGAATGACTATTATTGCTTTAACAGAGCTGCAATTCACTATGAATTAAATGAATACGACACCGCAGAAAGTTGGCTACAGAGATTTGAGCCAAACAATTACAAAAACGATAAAGAGTTAGCCCTTGCAAAGCGATATCGCATTCTTTCTAAAATTTTAGACAGAAAAGGCATTGATTCAAAGGAGATCAATCAGAAAAGTTTGGAACTATACAAGACGGCAAGACCGCAGAAATGGTTCTATGAATTGGACTATTATCCATGTGACATACACATATGGGATTAGAAATCATACCTAGCAACGGCATTTTTCAGGATAATTCCAATCATGTCCTTGTATGCCATGCCATTTTTTTCTGCGACATAGTTGAAACTACTATGTTTTCCCAAATATGGATATGGGTTGATTTCAAGAAAATATGGAATTCCGTCAGGTGTGATTCTCATATCCACCCTGCCAAAATCCCTACAGCCTAGAATGTTATACATGTTCAATGCCATTTGGGTAGCTTCAGGCTCAAAGTCCGCATTCATCGGATATTGAAAGGAATACCTGTCATCGTATACTATCTTGGATGTAAGATATCTGTCACCCATATCTTTGTCATCAAGCGATATGGCAACAATTCCAAAAATTTTATCGGGCATATTTCCCATTATTGGAATATCCACTTCTGTTCCCGTGATGAATTCTTCTACAAGGACAGGTTGGTCATATGTTCTAAGCATATACTTGACTCGTTTTTGTAGTTGAGTGAAATCATAAATCTTTGAATCTTCGTCAATTCCCATGCTACTACCCCCATAGCAAAGTTTTGCTATCACGGGATATTTTTGAATATTTCCACTTTTTAGAAAATCAATATTTTCTACAACGGCAAATTCAGGAGTACGCACACCATATGTTTTTCCAATTATCTTTGTATGCCACTTGTTTAGAGATACTGACAAGGCATATGCGTCAGATCCTACATAAGGAATGCCAGCCATTTCAAGCAATGCGGGTATCTGTGATTCTCGACTACGACCAAATTTTCCTTCCGCAATATTGAAAATAATGTCAACTTCGTTTTCATGTTTTGAAAAATTATCAATTAATTTTCTTCCGCTACCAATCAATGTTGTTTGATGACCCAAGTCCTCAAGAGCCCTGACAATGTCATCTATCGCCATGGAAACCTGAAATTCTGCATCCCAATCCCATGGATCATCAGGATTGAATTTGAAATCATCTCTTGTATCAAAAGTGATCCCAATTGTGAGAGCGTCATCCATTTGTCTACGAATCGTTTGTTCTACTGTTCTTCCAGTCTTTCTCTTTCTATCTTTAACCAAGATTATTTTCCTATCATTTGAGATTAATTAAGAATATTCAGGTATTAATTGCAAAATTAGTAAGAAGAGCAGAGAACACAAATCAGTCACTAAAATCAATTGAGTGCAGGAATAAAGTGTGGAAAAAACGGCCTAAAAGTGTGGAATTTGCCTATTTTTGGGGTATTTTTTGGGGTATTTTTGGTCCACCCAAAGCGTCATACCACAATTCCACATTCCACATAAATTCCCTATATCTATACCCCACAATCGGAAATGTGGCATAAATTTTGAACTTGAAAAAAAAGATTTACAACAACCAATAAAATGAATCAGATAAATGTCAATCGTTACGTGCATGTGAGGCGCACGAGATATCACCGTTAAACAATATGAGTGTCATCATCCAGTGCAGTTACAAACCATACAATTTCCAGTGCAGTTACAAACCATACAATTTCCAGTGCAGTTACAAACCATACAATTTCCAGTGCAGTTACAAACCATACAATTTCCAGTGCAGTTACAAACCATACAATTTCCAGTTTACACAACAATACCACATAAATGCAATAGAATATTTTTCAAACAATTTTTTCATTCATTATAATTTCCGCTTCTTTGATCACGTCAATTTTTTCGTCCCATAATGGAATATCCTTACATTGTAAGCAAAGATGTGCCATCAGAGGAGGACATGAACCTATTCCAACATACCAACGAGTAACAACTGCAAGTTGTTTACATGTATATATGCTACAATAAATCTCAGAGACGTTTTCCATTTTATTGTGACACCATGTTTCTAATCTTCTCAAATTCTTGTTTGAAATTATGTTCTTGTTTATGGGAATTACTCATATGCCATAAGAGACTCCATGCGGTCTTGAAGTGTCTAGACATTTTACCATTTGTACAGGATGTAAATGGACAACATCTAGGTTTAATTAAAATTCGTGAATTTGAAATTGCGCGAATTCTTCTACGATCTTTCCCTGCATTTAATTCAGATATTTTATCAGATAGAGATGTTTCCAACGTGGAAACTTTGATTTCTGTTTCATGGGTGTTTGACATGCTACAAAATACAATACACTCAGATGTCATTGTGCATGACGGTTTACAAAGTTAAACAGATTTTTTTTCGTGTCAATGGGACTAATTTATGCCTAAATTTGCTGATGGTCGGTTGAAAAAAATATGTCAGGAATAGTCCTTTATATGCAAAACAGTGTTTTTTATTTTTGTCAATGGGATAATTTTACGTCTAAATCAATTAGTGGTAAAAAAAATATTGACTAGATTTAGGACAATTTAGTCGTGTATCTTACAGAATTCGAACTTTTTCATTGCACAGGGAACTGAACTAACTGATTGGTTCCCCCAATGAGTCTTTACCAATTCCAAATCAATGCTGAAAACTAGAAGAATTCTACACCACTTTTTTAAACAATGTATGTACTGTACAACATTAACGTGCAAATCATAAAAATTTCAATGATCACAATTGTACTTGTAACTACTTTCTTTGGCATCCAATTGGTATTTGCACAGAATGTGACTAATTCCACATCTTCGATGCCTTCAAATGCAATCAGGACTCAAAATGGAGGATGGGTTACTCCACTACAAACAACTGATCAAAACGGAAAAAACCTTACCCTGCATTATGAAACCGGCGTTCAGGTAACAGGTTATGCAAATCCTGGTCCACCGCCTGACCCGATATTCTTAACTGATTCAAAGGGAAACATTGACAACTTTTTTACAAACCACCAAATTCTGCTTCGGGCTAATGCCTGGCCAGAGTCTCCAGATGCTAGAACAATAAATATTGAAATAAACATAACAAGCGACACAGGATTTGAGTTTGATGACAAAAAACACCTGATCTTTGAACCAAATGCTACTCATATGAAACAGATCATATGGCAATTCATACCGACAAAAGTAGGAAATTATACAGTTGAGAAATTTTCAAATGGGATACACACATCATCTACGTTCTTTTCAGTCTCTGATTCAAAATCTAGTTTAAACTATCCTGTATTGGTATCGCCCTTGAGACAACTCAAGTGGGGAATGATACCAGAAAACATTCAATGTAACACCAACTTTGTATTGATCCTAAAATCTGAAGATGGTTCTCCAGCTTGTGTAAAATCTGATGCTGCTCAAAAGTTAATGGAGAAAGGATGGACAAAAGAAATTGTTCCAAGCATACCAATAACAAAAGTATCACAGACAAAAAATAAAATCATTTCAATTGGAAACGACACATATGATACAATTGAATTTCAAACCATGGCAGGCAACACGGTATCATTAGATAATGTAAAATTTACAGATCATGGAGCCAGTCCTCTCAATAACAACTGTTATCCTGATCTTACCAATCAGACAGAAGCAAGAGATTTTGAGATGATTCCTGGAAATATATCAGACATGAACACGCATCAATGCTGGCCTCCATCAAATTATCCACTTAAGATTACAAACGAGAACACCATACCCACAGATCTATTCTCAAAATATTCGATCAACTTCTTTGATTATAATCAAACAATTGGAGTTGGGTGGTGTCACTCAGATTCATGTTATCTTGGACAAACATTCTATCTAGTAAAGAGGATCTGGAATGCACCAGTCATATATGATGATCCTGTGTCGCTGCTTGACTTTCATCTTGGAACCAACGCTTCTGTAATATCTAGCGGTCAAGCAATAGCTATTGACATGTCAACTAGCAATAAACTGCCAAAAACAATTCTAGTTCCAAGCGAATACAACTATTCATTTAAAGGAACAGGTCTTGGGCCATGCACATACCGGCCTTTTGACCTAGCCATTCTTGAAGGATTCTATGGAGAGAACAACTTTACTCAAGGTAACAAACTTTCACTATATCCGCCAGGGATTTATTCTTGTCCTGCATCAATAGCACCACAAGGTTACAAATTTGAACCAATGAGTAATAATGTTGTAGATAGGTGTGAGCCTTTTGATGGTTGTAGTAGTACTGGACAAATACAATTTCATACTTCATTTTCAGGGTCTTGGAATAATACTTCTTTTCATAAATTCGAAAGTGGGGTGTACACAATAATTGCAGGCGATGAATGGGGTCATTTTGCAATACAACGCTTTGTAGTTACCAACTCGAATAGAGATCAGTAAAAATGAAAACTCTATTCTCCAAGCTTTTGTAAAAATATCTCTACCTGTTTGTGGTAGGAAACACTTTGCAGTTGTATTTTTATGTCATCTATTATTTTTGTATGTGACTTATCAAAAATATCCTTGAGAACCTCTCTTAGGTATTCTGGGTTGTCGTAACATTCTGATAGGCTTGAATGATAAATCTCAAACAACTGGTTGTTTACTTTTTCTAGCGTTACAGACCCACTTTCAAGCAGGGCTTTTTGTATCGCAATATCGACAAACACTTTTTTGGTATAATCAGACATTTTCACAAAAAAAATCCAGTCAATTGGATGTATCCTTGCCTGGCATGGTATCATGTAGCTGATTATGAATAAATATTCCAGTCTCTGTCAAGCGCAAAACTATGGCGCCTTCTTCTTTTTCAAATTCTACCCATGCAAACATTTTCATCAAATTTAGATATCTTTTGGTCGTGTTATTGTTGAGTCCTGCATGCACTGCAATGTAAGTAATCCTGCTTTTTCCCATTTCATAGAGTGCATTTAAAATTCGTTGCATGACATCGATATTATAGTTAAGTGATACTTGTTTTGTTTTTTTACTCGTTGGTACCATCATGTTTTTTCAGATGATATGTTATCGAGGAAAAATACTATATAGGATTTGATTAAATTTCAATTTAACCAAAAATATTATTAACTATCTTTTGTATGCCTTGAGGATTCTTTCTATGACAAGCCCTGCTATTATGATAACAAGTGGGATCACAATTATCAAAATTTCATGTGAGAATGTAGATGGCTCTATTGGTGTCATGTATGGAGGAGATGTAACCATTGGTGCTGGTATGACTCCTGTATGTGACACTGCAGGTGCATTTGTAGTTGAGCTTGGGGTTAGAGATACCGGAGCCCTCATTCCAGGAGAATATTCAGGACTTGTATTTTGTAATACTAGCCATGATACAATGCCAGCTATTCCTATTGCTGCAAACCTGTAGATTTTCTTCAATGAATTAAAAAGTGACTTGCTTGATTTTGCTATCTCAGATGCCTTGGTCGAAGTAATAATGAACGCAAATTTGGTTGAAGTGTAATATTTTGTGTCGCTTTCCTTTGCAGTGGCAACGCCTATGACTTCAAGATCCTGCATCTTTTTTAGGTGGTATATTGCAAGCGGCAATGATATTCCAGCTTTTTGTGCTATCTGGTTTGCAGTCATGGTATCATCAAGCAATAATTTCAAAATATTCCTGCTGGAATCATTACTTAGTATCTCTCCAATAGACTTGATCTTGTCATCTTCTGTTGAGAGTATCTCGATTTTTTCTTTCAAATCCACTTGGTTTAATGCTTCAGAAATTTTGTCATTTTTCTCCATATGAATGTGATTTAAGGATTGTCGTTAAATTTGAATTTAATCAAATCCTATAAACTAATACAGTAATTGAATCTGACAATGAAATTCTCAAATGCAATGATAGTTGTAATTACCTGTACTGTTACAGCATCCATGGTATGGTATTTAACAAGTTATGATCCTACTCCTGTTACAACAGAAAATAATTTTGGAATCAATGCACTGGTGATTCATAGTCCACCGTATATGGCATGTCCCACGGAAGACTGTAAGCAGCCTGATTATTACCTAAAGATAAATTCAAAATCAAAGACATTTCTTATAGGCTACAATATTTGTGATGAAAATTCATGTGTAAAACAAGACGGCTTGGCAATTTCATTACCGATAGTAGATGTTTTACATCCTGATTACCAAAAACTGCCTCTGCCAGACAATTTGTCTTGGAAAGATGGAGATTCTATTAACATACAAGTAAAAGTGCCAAATTCTTTCATATTTGATAATGCTATCACTTTTGATTCTACCCATACTCCAAAAATCTGGGTTGATCTTGGCAAGTCAGATATAGTGAGAAGTTCTTAATGAAAACTTTACATCTTGGAATAATTACAACCATCGGAATTACAATAATTGGAATGGTTGTATTTTTTATAGTATCTCCTGTTAATGATTATTCCTCAAATCATGACTCTGAAAACACTGAGAACTATGACACGCAAGAAATTCTATCATTTTGCAGTAATCCTGATGTAGAAAAACAAGGAAATGACATATTTGTAATATGTCAACATCCAAAAAATTCAACAGATAATGGAATATTCAACTTACCGACTCCCACATACAAAAAAACAGTTTGTCAAAGCATGCATGGTTGTCTTTATGCTTATAGTTACATACCGCAGATTCCTAACGATCTTCTATCATCTAAACAGAAGCAAGAATCTATCAACAAAGTTTTACAGGCTACTGGACTTGGAGTTAATTATCCAGACATACAGCTAGAACATTTTCTAATACTGGCAACTGGTGACAAATGGTTTGCGGATGTCCAGTTTATCATACCTCACATAATGAATGGATACAATCATTGTGGATGGTATACTTCTACGCAGATAGACCTACAAACATTCGAAGTATCTCCCATAGGAGTACCAATAGGAACTCAAAAATGTTGATCAATCATTAAAACTAGCATAACATCCACATGAAGATTAGTGCAATGGAACCAAAAAATGAACCGAGATTATGACAATACAGTACCCAATCTCAACAGAATTCGAACTTTTTCGTTACTGATTAGAGAGCTAAACTAAGTGATAGTTCCCCTCAGTGAGCATACAAGATTCCAAAGTCGTGCTGAAAACTAGAAGAATTCTACACCAGTTTTTTAAACAATGTATGTACTGTACAACATTAACGTGCAAATCATAAAAATTTCAATGATCACAATTGTACTTGTAACTACTTTCTTTGGCA
>JAJSDS010000034.1:0-3054 GCA_028580875.1 Nitrosotalea sp.
ATTTTTGCCGCTCCAGTCTGAGCATCTGCTGTGAGGAAGCCGCGACGAACCGACCCAAAACACCTTTTGATCTATTTTCATACGGTTCTTTTAAATAGAAATACGTATGGAGGCCGACTCTCATTGAACAAAATTAACGTGTTTTAATTTTGTTCAATCTCCGTATCATACATGAAAAAGATCCATATGGTTACAGTACCTGACGATATACACCATAACAGGCGCAAGTATGAAAACTGTAAGAAGAACATAGCAAAGTGGTTTTCAAAAGATAACTCACAGATCGCTTTAGATTTCCTTGAGACTCTAAGGTCGAGGACTAGTTTGAAGCATTCAAGACTGACAATATACGCAAATCAAGCCATTGCATTACTAAAGATCAAGGATGACAGGCCAATCAAAGAATGGAACAGAAAAGATATTGAAAAAATAATTTCAACATTAAAGGACAGCAGCTATAGTTCAGAGACGAAGATACTAATGGCAATAGCACTCAAGAAGCTTGTACATTATGCTAAACATAATGAGATTATTGATAAGAACAATAACGCAGACAATGACTATGATCCCGTTGTAGACTGGGTAAGGCCTACAATGTTCAAGGATAATCATGAGAAGATACAACCAAAAGATCTCCTCACAGACGAAGAAATGTTAAAACTAATTGAGGCTTCAAAGAAATTAGGTGGAAGATACATTAAAAGAAATATTGCTGCAATTTACGTCCTCTTTGATGGTGCGTTTCGTCCAGCTGAGCTTTTGAACATAAAGATTGGCAACATCGAGTTCTCAGAAGACCATTACAGGGCATATACCTACGGTAAGACAGGCCCAAAGACATTAACACTTGTCACAAGCATGATTCCCGTAAAAGAATGGCTGGCAGAGCATCCAAAAGCAGACGATTCATCTTCATATCTTTTTTACCATAACAACCAAGAAGGTAGGATGAGTTATCCATATCTGAGAAAGCTGATTAAAAACCTTCAAGTCGAGTCTGGAATTAAGAAAAGAGTCTGGGCTTATCTGTTCCGCCATTCAGCTATAACTGAATATGTAAGACTTCTCAAATCACCCCAGCTGGTAAAGCGCTATGGAAATTGGAGTAAAAACTCTAATATGATAAACAGATACGAGCACCTGGCCGATTCAGACCAGGAGGACGCCATACTAAAACTTCATGGGCTCAAAAAAGAAGATGAAAGTAAAGTATCAATGTTGTTCTCAAAAATATGTCCAAGCTGCAAAGAACGAAACTCGGCGGATAAATCACACTGCGTAAAATGCGGTGAGATCATCTCAAAGAAGCTTGCTCAAGAACGTGAAGCTGGAAAACAGGATGATATGAAAAAAATTGAAAAGAAGTTTGGCTCTGCAATAACAGAGTTGCAAGAGGCAATACTTGAGCAGCAAAGGAAATTTGAAGAAATTCTGAGAGAGAAGAACTAGTCATTTCCCTTCAGTTTTTTCTCAAGCTTTGAGAGATGTTGCAGTATCTTTTCATTTCCATCTTTCAGCCTGAGCAAAGCCTCTTTTGGGATTGTTATTGTATCATCACTCATACCGTATATTACCGTACCATAAATTAAAAGGAGGTTAGCGATTTGAGACTCACGTTGCTACTGGCGGCATCATTAACTATGCCATCAAGACAATCCTTGATGAGAACCTTCCTACCATTGATTCTGATTACATGATACTTGATCACGCTTGTGTACCTTTTGTGCTTTTGTTCTTTGGTATCACGATAGCTTGTCTTTACTACATCCTCTAGTTCATGTCTGCATTTTTTGCACAGCTTTGAATTTTCACGCAAGATCCTTTCCCGTTGCACGTAATTTTGCTTTACGCTATTTTTCAAGATGCCATCACAGTATGCAAACCCGAGCACGAAATATTTCTGATATGTAGGAAATGTTACCTGTCTCTCATTGATAATATGATCTGCTGCCTTGAAATGCGCATTGTGAGACTTTTCAGAGAAAGGGCCATGTTGGATACATGCAAGCACGTCCAGCGCAGGATTCTGCTCCTTGTAGCCATTCTCCCGGATTGTGCCACCTTTGTTTCCACGTGTACTGTGTCGTACTATTTTATGAAAACAAAATGCTTCTGCTTTTAGGTTGTCTGCAAACGATTTGTTTTTGGCACAGAAAGCAAGTATTGTCTTTTCCATGATTCTATCTATTGAATAGTATCTGATACTGTTCTCTTTTTTACCATTGACCATCCTTGTTACCTTGATCTCCTCTATACCCTCTTTTGCCATCTTCTTTGCTGTAACATAGGTATTGACGGTTTTTTCAATAGCAATTCTCAAAATCCCATATAATGACCCAAACTTGTAATGTGATTTTGTGAAGTTATCAATGCATGATAATGCGTATGTCACATACTTGCTCTCAGAGGATTTCAGCACATGACCCTTTGTGATCCTCTGAAGTTGACTGCTTGCAGCTTTTGCGGCATTTGTCCCCAAGCCCGGAGCATGACAAGAGGTACTCTTACCGTTTTCATCTTTGAAATTTGTAGGTTCGCGCTCTATATCGATCTCTGCTGATACATATCCACAAGATTGGCATACTAGCTCGTGATCAGCCCTGACCATTATACCACGACACATGCAGCACAAGTCTTGAGGAATCTGCAAGGTTATAGTCAAAACCTCCATGATTTTATGCTATCTTCTAACTTCATTTGTGAAAGATACGCTCTTGTGCTATAAATGAGTATTTGTGCACCTATATCAAAAATCTTAATAAGAGTACTTGTGCACCTATTCATACAATGAAAAAGGATGCAAGACCTGATAGCAATGGAACAATTCCAGGAATTTCCTGGTCGGCATCCAACAAAAAGAAAAAAGATGCGATCCTGTTTTACCTTGGAACAGACAACAATAGGCCAAAGCGGTTTGGCGAGCTGTACCAGAACATCAGGGGGATATGCTCAAGCAAGCACACGCTTTTGGTATACTTGGGGCAACTTGTAAAAGAGGGCCTTGTCACAAGGGATAAACAAAGTCACAAGGATGTAAGATATTCAAGGGCTACA
>JAJSDS010000034.1:3064-14224 GCA_028580875.1 Nitrosotalea sp.
AGCCAACAGTGCAGTTCCAACAATTATTGGTGTTTTCATATGAATACCTAATTGTGATTCGATTTCGTAGATATTTAACTTTTATGTAATTAACATTTGAATCAAGTCAAGTAACATTTATGTTTCCTTAAAAAACAAGCGGTTCGTGGGCAGACTCCATTCACATAGACATGGCAAATCACATTCGACAAGACCGATCACTCCTAGTACACCTACATGGGTAAAACAGAGTCCAGCTGAGATCGAAGAATTGGTTGTCAAGTATGCAAAAGAGGGTTTACCTCCAAGTAGAATTGGAATAAAATTGCGTGATCAGTATGCAATACCAATTACAAGACAAATTGTCAAGAAATCAATTACAGAGATCCTTGAACAAAAGGGAGTCAAAGCAGAGATGCCAGAAGACCTCAATAATTTGGTAAACAAGGCACTTGGTCTACAGAAACATTTGAAGGAAAATAAATCAGACAAAAGAAATGTTAGATCGCTTGAACTCTTGGAAGCAAAAGTTCACAGATTATCTTCATATTACAAAAAGATTGGCAAGATACCCAAAACTTGGAAATATAAGGCAGTCATCGCTCAACTCGAGTAATGGCAAAGTTAGACCAAGCATTATCTTATTTTCACGACAGAGTTTCTGATTGTATCAAAACAGGAAAAAATATTTCAGTAATAACTCATCTTGATTGTGATGGTATAACTTCCGGGAGTATTGTCACAAAGTCTTTGATCAGATCAGGTGCAAAATGTACCGTACGGACTGTCAATGAATTTAGCAAGGGTGTCATTGAAAAAATGAAGAATGATTCAAGACAGTTCCACATAATCACAGATCTTGGCGGAGGGTTTGCAAAAGATATCGATGCCGCATTAGACGACGATTGGATAGTAGTTGATCACCATCAGATACCACAAGAAGAATTTGACAATCAAAAAGTCATCAATGCTTGGAAATACGACGTGGATGGTGGAAAAGATGTTTCTGCTGGAGGTATGGCATATCTTGTTTCAAAAGCTCTTCATAAAGAGAATACAGATTTGGCATGGATTGCAGTAGTAGCAGCACTAGGGGATCGTCAGGATCAAGGTGAAAAGAAATCATTTACAGGAATAAACTTGGAGATTGCATCTACTGCAAAGAAGAATAACCAAGTTGAGATTGATTTGGACATTTTACTTGTTGGAAGAGAGACAAGGCCATTGCCAGATGCACTTGCGTTTACCTCACAGCCCTTCATAGAGGGTTTAACATGGAATCGTGATGCATGTCTTTCACTCTTAAATTCATCAGGAATAAAATTAAAAGAAGGCAGTAGATGGCGTGTCCCTGCAGAATTAACAGAAGATGAAAAAAGAACGCTTTTGCAGACAATATCAAAGTACATTTCAACTAAAAATGCAAGTGACATACTAGATGAGCTTGTAGGATACACGTATACATTATCTGGAGAGGATAAGCGAAGTTTCTTGCGAGATGCAAGAGAGTTTTCAACAATGCTAAACTCATGCGGTAGAATTCGCAAGGCCGGAGTCGGAATAGCAATTTGCATGGGAGACAGAACCAAGATGTTACAAGAGGGTGAAAACATCTTGGTCGAATACAGAACATTCCTGAGAACATACATGAATACACTTTCTAGTGAAAGATGGAGAATTACAGATAATGGTCATTACTTGATGGTAAACGGTGAAGGTCTAGTACCTGAGAATATGACAGGTGCAGTATCATCACTTCTTGGAGGATCACAGAAAAACACAGGTAAGATAATCATACTTAGGACCAATGGCGATGAAGGGACGATAAAGTTCTCTTCACGCAAATCTACAGGATGTAAATCCGAAGTAAATTTAGGATTGTTAATGCGAGAATGTGCTGCAAAAGTGTCTGGTGTAGGAGGAGGTCATGCAGCAGCGGCTGGAGCAAGAATTACAAAAGACAAATTGGATGAATTTTTAGATTACTTGGAACAAAATGTCTCTAGAATGCAAAGTTCAAGTGTTTCTGAATAACCTTTCAGAGAAAAAGGCAGAATCCATAAGAAAATCTTTGGAGCCTGACAATGTAGATTTTCCAGAAAATCTTTCTTTTAGAATTGAAAAGGATGAGACATCTCTGATTTTCATATTTGAGGGTAAAGGAAATATACGAACATTGATTTCTACTATTGATGAAGTTCTTGAACAGACTCAAGTTATACTCAAAGTGACTAGCTGATGCTTGACCCAAAACTTCTTCGAGACAATCCTGACAAGATCAGAAATATGTTAGAAGCAAGAGCTGTAAAGTTTCCTCTTGATGATTTAATTTCACTAGACAAACAGAGAAGGGATCTAATTGTAAAAACTGATGAGTTTAGAAAAAAAAGAAATGAGGTATCGTTAGAAATCGCAAGAAAAAAGAAAGCAGGGGAGGATGCCTCCAGCCTCATAGAACACATGCAGACAGTTTCTGAGAACCTCCAGCGATTAGAAGCAGACCAGATAAAAATAGAAGAGGATTTTGCAAAACTTTCCTTAACACTTCCCAATATGATACACGAATCAGTCCCCATAGGAAAAGATGATACTGCAAACAAGGAGATAAAAAAATGGGGCAATCCACCAGTCTTTGATTTTCCCATAAAAGACCACATAGATTTGACGCAAAGTTTGGACCTTGTTGATTTGGAAAGAGCAGCCAAAGTTTCAGGTGCGCGATTTTATTATCTCAAAAATCAGCTGGTCAGATTAAACCAAGCATTGTTACAATTTGCACTTGATTTTCTGACTGAGAAAAATTACACCCCCATACAAACACCATTTCTAATAAACAGAGGTGCCATGGAAGGAGCCATAATTGCACAAGATTTTGAAGAAGTAATTTACAAGATTGAGAATGAAGACCTCTACCTCATAGGAACAAGTGAACACGCAGTGGCATCAATGCATTCAGATGAAATAATTGATGGTAAAAAATTGCCTCTGAGATATGCAGGAGTCAGCACATGTTTTAGAAAAGAGGCAGGAGCACATGGCAGAGACCAGAAGGGAATATTTCGAGTACATCAATTTGAAAAAGTAGAACAGTTCGTATTTACACGACCTGAAGATTCATGGCAAGAACATGAAAAAATGCTAGCAATTTCAGAAGAGTTTTATCAGAAAATTGAGATACCATACAGAATTATGTTGTTGTCAAGTGGAGATCTTGGCAAGGTTTCTGCCAAAACTTATGATCTAGAAGCTTGGATGTCAGGGCAGAAAAATTACAGAGAGATAGTATCCTGTTCTAATTGTCTCGATTTTCAAGCAAGAAGATTGAAGATAAGATTCAGAGATAGAACTGATGAACAGCCACAGTATCTCCATTCTTTGAACAGTACCTTAGTAGCAACTACAAGAACAATGGTTGCAATAATCGAAAATTTCCAGACCAAAGATGGGCATATTACAGTTCCAAAAGTATTGCAAAAGTATGTCGGATCTAGCCTAATCTAAAATGTCGTACAACTTATATTTTGGCCTCAGAAGTTCATCATAGTTGGCTCGTCAAAAGACTGCAAGAGTAAAAGACAAGTGGAGGGAAAAAAAGTGGGTTACAGTACTGCTTCCTGCTTCATTTGACAAAAAACCAATTGCTTACATTCCAGTCACTGATGACGATAATGCAATCGGTAGAGTAATCGAAGTCACATTACATGACATACTAAAAGGAGACCCTTCTCAGCACCAGTTCAAGCTATATTTCCAGATTCACAAGATAGACGGAGAAGTTGCAACTACAATTTTCAAGAGATTTGAATATGCAAAAGAATTCCTAAGAAGCCTCGTCAGACGCGGCTCCTCATTGATTAGTTTCATTGCAGATGTAAAGACCAAAGACGGATACATTTTCAGAATTAAGATAGTTGCATTAACCCAGAAGAAGTTAAACACATCAAGAAAACATGCAATCAGACTAGTTGCTCAAGAGGTAATGATGAAAACAATTCCAGAGATGACAATAGACCAGTTCATTCAGGCTACAGTGTTTGGAAAGATAAACTCAGACATCATGGCAGCAGTCAAAAAAATAGTCCACGTAAGACATGTCGGAATTGAAAAGGCAAAGCTCATCAGAACTGCAGAGGGCGAGATTGCTCTGTTACAGGCCTAATAGATATTTAGCCTGTAATCCATACATTATACAATATGACACATCAGTTAGAGGTAACAGCCGAAGTGATTTTGCATGCAACTGAAGACAGTAAGAAAATCTTTGATCCCATCTTTGAGTTATTCCAAATAAAAGAAGACGAATTTGCCATAGAGAAAACTCTTGGGCATTACGGAAACACAATAGTGCTTGCCAAGATAACACTTGCAAAAAAACGTGCCGAGGAATTTGTCAAAAAATTAGCCTCAAAAATATCAAAGACCCAGATGGATGAGCTGATAGAAAACATGGATGCTCATTTAGAAGATACTTCACTTTTTTTGAGAATAGGTAAAAGTGAGATCGTAAGAAAAGAGATCAGCCTGCAACAAAATAACGCATTAAAAATCAAGATAAAAATGCCAATCTACAAAAAAGACCAAATTTCAAAAAAATACATAGAATTACTTACGGTTTGAATAAAATCTGCAAAGCCTAGCATGATTTAATAATATTTATCGGCCTACGAGAAAAGGGAATGAGGTAATATTTTTGCCGCTCCAGTCTGAGCATCTGCTGTGAGGAAGCCGCGACGAACCGACCCAAAACACCTTTTGATCTATTTCATACGGTTCTTTTAAATAGAAATACGTATGGAGGCCGACTCTCATTGAACAAAATTAACGTGTTTTAATTTTGTTCAATCTCCGTATCATACATGAAAAAGATCCATATGATAACAATGCCTGACGATATACACCATAACAGGCGCAAGTATGAAAACTGCAAGAATAACATAGCAAAATGGTTTTCAAAAGATAACTCACAGATCGCTTTAGATTTCCTTGAGACGCTAAGGTCGAGGACTAGCTTGAAGCATTCAAGACTGACAATATACGCAAATCAAGCCATTGCATTACTAAAGATCAAGGACGACAAGTCAGTCAGAGATTGGGATAGAACAGATGTTGAAAAAATAATTTCGACGTTAAAGGACAGTCATTATGGCTCGGAGACAAAAATACTAATGGCAATAGCACTCAAGAAGCTTGTACATTACGCTAAACACGGGGAGATTATTGACAAGAACAATAATGCAGACAAGGACTATGATCCCGTTGTAGACTGGGTGAGGCCTACAATGTTCAAGGATAATCATGAAAAGATACAACCAAAAGATCTCCTTACAGATGAAGAGATAATGAAGCTAATTGAGACTGCAAAAAAACTTGGTGGGAGATACATTAAAAGAAACATTGCTGCAATTTACGTCCTCTTTGACGGTGCGTTTCGCCCGGCTGAGCTTTTAAACATCAAGATTGGTAATATCGAGTTTTTCGAAGACCACTACAAGGCATACACGTATGGCAAGACAGGTCCAAAGACATTGACATTGGTAACAAGTACAATTCCAGTAAAAGAATGGTTAACAGAACATCCAAAAGCAGATGATCCATCCTCTTATCTCTTTTATCATAACAATACAGAAGGTAGGATGAGTTATCCATATCTGAGAAAGATGATCAAAAATCTCCAGATTGAGTCTGGAATTAAAAAAAGAGTCTGGGCTTATTTGTTCCGACACTCGTCTATAACTGAATATGTGAGACTTCTCAAATCACCCCAGCTAGTAAAACGCTACGGAAATTGGAGTAAGAACTCTAACATGATAAACAGGTATGAGCACCTGGCTGATTCTGATCAAGAAGACGCCGTACTAAAACTTCATGGATTAAAAAATAAGGATGAGGATAAGACATCAATGTTGTTCTCAAAAATATGTTTAAACTGTAAAGAACGAAACTCGGCTGATAAATCCTACTGTGTAAAGTGCGGAGAGATCATCTCAAAGAGGTTTGTTCAAGAACGCGAGGCTAAAAAACAGGATGATATGAAGAGGCTTGAGAAAAAGTTTGGCTTGGCAATCACAGGGTTGCAAAAGACAATACTTGAACAGCAAAGGAAATTTGAGGAAATCCTAAAAGGGAAAGACTAGTCTTTTCTCTTTAGTTTTTTCTCAAGTTTTGACAAACGCTGCAGTATCTTTTCATTTCCAGCTTTTAGCTTGAGAATTGTCTCTTTTGGTACAGGTATAGTTTCTGATTCCATACCGTAAATTACCGTATAATAAATTAAAAAGATTCGGTATGTAAAAGATCCACAGAATCATTGTCAATGGCACAATTATGACCAGCATAATCAAGACAGCCCTTGATCATCACCTTTCTGCCATTTATCCTGATAACATGATATGGTATCACACTTGTGTATCTCTTGTGCTTTAGTTTTTTCGTATCACGATAGCTTACTTTTACTATTTCTCTGATCTCGCAATTGCATTTCTGACACCGCCTTGAATCACCGCGTAAGATATTTTGCCGTTGCACGTGATTTTGCTTTACGTTGTTTTTCAAGAGAGTCTCACAGTACAGAAAACCAAGTACAAAATATTTCTGGTATGTGGGGTAGGTCACCTGTATGCCATGCATCACATGATCTGTTTTCTTGAAATGTTCGTTGTGTGATTTTTCAGTAAAGGTACCATGCTTGAGACAAGACAGTACATCAAGCGCAGAATTGCGTTGTTTATATCCATTTTCCCGTATTGTACCAAGTTTTTTTCCCCTCGTGCTGTGCCGTACTATTTTATGAAAGCTAAACGAGTCTATCTTTATGTTGGCTCCAAAAAATGCATTTCTGGTACAAAAACCAAGTATTGTCTTTTCTATAATTCTATCAATTGAATAATATCTTATGTGGTTCTCTTTCTTGCCATTGACCACTCTTGTTATCTTGGTCTCCTCTATACCCTCCCTTGCCATCTTCTTTGCATATACATAATCATTGACAGTTTTTTTGAGAACAATCTTCAGGGTCTGGTATGGTACCCTGAACCTGTCATGTGATTTTATGAAATTATCAAGACATGAGTATGCATAGATGACATACTTGTTCTCTTGAGATCCCAGTACATGTCCCTTTGTTGTCTTTTTGAGTTGTGCACTTGCAGCCTCTGCTGCATCAGTTCCCAAGCCAGGGGCATGACAAGAGGTACTGGAACCGTCTTCATCTCTGAAATTTGCAGGTTCATTTTCTATACCTATCTCTGCTGATACATATCCACAAGATTGGCACACTAGCTCATGATCAACTCTGACTATCTTGCCATGACATATACAGCACTGGTCTTGAGGAATCTGCAAGGCCACAGTCAAAACCTCCATGATTTTATGCTATCTTCTAGCTTCATTTGTGAAAGATACGCTCTTGTGCTATAAATGAGTACTTGTGCACCTATATCAAAAATATTAATAAGAGTACTTGTGCACCTATTCATACAATGAAAAAGGATGCAAGATCGGATCGCAACGGCACCATTCCAGGAATTTCTTGGTCGGCATCTGACAAAAAGAAAAAAGATGCGATCCTGTTCTACCTTGGAACGGACAACAGTAGACCAAAGCGGTTTGGCGAGCTGTACCAGAACATCAGGGGGATATGTTCAAGCAAGCACACGCTTTTGGTATATCTGGGGCAACTTGTAAAAGAGGGCCTTGTTACAAGGGATAAACAAAGTCACAAGGATGTAAGATATTCAAGGGCTACAACCGGTTTTAGGATAAGAAAGCTCTTTTTGGAACATAGTCTTGTGCCAGTGAAGACCTCTGATGGCAAAATGAAGCTGTGCATATGTCTCATGGGCCAAGACAGAAAAGAGTATGTACCGCAGTACCTTCTTCCTGATATAATCAAGCAGGGATGGGTCTTTACAGATTCCCATGACATACACTTTAGGTATAATTATACAAAAGAGGTAACAGGGTATCTTGCTTCCAAACTGATAATACTTGAGAAACGAGAAGCACTAAAAGAGGTGAAAGAGTTCTTGCTTACTGCAAGAGAACTGTCATCAATGATAAAAAGAAAAGATTTCTTGGAACGATTCGGACCCCAGCAGCAAGTGGTAACAAGTTGATGTTCCAGTTCTGAAAAAAATAGAGGGGTTTTGTTCACTTTGTTTAGTTCCCTTTTTTAAGCAGACATGAATAAACTGATTTTAGTACGGGCCGGGGGGTTCTCTTGCTGACAGTCAGTGCGAGTCCGGGACATTTTGTGAGTAAAACTTGACAGAAAATGTGCAGTAAGCTAATTTGGAGTAGCTACAAAATTCCTTTTCCTTAATTTTTTATTTTGACCTAGTTTCTAGAATATTTTCCCATTAGAGTAGATTCTGTAATAATGTGCCCATCCATTGCCTTTTGGAGATCCGTTACACTTGATCCCTTAGCAAGATCTAATTCTGCATCCAACGCGTAAATTTTGATAAGGTATCGATGAGTACCTGACGGAGGACATGGGCCACCATATGCTGGTGTTCCAAAACCAGTACGTCCTTGTGGAAAATCAAACTTTTCACCTTTTGCAAATTCTATCTTGGAAGAAGGAATGTTCCAAACAGTCCAATGAGTAAAATTTCCTCTTGGAGCATCAGGATCAGTCATTATTAGTGATAGAGTTTTAACATCCTTTGGTATGTTTGTTATACTAAGAGGCGGGGATATGTCTTGTCCATCACAAGTAAACTCTGCTGGAATAGTTCCTTCATTTTCAAAGGCAGAACTTGATACTCTCAACATTTGCTGATTATTGTTAGACACAGATGAAGTTTTTGGCGTCGGATTATTTTCATAATATACTGAAAGCAGTATTCCAACTATGATTATTATAACTGGAATTATGAAAATTGATTTTTTCATATAATCATTTTCATTCCAAACTAGTATTTCCACTGCTCGCATATTCCATTCCATAGGACGCGGTACTTGTCAAAGTCTGGAGTATACTTGAAGAGAAGCTCGTCAACTGCCGAGTCAAAGTCAAACTTCATCTGGCCTATGCCGCCGTGCATGTAGCATTCCTTGCCTACGACACGGATCTCCTCCGTTGTCGTTTCTACGTCTGGAGCGTTGGGATTTGTGTGCAGCTTTTCAAGCAGGACCATCAGTGGTCTGCCCCCCGACTGCATCGTGCCTGGTCCGATGGGCCACATAGGACGAACCTTATGCAATAATGGAGGTGGAGCATTCCATAGTTTTTGGTCGTTGAGCGTTTTTAGCCTATACTGCCAAAGCCTCTGCTCTCTCAAGAAATTGTCCTTCTTGCGAAGCTCGCTGTCGTTGCTTATCTTGGCCACGAACTCGTCATATCTCGGGTTCTTCGACAAGAGGCTTGCCCCACAGTACGGGCAGCTTGCCGGCATCTCGCCGGGAGGTTTTATGATGTAATCAAGGCACCATCCGCAGCGGGATTCCCTAAAGCCAAATGTCTGCTGAAAACTGAACTCTGTCATGATATTGATATCATTACAACGTAAGAACTATGACATATAAAAAAAAGAGGATTAGGGGTTGACGTATCCAACACCCTGTAGTGTATTGCCATGTGCATAGTACGACGTAACAGTTACCGCGTAGGGGTCACCTGAGACGAACGTAGGTGGATAATTGAAATACTGATTGACCAGTGGAGACGTTGTCGAGGCATATCCTCCGGATTGTGCCTGTGTACCTGTCCATAGATTGGTCACTGTTACCGTTGCATAGTTAGCAAACTGGTTTGTGGTGCAGTACGGCCAGATTCCGGTGGAGACGCTAGGTGCTGCATTTGCAAGGACATACAGCCATGGAGTGCCTGTCCAGACACTGCCACTGCCTGAGACTCCGTCCCAGTTAAAATCACAGCCATAATGTCCTCCGCTAATATTGAAATTGGGATCTACTGTCAGGTCCTTTGGCGTGACCTTGGTCGAGGTCATGTTCAGTATCTTGTGCTTTGGAAGCTGGTTCATAGCTTGTACGAGCTGCATCTTGAGACTCTCGTAATCTGATGCATGCTTCTTCAGATTTTCATGGTCACCTGCATCTGACGCCTTTTGTGCAGCAGCGTTGGTACTCTGCATCTGGTCTATGATGGTCTCAATTTTCTTTGCCAACTCCTTGTTTGCTTCAGGTACGGTACTCTGTTCCTGTGCAAATACGGCACTCAAACTTGATGAATATGCCAACATTGCTACAAGAGATAATCCTACTACAAGGTATGTTTTTGTTTTGTTGTTTTGTATTTTCATTTTTTCATTTTCTCCTTTTGCTTTTTGTGTGTATAAAGTGGACTGGTCTTCATACCGCATGATCTATTGTCCATACTGTGTGTTTCACACAACATATCATGGTTATGGTAAGCATGTACGGTACAATACAAATCAGGTAGTTAAGCCGCGCTCAGTGGACTAGCTAGTGGACTGAGTAATGCTTAAATCTAAAAGATAAGTGGTTTCAGGATTTTGATAACTTATGAAGTAATATATCGTAATTAAATAATACATAATAAAACATCAAACACTAATCGATGATTGGAATATTTTGATGTTATCGTGTAACTTTAGGACCATGTTAAACATGTCTCTTCCACTATTAGTTAGTCTGTATGTGAATTCATTGTTCTTAAAATGTTCGATGTAATTCTTGCTTTGTAACCAGTTCAAGTATTTTTCAAATGAATTCCAGTCAGTTCGTGATGCGGAATGGAGGTGAGTCTTTTTAATGGAATTATTCTGAGAAAATGCTTCGGCAATACGTGCAAGAACCTGTGCATGTGGTTTGAATTCTGTACTCATTAGATATGTTTGTACCGGACACTTTCTATTTAAGAGATTCGCATGTATGACAACATAACATACTATAACAATATAGAAAATGTGTTCCTAAAATATCAAAAATTCATGAATTCTTCCGATCAGAGATTAGACATGTGTATATTGCTATTCTTTACAGTTGGATAGAATTGATAATATTGACGCAAGATATTGAAAACATCTGATACCTCGTAAGCCTTTTTTTCAATGCATGTATCAAGTAATGCCATTCTTTTTTCCATATCCGTTACAGGATCAATACCAAAAAGATCTGCAACATATCCAAGTCTTTTGCTTTTCTTAACCAGTTCCTCTATATCGTTGAGACCAAAGTCATTGTTCTTCCTATCAA
>JAJSDS010000035.1 GCA_028580875.1 Nitrosotalea sp.
AAGGCAACAGGTGCCATAATAGGCACAGTCAGTCAATTTCGCAACATAGAGAATGCAGCTGTTCATGCGATATACTCAAAAATATGACAGTCTAAAATTTAGACAACTTTTGATTTCAATCTTGCAAGTAAAATGCTACAAATCATGATTATTTCCACGTGTAAGAGATCTTGTTTGCCAAATCAGTTATACTTGGCATCAATCTTTTCCATTTTTTATTTACAAACTGGAAAATTTCTATAAATTGGCAACATACGACAGAATTTTATCATATCAGTTTTTAGAAATTTTGTGATAAACGAGATAATTGTTTTTTCTGCAGCTGCAGGAATCATATTTTTGGGATTTGCAGGTGAGATCTTTTTTAAAAAAACAGGAATCTCGTACTATCTGTTTTTGATTGCAGTCGGAATCATACTTGGGCCAGTCTTCAACGTATTTCCACGAGAGCCGCTAATTCCAGTTCTAGGCCTATTTGCAAGTTTTACTCTAATCATGATCTTATTTTATAGCGGCATGGACATGAGGATAAAAGAAGTCATCAAGGGGAGTCCAAGGACTGTGGTCCAGGTAACAATCTATGTAGTATCAAGCATATTTTTGATCGGTTTTTCACTTCACTTTATTTTAAAATGGGACTTGATCCAGTCCCTCATATTTGGTTCAATGGTTGGAGGAGAGACTGCATCAGTTGTTGTCATCCCATTGTCAAGGTCGCTCAGACTTGGCCAGAATACGATAACATTTCTAACACTAGAATCAATTTTGAATTCAATTTACTCTATTGTGTTTTATGAGGCATTTGTGAGCCTGTACAAGACTGGCACCAGTAACTGGGCGCTACCACTGATTACAATTGGAACTAGTTTTTCAATTGGGATTTCAGTCGGAATTGGCCTATCCATTGTCTGGATGTTTATCCTAAGACATGTCAGAAATTTCAAGTACACATACGTCCTGTCCCTTGGACTATTGTTTGTCACTTATGCCATAACCGAAGTCTTGCATGGAAGTGGACTAGTGGCGGTGCTCATCTTCGGTTTGTTCCTGGGCAGCTCAAAGGTCATCCTGTCTCGTCTTGGCCAAAAGTTTGACCTTGCAGACATGAACGAGCAGTTCTACAAGTTCCAGGGCGAGATATCATTTCTCATGGAGACATTCTTTTTTGTATTCTTGGGTCTTGTGTTTGTGATTACACCATCTACCATTTTGTCAAACCTCACGCTCGGGTTGCTCGTAATTGGAATCTTACTTGTCTTTAGATTCATTGCAACAAAGGCATCCACAATAAAATCAGAGCTACGCAAGGACCAGCTTGCAATCTTTATCATTTGTGCACAAGGAGTTGTTCCTGCCACATTATCAATTGCAGCACTAAACGACGGCATTCCACTTGCAAATACATTTGTCAGTATTGCAGTATATGTGATCATACTTTCAAACATTGTAACAACAGCAGGCTCTATTTTAGTTGCAAGAAAAAACCGCAAGGCTGTAGAATAATTGTACAACCAAACATAGACATTTCTTTTTATCACACATAGATGTTTTCCTAAAATTAAAAATAAAAATGAAGGTGGTCTATCGGCTTAGGAATAAGCAGCTGAGATAGAACCGTACATTGTGGCATAGGCTTGATCAATTGCCTGGTCTCTTGCAGCATCAGCTGAACCAACTGAGGATACGTGATTTGCATTAGCAGTTGCAATTGCACTATCTTGCGTTTGTGTCAGCGGAGCTAAAGATTGCCAGTAGAACTGTAGTGCGGTGTTCCAAGCCTTGCTGTTTGTGGTGTATGTATTATCAAGTGCAACGTGAGCAGTCGCCTCTGCAGTTACGTATGCAGTCTGTGCAGAGCCAATCGCTTGGTCTTTTGTCACATCAGCAGTTTCTACTGCAGTAATTCTGGTCTGTCTTGCCTGCATGATTGAATTGTCTGCAGTAACATGTGCCTGACCTATTGTCTGTGCACGTGTTGCAAGTGTAGCATTACCAATTGCAGTATAAAATGTGCTTTGTGCTGTTCCATCTGCGCCATCGCGTGTTGCAAGAGCCCCATAGACAGAATTCTGATGTGCTAACCATGCCTCGTCTACTGCCTTATCTCGTGCGACATCGGCTGATACAACCGCATTTATTTTTGTAGTCTGTGCTGTTGCTATTGCCTGGTCTCTTGTTGCCATGGCAGGACCAATTACAGTAGGATTGCCATGTGCCCCGCTAACTGCAGTATTGTATGCAGAGCGTGCTTGTTGAACTGCTTGGTTGTATGCAGTATTTGCATCCTGAACTGCTTGCGAGTGTGCAAGCTGTGCAGACTGGGATGTTTGTTTGTATGTCAGGTCCGCAGTTTGTACAGCCTGTTTGTATGCTGTTGCATCTGCCTGCAAAGTTTGCCTCAAGGCCTGTCTTGCAGTTTGTTGCGCACTAGATGCAGCAGCATGAGAACTTGTGTTAGAACTCGTTCCGTTTCCACTGTCAGCCATTGCCTGCAAAGTCATCAGATTGCCTCCAAAGACTGATACAAACAGTACTGCAGTAATTGCAAACACTGTGGTCTTTTTTGTCAAAGATGATTTTGTTGCTTTCATGGTATTCATGTTCATTCTTGCCAAGTGTTGTGTTCTGCACATATAATCAATTGCGGAACTTTGTCAATTAACAAAGTACCATAAGACTGGGGAGAAAATTTTATTTGCCATTATGATAATTGCCTGCACAGTTATTTTGCAATACATGAATATCATATGCACCATATTTGCAAGTACAATTCATTAGTAATTTTTAAGTACTTGACATCATTGGCAAATGATACATGATGTAAAATGAAGCACAAAATAGTATCTCCAATATTGGTTTTTGGGGTAGCAGTGATTTTTGTTTTATCTTTTAATGCATTTGATTTACAATCAAAATTTAGTGCGTTTGCACAAACATCTTTTGATCCATATCCAGGTCCAATTCCAGAAGACAATTCCACAGATCCGACCATTGGACCAATTCCAGAAGACAATGGTACTGATCCAACAATGGTTCCAGATCCAATGGACAACTCTACAAACACACAGAGTCCAAATCCTACTATTGCAGATACAATGCCGGGAGACAATATGACTAGTCCACTTGGGGACAACATGTCAGATTCACTTGGAAATACCAGTTCACAGACAAGCTTACCTGTACCTGCCAATACAGGAAATATACTACCTCCACTAGAACAGGTAAAGTCAGGAGTACAAGCAAAAGACGTACAATGCAAGCAAGGCTTTACTTTGATAATCAAGGCAGAGGACGGCTCTGCTGCATGTGTATATCCTCAAGTCGCACAGATACTAGCCCAGCGCGGCTGGTAAGTTTTCATAGAAAATTTTACATCCAGTCATAATGATTTTGTCAATCCGTGCAATTGTAAAAATTTAGATTTTTTTGTATGACATCAATATAAATAACTTGGAAAATGTGCATTGTAATAACATGGTTTTGTTACACACCGGATGTAATCCATGACGCTTTCAGATATTGAAAACATAGTACGAAAAAAACGGTTTGTACGAATAATTCCATTCATCTTTGTTTTGTATATCATAACATTTCTTGACAGAGTAAACATCAGCTATGCAGCACTCACCATGACACAAGACCTGCATTTTACTGCAGCAATATTTGGCCTTGGTGCTGGAGTTTTTTTCATAGGATATTTTGTTTTAGAGATTCCAGTTACGGTATGGATGCAAAAGTGGAGTGCAAGAAAGTGGGTTGCAAGAATAATGATCGGTTGGGGAATTGTCAGCGTGCTTACAGCATTTATCAATACTGAAAACCAGTTTTATGCGCTACGGTTTGCACTCGGTCTTGGCGAGGCTGGGTTTTTCCCAGGAATAATACTGTACATCTCCCACTGGTTTACTGGAAGGGAAAAGGCAGTTGCATACTCCATGTTCATGGCAGCAGTTCCAGTGTCTCAGATAATTGGCGCACCTCTTTCTACCCACATTTTGTCAGTTGATTGGTTTGACATGCAAGGCTGGAGATGGCTCTTTATTTTAGAAGGTCTCCCTTCAGTTGCCCTTGGACTTTTTGCGTTTTTTTACCTCACCGATAGACCAAGTCAGGCAAAGTGGCTCTCAGAGAATGAGAAAAAGTGGTTTGAATCAAAAATGTCTGGTGAAAATAAAATAAAAAATGTCACATATGGTTTTTCATGGAAACGTGCAATCAGAGAGCGAGATGTCATACTGCTTGTTCTTGTGTACTTTTTTTGGATAATTGGTTTTTACGGGTTGGGATTTTTCCTTCCAACAATAATCAACGGAATTGGAGACCAGTCAATAACTAATGTCGGATATCTGGTGGCAGTTCCGTACATTGCGGCATTTGCAGGACTGGTACTTGTTGGAAGATCCTCTGACAAGAAAAACGAGAGAAAGTGGCATGCGTTCTTTTCCCTCATAGTTGGCGCAGTTGGGCTGGGCCTGAGCATAATGGTCTATCCCAACTTGGTCCTGTCCATGGCAATGTTTACAATTGCTACCGTTGGAATCTATTCGGCGTTTGGACCCTTTTGGTCACTGCCTACAATATTTCTGACAGAGACTTCTGCTGCAGTATCAATTGGATTAATAAACTCAGTTGGAAACTTGGGTGGGTTTATTGGACCATTCATTGTAGGATATCTCAAGACAAGTACAGATTCGTACAACTCTGGAAGCATTTTTTTGGTTGCATCACTTTTGGTCGCAGCGTTTCTTTTGTTGGCACTAAAGAAGACCAAGGATTTAACATAAGACTAGATAATTAGTTGCTCTTGATTGCAGTGTATTCCTAGTACTTAATATTTTTACTACACAGTATACTGTATGATATCACCTACAACATACCAAAATAATTCAAAGACAAAAAGATCACTTGACATGATCTTAATTGATAGAAGTAATGAGTTCCACGAGATTGCAGATGCAATTGGCTACTCTACAACGCACAGTAACTGGGAAGAATTTGTCCTGAGATTTTGTTTAGAGTTTGACAATTGCTTTACAATGTGGTCAGAAAAAGATGATCTTGGAGACCACAGCAATATTCACAAGTGTATGACAATAATGCGTCAAATCGGACAGAGAAGTTCAAACATAGTACACGTAACTAAATTGCAGAACATGGCATACAGGATTGCCAAGGACTTTAAGGTGATGTATGATAGACTGTAAGCATATCAGAACAGGCTGATCTGCTCTTTGCCATGCCACGTAATCTCTTCTAGGTTCATTGCAAGTCCTAGCTTGTTTGCGGTATGCGGAGAGAATCCCTCAAAGTGATTGTTTGCCATTATAACTGCAAGTGATACTTTATTTTTTACATCATCCAGTTTTTTTGCCCATTTTTCTATTGATTCTGTTTTGTCTTTTTGTATTGTACCAAACTTATCTTCTGGTATAGAACGGTCTCCAATCAATCTTAGATAGACAAAGTCTGTTGTTGCCTCTGCAGGGTTTAGCACACCTTGCACTTCATTCCATACAAGACACAGATTCCTCTCTGAGAGAAACTCGTATGCTTTTTCAGTAAACCATGAAGGATGCCTTCCTTCTACTGCATAACGGTAATTTTTTGGCAAGTGTCTTACCATTTTATCCAGGTTTGTTTCAGATTCTGCAAAGGAAAGTGATGGTGGAAGCTGTATCACTAGGATCTTCATCTTGGCACCAAGAGGCCTGATTGAATTTAGGAACTGGTCAAGAAATGGTCCTGGTCTTAGTCGTGCATCATGTGTTATTTGCTTTGGCATTTTTGCAGTAAAGATGAAATTGTCAGGAGTTGTATCAAACCATTTTGTTGTAGTGTATGGCGATGGAATTTTGTAAAAGGTTGAATTTATTTCTGTAATGCCAAATGTTTTGCAATATTGTTTTAGATAATCTGTGCTTGGCATTGTTTTTGGATAGAATGGTCCAATCCATCCCTTGTAGCTCCAACCAGTGCAACCAATTTTTACATCCATGATACAGTTGAAAAAATTGCCTATAATCTCATTTTAATGTGTTCATCCTATTTCCATATTTTTCTTTATACAATGATTTGCAAGAAGTGCAGCAAAAGAATCTCTCATAGTTTCCAAATTTGATGGTATGAGGCGCTCCATCCACAGATCCTTTGCAATAGTCGCATGATACTTCTATTATCATACCCTTTCCAAATTTTATCTTACGATTTTTGATGGTATTTTCTCGTAGATGTTCCAATCTTTCACCAGTTTTTGATTCGAGTTTTCCCAAATCCAAGTCCAGAGTTACAGCCTTGATCAAACCCACATTAACAAGCCTATCATAATGTGCCTTTACGGTTGGAGTGCTTACTTTGATCTCCCTTGACACCTGATTGAATGATTTTCTACCATCTTTGATTAATGATTCAAGCAAGGCAACATCAATGTCATCTAATTTTATTGGCATAATTTTCAGTGTGTTGTGTAATATCTATGTCTTATACTTTACAATCGTAAAGGTGGGTCAATATATCCACAAGTACCATTAGAAGAAACAGATGGCAAGAGATCCAGTATGTGGAATGGCAGTAGACGAAAAGACTGCCCTTTATTCAAAGATTGGTGGAAGAACGTTTTATTTTTGTGCTCCCACATGCATGCATACTTTTACTAATCCTGAGAAAGAGCTTCGCCAACTCAAGAGAAGGATGTATGTTGCAGCATCCGGTGCACTGGTTCTTGCCATCATACGGGGTGCACTATATCTTGGGCTTGCCATCGGTGCAGTAGCCGTAACATGGGCGCCATTTCCTCAGATTCCATTTCTCACATGGGGCCTGTTGTTGTTTTTCATTGTAACGCCAGTCCAGTTTATTGGTGGTTGGACTTTCTATGTTGGGGCATATCATGCCATCAAGAATAGAACTGCCAATATGGATCTCTTGGTTTCAATAGGAACGCTTGTTGCATATTTTTACAGCGTAGTTGTTTTGTTTTTCCCCGGGGCACTTCCTGTCAAAGAAAAAGATGTTTATTTTGATGTATCAGCCGTGATCATTGCCTTTGTCCTGCTAGGCAAGTACATGGAAGAGGCAATCAAGAAACGAAGTTCTGCCGCAGTTAGAAAACTTCTTGATCTTTCACCTGCTACTGCAATAGTTATCAAAGATGGAATGGAAAAAGAGATTCCCGCCGATCAGATACAGGTTGAGGACATTCTGATTGTTAGACCAGGAGAAAAAATACCAACAGATGGAATTGTTATCGAAGGATCTTCTGCAATAGATGAAAAAATGATTACAGGGGAAAGCTTGCCTATTGATAAAACTGTTGGAGATCAAGTAATAGGTGCCACCTTGAACAAGCAAGGGCTTTTAAAAATAAAAACAACCAAAGTGGGAAGAGAAACCACACTTTCACAGATCATACATGTCGTAGAAGAAGCTCAATCATCCACAGGTCACATTCAAAGATTAGTTGATTCGGTTTCTGCAAAGTTTGTCCCAGCAGTAGTATCTGTAGCAGTAGCATCATTTGCAATATGGTATCTAGTTTTTGGCAATTTCATAACAGGTTTGCTTTCTTTTGTTGCAGTATTGATTATTGCATGTCCATGCGCAATGGGAATAGCTACTCCTGCAGCACTCATGGTAGGTGTTGGCAAAGGTGCCGAAGCTGGAATCTTGATCAGAGGAGCTGAATATCTAGAACGCTCTCAGAAGATAAAGACCATAGTCTTTGACAAGACTGGAACCCTGACAAAAGGCGAACCATCTGTTACAGATGTTGTTTCTTTGGAATCCTATGGAAATGAGCAGATCGTATCATTTTCAGCAAGTGTTGAGATTGGTTCTGAACATCCACTAGCCCAAGCAATTATCAGAGAAGCAAAGAGAATGGGCATAAAATTAAGTGAGTTGGCAGAATTTGAGGCTGTGCCGGGCATGGGGGTCAGGGCAGTTGTTGATGGCAAACACATCCTATTTGGAAACAGAAAAATTTTACAAAAATTTGGAATTCCCACTGACTCCATTGAACCACAATTATTACATCTAGAGTCTGCTGGCAAGACTGTCATGATTCTTGCAATAGAACAGAAAATTGCAGGAATGATTGCAGTGGCTGACACTCTCAAAGAATCATCTGCATCAGCAATATCTGAACTAAAAAAATTAGGGATTGAAACTGTGATGTTAACTGGGGACAATGAAAAGACTGCAAAGGCAGTGGCACAAAATGTTGGTATTGATAAAGTAATTGCAAATGTACTTCCAGCTGAAAAAGCAAATGTGATAAAAAAAATACAATCAGAAGGAAAAGTTGTTGCAATGGTAGGTGATGGGATAAATGATGCTCCTGCACTTGCACAGGCAGACATTGGAATAGCAATAGGCAGTGGTTCAGATATTGCAAAAGAGACTGGTGGGATCATTCTGATAAAAGATGACATCATGGATGTAGCCAGAGCAGTCAAGCTGAGTAGGGCTACAATGACAAAGATAAGGCAGAATTTGTTTTGGGCGTTGGCTTACAACACGGGGGCAGTTCCAATAGCTGCACTAGGATTATTGAATCCGATAATTGCTGCTTTAGCCATGGCACTTAGTTCCATATCAGTAATTGCAAACTCTTCTTTGCTGAAAAGATTCAAGATTGAAAAGCCAATTACAAAGATGGAAAAATGACTAATCAACAATACCTTTGATGAGTATGTTGATTTTAGTTCAAAACCGTAACATATTCTTTCAACGCTTAAATCACATCATCTAAGGGAAATATTGTATGACATCAAACAATGGGATAATAATGAATCTGGATAATCAATATTTAATTGATGTAAATGAGAAAATTCTCAAAAGACAGGAGAAAATAAAGAAAGTTAAGGCATACATTGAGACTACTAAAAATATTGATCGTGTAATTCCGCAAGTAAACAGTGTGGGTAATTCTGGAAATAGAAAAGAAGATTTGATTGAAAAAGCAGCTTGTATAATGGCTGTTATTCCATGGGCTCAAGCATTCTTTGATGGTAATAGAAGAACTGGAATTATCGCTGCAAGTAAATTTCTACATGATAACGGATATGAATTAAAGATTGATCCAGATAACGAGAATTTGGAGTTAAGAGATATGTTAAGTGAGATCAAGAAACAAAGCCAAACCTTAAACCAAAGCATTATGAAACAGTTGTCTTTTTATATTTCAAAAAGAATTAAACCATTATGAGTCCAAAAGATGAAAAAATTACCGATGATCTCATTGAAAAGTACTCTAAACTTTTAGATGATCTTGCTACTGATGACTGATTTCTAAACTGTTTTCATATATTCACAGCTTCAAAACTGATTTAATAGTCGTAGTCATAAACCGAGGTCATTTTAAATCATGGCGATACCGTTGGTGGGTTGGTCAAATTTGTTTAATACCCACCATTTTGCTTGAATAAATTCTGTGACTTTGCGGCATCTTAGTCTAATATGTGAAGCAAATCTTTAGATCCTCTGGTTGTCTTTTCCTTTGGTTTTTCATTTTCATAACCTATGGGAAGTATAGCTACAGGTCTTTGAGCTTGTGGAAGTTGCAATATCTCAGATACTTTTCTTTCATCAAATGCTCCTATCCACACTGTAGACAATCCAAGCGCATGAACGATTAGCTGAGCATACGCAGTTGCAATAGTAGCATCCTGAACAGAAAACAATTGGGACCTTTCTCCAAATCGTTCAACAGAACGAGAAGGATTTGCACAGAAAATAAGCACTAGGGGAGCTTGAGCAATGAAAGTTTGGTCTTTTGCAGCTGAAACTAGTCTTTCTTTCATTTCTTTTTGCCTGATTTGATAAATTTCAAATGTTTGCAAACCGCCAGAAGAGGGAGCCAAGTTACACGCTTCTAATATTTTACTTAGTTTGTATTCATCAATCGTATCATCCTTAAATGCCCTAATCGAGCGTCTCGTGTTTAGAAAATCAAGGAATATTTTTTCATCTATCATTTTGCCTCCCGTATTGCACTCACAAGCTTTTGTTCCATCTCTTGGCCAAATTTGTCCAATTTGTTATCAGGTATGTTTGCAAGAAGAGCTGTCGGTTTTGCCAAGCTGATGTAATTCTCATTGTTTTTCTGATATATTGCAATAGTGCAAGGTAGTAACAGACCTATCTCGGGGTTTGATTCCAAAGCTTGTTTTGCAGCAGACGGATTACACACTTCCAACAAGCGATATTCATCTTTGAAATCTAATCCCTTCTTTTGTAAAATCTCTTTGAAGTTCAGAGTACCCAAAACGCCAAAACCCACTTCCTTGAGACTTGCGGTAATGTCTTCTACTGCTTGGTTTATTGTCTTTAGAGTCTTGACGGTATAACTAAAACTTGAGTTTTTTTCCTCTCTTGCAGACACGTTCATTGTATTGACGTCATTCATTATAACAACGTCGAAAAATATCATACTTGAGAATCAGTTCATTCACAAGATTACTTTCTAAAATATATCCTAAAGCGTTAGAATATTTGTCATTTGAAATTTTTCCCTCATCAAACCACTCTGCATCATTTTTCAACCATGCAGAAAATTTTAGTTTAGAGTTTATTGAAACATTAGATTTTACAATTTCATGATCCATCAAGTTTTTCGGTACGTGGGAATAATCTACATTCCTAATTGGTCCATCGTGTCACATTTTTGAAGCACACTTGAACCATAAGATTATGAAAGCGAATACCGAAAATAGAGGAGAAATGACTGAACTACGAAGAAACCTAAGTCTTTTTGACGCAACAGCTCTTGCAATAGGAGCAATCGTAGGCGCAGGTATCTTTGTAATTTCTGGAGTAGCGGCAGGTCTTGCAGGACCTGCAGTCATTCTTGCAATAATTATTGCAGGGATTGTTTCTTCATTTACCGCATACAGCTTTGTTAGACTTTCTTCAAAGATTGCAGAAGAGGGAGGCCCATATGTCTATGCAAAGATTGTGATCTCCCCATTTATCGGATTCATTACAGGTTGGTTATGGCTATTTGCAAACATTGTGGCAGGAGCTACTGTGAGTCTTGGATTGGCAAGTTACGTGTCTTCACTTTTACCTGTCATACCTATCGTGCCTATTGCAATTTCAAGCATATTGATACTGGTGATACTCAACATTGTAGGAATAAAACAATCAAGCATATTCAATGCGGTTCTTGTCATACTGAAGTTATCTGCATTGGCTTTGTTTATTGTAATAGGATTTTCTCATCTGAATTTCTCACTTTATGAACCATTTTCTCCAAATGGTATCAAAGGCGTCTTGAGCTCTGCAGCTCTGATATTTTTTGCATATACTGGATTTGGTAGACCTGCTACAGCTGCAGAGGAGATCAAAGACCCTAAACATACAGTTCCTCGTTCCATTGTTCTTGCACTTGTTCTTTCATCAATAGTATACATCTTGGTCGGAATTGTTTCTACTGGTTTGATACCTTACCAGAAAGTTGCCAATTCTGGCTCTCCCATAACTGATGCAATAGAGTATGGCATCAAAATTTATTGGTTGAAAATATTTGTAAGCTTTGCAGCAATAGTTGCTACCGTAAGCGTATTGTTAACAACCATAATCGGAGTATCTAGAGTATCATTTGCAATGGCAAGAGACAACCTATTACCAAAAGTCTTCAGTAAAATGCACAAGAAATTTTCAACTCCGTATCTGGCCATACTCATCACAGGTATCGTTATGGCCATCCTACCACTTTTTGGAAATCTGAAACAGACTGCCAATGTGACAAATTTTGGCTCTTTGTTAGTCTATGCCATAGTTAATTTCACTGCCATGATAATGATCATAAAAGATCCGCAAAAATTCAGACGATATCTGGCGATTATTCCAGTTTTAGGGCTAGTTTCTTGTACTGCTTTACTTTATTTTCTAGCACCAATTTCGTGGATGGTTGGCATATCTTGGATTGTCGTAGGTTGTATCTATTATGCCACAATAAGACGCCATCAAAAAATGTCCTGACTTATTTTACCATCGATAGAAATTACAATTCTAGTTGAAAACCCATTGAAGTTTGAAAATTTAGGAGTAGGTTTGGTAAATTTATTCAATACCCACCCATTTGTCCAGACACAATTCTTGTGTGTTCTATAGAATCTTGGATACAGTATCCTTTAGTTCTGTAGCTGCCTTCTTGCCTTTGCTACTGGCATTTAGGCTGACATGCTCAGCCAAGTCCAATATTATTATCTCCATTGTACTATCCAAAGCTGCTCTTACTGCCGTTATCTGCTGAACAATCTCAGGATATCCTTTTCCCTCGTCAATCATTTTGGTAATTCCTTTTACATGCCCTTCTATTCTTGCCAATCTTTTTTTTACTTCGGGAAGTTTATGATGAGTCATATTCTATTTTTCTCAGTCAAGTGATATTTATCTAGTCGGATGGTTTATCCAACCTCCGAATATCCATCATCACCGTACAACAAGAACATAGATTCCAATAGCCATGATCACAAATCCCACCATCGAATCATTATATTTTTCTGGGATTCTTGCAAGTGTTTTTGCCAACCCCATAGTTCCAAGATAAACTAAAAGTAGAAGCGTAACGATTGAAGCAACTGCAAATACTACTGACAACTCTAATGCAAAGTAGAATCCAGCAGATATTGCTGAAAGATAAATTGGAATAATACTAGGGTCCGGAGAAAGTGCGGCTCCCAGGATTGCAAAATATCCTATTTTAGAGGTAAGTTTTCCATATTTTTTTCCTTCATCATGTTCATGATCATGTTCATGACTATGATCGTGATGATGTGGATTTTTTCTTACTAATGGTATGATTCCAACAACTAATCCTCCACCTACCATAGCTATTCCTATTCCTGTATCAAGATAGTATGAAATCAAATGAGAAAATACAAGTCCAACGACTACAACAACAAGACCCATAACAACAGAAAGACCCACATGCCCAATCGCAGTCATAAAAGATATTCCAAAGAGCTTTTTTGGAGCCCATTGTTTGTTTCTTGCAAGAACGCAGAGTGTAAGCCAATGATCAGGTGCAGACATGTGTAATATACCAACGAGGGCAGCTCCGATTATGTAAGCAAAGAGATTAGCCATGTAAGTTCCTATATTTGGGTGAAAATCAGTTCCTAAAAAGCATATCCTCCCCCCCTGGATAGCATGATCTTAATGATACGTCTCTATTTGTATGGTAGAACGTATTATGTTGAACCTATTTTCAAGTATAGATCTTATTTCAACAATAATTGCCTGCGATTTTGCAATATCAAGTGTCACCACATGTGCAGACAAGGCATCCATTCCTGAAGTGATAGTCCAAATGTGCAGATCAAATATTCCAGTCACTCCTTTTACTTGCAATATTGCATTTTTTACCTCTTCGTAATCTATGTTTGATGGCGAACCCTCCATCAGTATATTAATTGACTTTTTCATAAGAGACCACGTTCTTGGAAGTATGAACAATGCAAGTCCAATGCTGAATATGGCATCCGCAAGATAGAACTTTGTTGTAAATATTATAATTCCTGTTACGATGACACCTACTGCACCTACCATATCGCTTAGTACTTCAAGACGCGCACCCTTGATGTTCAGGTTCTCTTCTTCATGATGTTCATGGGATTCATGATGTTCAGAATGAGAATGTCCGCCAAGTATTCTCATTCCTGCCAGATTAATGATTAATCCAAACCCTCCAATTATTGTCATAGGAATACTTGAGATCCCTGGAGACTGGAAGATGTGACGATACCCTTCATAGAAAATGTAAATCGATAACAAAATTAATGCGACGCTGTTTGCAAGCGATACA
>JAJSDS010000036.1:0-8606 GCA_028580875.1 Nitrosotalea sp.
TACGGTTTCATTTTTTTATGGGTTGCAAACATCTGTGTCATATCAACTGCCAAGTCTCTTAGTACTGGAAAGTTGTACATGGGTTCAACAGTTACAACATTTGAATCAAGTTCAGAGATTTTTGTATAACATGCAAGCCTGGGATATCCATTTATTCTCATTCCGCATGAACCACATGACGCCTGTCTACATGAATATCTTACAGCAATTGAATGATCAAGATTTTGTTTAACGTATAATATTGCTTCTAATACAGTAGTCCATTTCTTGACGGGGACTTTAAATTCTTCAAAAGTAGGCAGTACATTTTCAGCAGGATTGGATTTTGAAATTCTAAGAGTTATGGATTCTGTCATATGTGACGTGGTAACATTGCCTGATATTGAAGATGCTAAAGGTTCCACCTTGTAAAACCCTCCATTCTTTGTGCTTTTGATTTGATATGAATGCTGTAAACCGTTGCTATGTAATACTGAATCATACTATTTAGTTTTATTTGACATTTATTTTGTCATACTGATAATCATAAGGCAATTTTTATACCAAGTCTTTGTATGTGTTGCAATGCTTCAAAACAGATTCAAGAAAATTCTTGTCGCGTTGGATGGTTCCATACATTCTAGACGAGGTATGAATGAGGCGATATCCCTTGCAAGACAGTCTGATGCTGTCATAACTGGAATACATGTAATCCCTGGCTTTCCTAAGAATTTTGGAACATCAAAAAAATATGAAACACATATGATGAAAAACATTGAAAAGTTCATGTCCGATGCGAGAATTAATGCAGGCAGACATGGGTTGGAGTTTGAAGGAAAAATTGTTAGATCAAACGATACTGTTGCCGCAATTTCAAATCAAGCCAAATCAGGAAAGTATGATGTGATAATAATCGGCTCAAGAGGCCAAGGATCACCAAAATCAGAATATTTTGGAAGTGTAGCAAACGGTGTTTTGCATGATTCTAGTGTGCCAGTACTTTTAGTAAAGTAAAATTACGTCTGATCTTTACATTTTGTAAACTCATAGTGCATGTGAATTCTGGCTAGAGTCTGATCCTTTTTTGTCTTTTTTACGAAATATGTCTATCAGATCATGCAAATAACAATGCATGCTATTCATTTGATGTTTAGATATTTAAGGGAAAAGGAAGATCTTCAAAGATCGAAATTACTGTTAAATCACAATAGCATACATTGGAAATTGACCTGATGTTTATATCGAATCTATGCGTATATGATTCTCAATGGACAAACAAATAACGCTAAATGAAAAAGACATTGCAATGTTAATTGAAATACTAAAGTTTGCCGAAGGTGCGTGCCCTGTGGAGAGCATCAATCAAGAGTTTGCAATCGATGCAGAAAAGATTGAGAATTTGCTTTCAAAACTGGAAAAAGTATGAGATTTGCATTCCAATTGATTTGATAATCTAAAGAATACTCTTATCCAAGTACGAGTCTTTTATTTTATGACAGAATATGACGGGCTCAAAACATCCGACATAATTGTTGAGGGTCTACTTCGATGGGGAGTAGAGGTAATTTTTGGATTGCCAGGAGATGGAATCAACGGAGTAATTGAAGCTTTAAGGCGTCATCAGGATAAGATAAAATTCATTCTGGTAAGGCATGAGGAATCAGCTGCCTTTATGGCATGCGCATATGCTAAGTACACTGGCAAACTTGGAGTCTGTTTGGCTACGTCAGGACCAGGTGCAACTCATCTGCTAACGGGATTATATGACGCAAAAGCAGATGGCGCTCCAGTACTTGCAATCACTGGAAACACATATTCTGATACGATGGGAACAAAATATCAACAAGATGTAAATTTATTACAATTATTTTCTGATGTTACTGTTTACAACAACATGATCAATGGCCCGGAACATGCCGAATCTGTAATTGACATTGCATGTCGAAGTGCACTGGCACTAAGAGGCGTAAGTCACATAACCATTCCAATCGATACACAGGAGCGAAAACTTGAAGGCAAATACACAAGACATAATGTTGGGGGACATACAGCTCATCTTCTTTCCCCTACCACTGCGGCAAGAATTCCTGATATGATTTTACTTGAAAAAGCTGCAGAAATTCTAAACTCTGGTAACAAGATAGTTTTGTTAGTAGGACAGGGAGCACTTGATGCAGGAGATCAAGTGATTGAAGTTGCAAAGAAACTTTCTGCACCCGTAGTCAAAGCACTTCTTGGTAAGGCAGTCATACCTGATGATAATCTATATTGCATGGGAGGGCTAGGATTGCTTGGTACTGAACCTGCAAGTGATGCAATGGCTGAAGCCGATACATTGTTGATGATTGGAACCTCATTTCCGTATATGGAATATCTTCCAAAGCCTGGAAATGCAAGAGGGATTCAGATTGACTTGTTTCCTGAAAAAATTGGGCTCAGGTATCCAGTAGAAGTTGGTCTAGTTGGCGATGCAAAACGCACTCTTGACAAGTTATTACCGTTATTGCATCAAAAGGATAGCAAGTTTCTAAAATCAAAACAAGAATCCATGAAGAAATGGCATAGTCTGATGAATTCTTCTGATCCTTTGGCTACCCCGATAAAACCACAGCTTATTGCAATAGCAGTTTCAGAGGAATTGGAAGATAATGCAATAATTTCAGTAGATAGTGGAACTAACACTATCTGGGCAGCACGCCATATTGATATTAAAAAAGGCATGAAATTTTCCCTCTCTGGAACTCTATCAACAATGGCATGTGGCTTGCCATATGCAATAGCAGCTCAAATTGCATTTCCTGATAGGCAGTCTATCGCTTTCGTGGGAGATGGTGGATTTACAATGCTGATGGGAGAATTTGCTACTGCTGTAAAATATAATCTCCCGATCAAAGTTATCATAATAAAAAATAATATTCTTGGAATGATTAGATGGGAACAACTTGCGTTTCTTGGGAATCCGGAATATGGCGTAGAATTTTCTCCAATAGATTTTGTCAAGTTTGCAGAAGCATGTGGTGGAAAAGGATATTCGATCAAAGAACCTCAAGAAATTAGAAAAGTCATGCACGAAGCAATGGCGCAAAATGTGCCGACTATCATAGAGGCATATGTGGATCCTTTTGAACCGCCAATGCCCCCCAAGGTAGATATCAAATTGGTAAGCAAGATGGCAGAGTCTTTTGCAAAAGGAGAACCATATGCAAAGAGGATAGGGCTTACAATTTTTAGGAATCAGATACATGAAACATTAAGAAAGATTCATCCTGATGACAAAAAAGACAATTAGCTAGACCTAAAATTGTCAGCGTTTAAATAAGAAAAATGACCTATTAGAGGTCCTGATTTTATACATGGTTTACCAAGATATTAAAAAATGCACAAATGAAAACTGCACCAAAGGATTGGTTGTAACTGATGACCAGAGTGGAGAGATTTTGTGTTCAAGCTGTGGTTTGATACTAGATGAGAAGACTACAATTTCAGGTCCAGAACAGCAGGCATTTACTAGTGAAGAGTATTTTGAAAAGTCTAGGACTGGTACTAAAACCTCACTTGCGATAAATGATATGGGTTTGTCAACAATCATCGGAAAAGCAAACAGAGATGCTTCTGGATGTTCATTATCTGGAAACATGAAGCAAACATTTGACAGATTAAGAATGTGGGATAGCAGAAGTAAATCAAAATCATGCAAAACAAACATGAAATCTGCGTTTATTCTAATAGATACAGTACAAACAAAACTTGCAATACCTGATGCCGTAATTGAGGAAGCGGCCTATCTTTACAGAAAGGTAAAAGCCAAGAAGGCAAGGGGATGTGGGATTGATTGTCTGGCACTGGCTTCATTATACTTGTCCTGTAGGATGGCAAATGCTCCTCGAACCATTCCTGATATTGCATCAGCAGGCAACGTGAGCATCAAAGATCTGTCAAGACATGTCAGGATATTGATTACTAATCTGGATCTGAAGGTAGAATCTTACAACTCTTCTGATTTTGTTACTAGAGTAGGAAGTACCATAGGAGCCAGCGAAAAAAGTTGCAGGGATGCATTAACCATTCTAGCAAAGACTAGAGAAACAGGATACTCGGAAGGGAAAAATCCGATTGCTTTGACGGCATCCGCACTTTATGTTTCATGTACAATCAATGGAGAGAGATTTACTCAAAAAGAGATTGCAAAGGCTGCTGGTATTAGTAATGTTAGTCTAAGATTGAGGTCTGAATCAATTCTGAAGACTTTCAACATCAGAGATTTACTGAATATGTAATTACCATCAACGAAAGCAAAATTCAGAAATACCAAAATTTGGCGTTTTGATTAATTTGTATGCTGGAAATGAAACATTGCTGAATGCAGTAGAATATGATACATGTACACTTCTAAATTATTGGCTTTATATAGATAGTAATAAAATGGATTGCAGAGTGGTAACTGATGATAGGCAGAGGATGGAGAATCTAGTGTTTGTGATTGCCAAGGTTATCATTTGAATTTGCCAAGAAAATAACAGATTATCACAAAAGCAGATTTCTCTTCAATAAATCATGACGTATCAAGTCTTACAAGGTTCAGATTTGTGAAAATTAGATCTCAATTTAAATAATAGAATTTCATCATTGCAATTATTGGATAAAGACGCAACAATTCAAAAAATCGACGAAATAATAAGAACACTGTCTAAATCCAAAAAACAATCTACCATTTTAACATCTGATGAGATAAAGTCAATCCAGGGTGTAGACAAGGAAGATCAATCAAAGCTAGCCAATAGACTAGAAGATTTGGTAATATTGTTAAGGGATGATCCTGATAATAAGAAAAAGATAAGAGAATCCCGTCAGATAGCTTTTGATGAATTTGGTCATGTAAGACCAGTATGGGACGTCTTGAAATCTGTAGAATCTTTGTTTTGAAATAATATGAAATTGTTCTTATGTTACAACATCGGGGCAGAATAATTCAATGCACGTAGCGTTTGGACTTTTAATTTTGATTGGTTGCCTCTTAATTGGAGTCTACTTGATGGCAGATTATCTCATACCAAGTGTGTTTTGCAAAATTATTCCTCGTGGCAATATTAAATCGCATATGGAACAACAGTATAATTCACATGTGTTCAGTGATATATGCTCTGGAATACATGCATGACTTAGATTTTGCTTCAATTCAGTCATCTCATTCAACATTTTGGAAGTCATTTCTAAAATTCAAGCATGAAATATACTAAAGCCAGACTTTTACAGGTCTGTACACGTTGAACGTTTGAATCCACCAGATGCTGCTACTCACTACTGAACTTTACACATATCATGCCTGTTTTTTGTTCCATCCAGTATAGATTTTCATCTATGCGTCTTGTTCTTATTGTATTGTTAATTTTTTCCATAGTTCCTTTTCAACATTTCATTATTTAGGGACTGATGAACCTTGTTAGGTTACCTTGTTACAGAAGACTTATCTTCTCGCCTGAATTTGTTCTCAAAATAAAATGTCGTGTTTTTTGATTATGTGTTAATTCAGTTATTTATTTTCATTTGAAATTTTTTCGTACTTTCATAAAATATTAATAAATTTGACGTAACCATGTTAAGGTGTTTTTAAAAGTATTATGCTAATTATATGACATACGATTGATCACTGATGCAACTGGAAAAACATATGTTGAAGTCATAATGATCATCACAGGTATAATTATTGTATCTGTAACATTTATGATAAGTTTTAGAATGAAACACTAGAAACTATTAATTTTATTACTTTTTCATCCTGTTTCAAAATGATTTCTAGTTGTGATTTGTTAATTATTGGTATTCAGACCTATGATAATCCAAACCTTATAGAATTCTAACCTATGTGTTACTACTATCCACGAATTGCCATCAATAAATTCTCATCATATAACATTCTCATTCCAGGAGTGCAATTGAGCATTTGACCATTGTCTATTTTACTCAATGACCAGTTATCACATCTCCTATCATATTCTAATGGTGAATTATCAAATTTCCAGCCAAAGCCGTTCTTGATGGATGAATCTGGATATCCATGTCCCCTGATCAATGTCAGGGTATTTTTATCATAATCTGTAGCAACTTGGGCATACATTGCATTTGGGTACAAATATAGAACATTTGGGTGGTTGGTTACAGCATCAAATTCTTTTTGCGTTACATATTCACTATGTAACATAATAACCCGGTCATATTTTTTTAAAATGTCTGGATTTTTATCAATATCAATATCTGTGATGTATGGATATCCTAAAAAAGTTAGAACCGATGTTCCAATCATGCTTGATGTTGACACGGCACCACCAATATTGTATTGGATTGGAATGGAAATACATTTTTCGTCACATTTTCCACTGTAAAAATCGTAAAAACCGTTGTGATCATATGCAGCTTGGGTAAAAATCGGGTAAACAAACACTGTGTTGCTTGCTGGATCGTATCTTACTTTTTGATACAAGTCAAAATATTCTTTCTTTGGTAGTATGCTATAATGAGTGCTGCCTGAGATTTGCATGCTCATGAGCTGAAAATAAAGCGTGTCATTTTTGAATAGCAACGTCTGACCTCTTTCATTCTCAAGCAAAATTGATGAATAGTTTTCTACACTAGTCTCCTCTGTGACATTTTGTAGAATAAAATTTTGAGGTTGCATATTTTGCCGATTTTGTATTGTTGGTAAACTCGATACAAATACAATTCCAATTGCTGCCACACATGCTACTATAGTTAGAATAATTTTTTTATTCAATGTCTTATCTTCATTTTTAGAATTGTCTATTTAAGTAGAACTTTGAAATGTGATAAGACTATCCTTATTGTACAATCTAAGACATATTTTTATTTGATTGTGGTAATTAGTATACAAGAAATGGTGCACCTGTATAATGGATTATTGGATTTATCCGCTGCTTCTTAGTCTAATTGGAGGTCCAGCTGCATTAATTTTTAGACATTGGTATGGGAAAAAAGAAGATACGCCAAGTAAATTTAAAGATGCAGGTACATATGTGCGAGATGATTCATTATACTCTTATGACGATAAAGACAACAACACCACATCATCTGAGTAAACTCATCGTAGAACCAGAATATAGTCCTATAAAATATTTAATTTTTCTTAACACGGTTTAGTTCATTTCTGATATGGTACTGAGAATTTCATCTATATCAATTGGTTTTTGGACTATCTTAGTTGGATGTGAATAACTGATGTCATAATTTTTTAGCGGAGATCCTGTGACAAGTATAATCTTTGCACAAGGATCAAATTGTCGTATCTTTTCAATTCCGTATAGCCCATCATAAAATGGCATTGCTGCATCAATAAGTACAAAATCTGGTCTCAATTTTTGATACATTTCGTATGCTTCTTTTCCATTGGAACCAGTTCCAATTACATTGATGTTGTGAATCTGTAGCAAACCAACAAAAGCGTCTCGTACGTCCTTGTCATCGTCTATTATCAGAACGTTTGTCTTCTGCACAAGTTCTGTCTTACTATCTGTCATTTTAGATACAATGATGTTTAATGTCTGAGATAATAGTGTCAAGTTGTACGGTATGGACAAGCTAAGGCTTTGGAAACCATACACTGGATCTAAAATAGCCATTATCTATTGCTGTCAAATATGGTCGGGAATAATGATAAATATTTCATAGTGGAAATACAATCGTGGGATTTTTAGACAAAGTTAAAGGCATGGCACAGAAAGGTGCAGAAAAAGGCGTTGACCTTGGAAAAAAGGGCATTGAGAAAGGTGCCGAATTAGGAGTCAAGGGATATCAAGGCGCCAAAGAGTCTGCAAAAAAGGGTTACGAAAAAGCAAAGAAAGAATAATTTTCTAAATGTAGTTTGTTAAATTCAATTTCACAAATTACTACCTTATAATTTCAAGTAAAATCATCAAGGAAACAATATGTAGGATAGTTACAGTTTTTCACCCTCAGTTAATCTCTGATTTTCTTATACATCATCTTTTAATCTTATTCTGTATTGAATGTTTTAGAACATGTCATCTGGTAATCTTACTGAATTTCTAAAAGAAAAATATCTAAACCTTGAAACATATAGAACTGACGGACAAGCAGTACAAACACCTGTCTGGTTTGTCATCAATGATGGCATCATCTATGTTACCACACCTTCCAGTACTGGCAAAGTCAAACGCTTGAATCACAACAAGAATGTACGTATTGTACCATCTGATCTGAAAGGAAGACCTAAGGGAAACTGGATTGTAGCAACTGCGTATTTTGCAAACGAGTCTGAATCGGAACAAGCAATCAGACTTCGCAAGAAAAAGTATGGCCTTATGGCAAAACTAGTAAATATTTCTGTATATAGGAAAGGCATACCGGTTGTGATTGGCATCAAAGTCTGAGCCTTGTTTTATGTCTGGACTAAACTCCAAAACCATATTGTATTTTTTCGAATTAACGTAGCTAGTTCTTTAATAATCTGATAAAGCATTATTGCTACACATGATGATGGTAGAAAAGGACAGTCACTCAGAACTTGAGAGGAAAAAAAGTCTCATTGATACGTTGTATCATCATTCAGATTTATCCGTAGAGTCTATTTCATACCAGGCAGACATGAGTATAAA
>JAJSDS010000036.1:8616-13753 GCA_028580875.1 Nitrosotalea sp.
GCAAGTTCAGAGCATTGTAGATAAAATAAGAAAAAAAGAAGCATTGGAAGTACTAGTGGAACATAGCAAGACTCCTATTGAAAAAATTATGACAAAAATAGTTGTTAGTCTAGAATCGGGCAAAACTCTCTATGATGCATCTGTACTGATGGCAAAAAAGAAAGTAGGATGTCTTGTTGTTACAACTAAAAGCAAACCATTTGGAATTGTTACAAAAGGCGATGTTGTAAAAGCTGTCAGCGAAGGTATATCATTTAAGGGTACGAAACTTGAAGAGTTTGCATCAAGACCGTTGGTTTATGCGTCATCAAGTCAGACAATAGAAGAAGTAGCCAACCTGATGATTAAAAACAAGATCCGAAAACTTCCCGTAATACAACAAGGAAAAATAGTTGGAATTGTAACTGTTACAGATCTTGCGTTGTTTCTTTCGCCTACTAGAAGACCAGGATTGACTGAATCTATATTTCATGTCATCACAAGAGAAAATTCCAAGAAAAATAAATAATTTATTTCTAAATTGAAATCATTTTTTGTAGAATGTTAGTACAAAAACAAGTTTTGCGTCATGATGAATTTGAGAAAAGCGGTAAAAATAGTGTTATCCTGTATTGTAGGTTTATTCAATACTGTTTTCACTACGTTTGGATTGGCGTTCGTACTATCTGGTATTTGCATGGTTAATGTTGCGGTATGGAGTTTTACAATTACACTATATGATACATCGTTGTATTTTGCAGTAAATGATTTGTCCCTTGGAGCATTGTCCAACATTTTACTATCTGCAATCCCTGCTGAATCATAACTTCCAAAGATTCCTACATTTGGTTGAAGTTCAAGCACCGTGACTGGAATTGATAACCCACTGATTGACTGTGTTCTAGATCTACCATTGCTATCTTTGAATAATTTTTGTATTCCATTACTCTGTGATGTAGCAACTGCTACACCTTGAGGCCGTGGATCTTCGGTTAGTCTTCCATTATGATTGAACATGAATATTGTTAGATTTCCCATGATGTTCTGCATTCCGACAGTTCCATCGGCATCTAGATTTCCATTTCTGTCAAATGCTTGATAAAATAATGTATTGTTGGTAGTAGAAGCTCCCCATGTCCACGAATCTTCTTCTGTGGGATCAATGTTAAGTTGTGGATCAATCAAGTCAGCTTGAACTTGAGAACCGGGTGGGAAATCAGCTCTGTTAGTTACAGCTCGTATCATTTTTCCAGGAATTTGATCAAAATTAAGATCAACCTGCTGTACTCCTCCTGCTTTGTAATATTGTATTGAAACTTTAGTTGGAAATGTAGAAAAATCAAATAATTGTATTATTGGCCATGCGTTTGATAACGCAATATTGTTTGTAGCAATCTGTCCTAATCTGCCTCCGGGTGATTGTCCGTTTAGAGTTTTATTTTGTCTTATTACGTGGTTAAGTAACGTACCTCCGGACAGATTTGTTGTTCCGCCCAAATTAGTTGTGGTGCATGTTCCAAGTGATTGAGTTCCATTTGATGCTCCACTAAAATGCCTTGCAACTGTTATTCCTTTGGTATCTGAGAAGTCTACTCCTGTTGCAGAAGATGAACTTGTTGAACAAAATTGTCCGAAATCTAATCCTTTTCCAGAATTGCTCAACTGTGTAGCATCTGCATATTGCGCTTGTTTCATGTCTGCAAAATATCCATACCAATTTCCATCTGTTGCTTGTGCTACCCTGAGTCGTTTTCCGTTTACTGTAACAACTGGTTCTCCATACGCTTCATCTAATCTATTTATGTCAGGATCTATGATTATAACTTGGATTACTTGTGGGCCTGCAAAATAATTTTTGAATAATGGATTTTCAGCTGAAACGTACAAATTTGGATTTGACGAGGTATGTTCCATTGGTTCTATTCTTGGAACTAATGGTTCGATACCGTTTACAGATGGTATAGTGTCTAATAAAACTAAGAAACTATTTGTAAAAATCATAATGATAAATAATATGCCATTTTTTTTCAACATTTGTGTACTGGATAATAAAAAATTCATTAACTAAATATTTTTGAAAAATGCATTTTAGTCTTTGTAACCGCATAACTTGGTAAAAATTTTTAAAAATTTGTATGAAACTTGTTCTATTCTTTACTATGTGTTTTGAGAATTAGGATTTTGAATTTGTTATTTTAGGTGATGTAGTTTTAATAATATTACAAAATTTCACAAAAATTTAAGATAATGATACATTATTTTTGGTTTTTGAGTAAAATTATCTAAAAAGTTATAATGTAGTACTATAATATCCATATATGGAGAATATGTGTCAATGTTTTACTTTAATCAGCAAACACAATCATGAGATAAAATGGCATTAGTAGAAAAATCAAGCTCATCTGATTTTGGTACGAAACTACGTATTCAGTTCGATATTCTCTATTCTGTAATAAAGTCTAGAACTATAGTCTATGGCTTTGCTCTAGCTACTATGGGCACGTTTTTTATTGCATCTGGCATGAAAATCCCTGATTTTTTAGTACTTGTACGACTTACTGCATCTGTGTACTTTCTTGCTCTTGCCACTTATCTTTACAACGATCTTACTGATTATGATGTCGATAAAGTAAATAATAGAAATGTCATAAGTTCTCAGAGAACACATTATCTACAAATATTGTATCACACGATTGGTTTTTTTACAGTTTCTATAATACTTGCATTTTCAATTAATGTTCCAACAGGTATTGGAGCACTTGTTTTCTTGGGATTAGCTGTTGCCTACTCTCATCCTAAAATACATTTGAAAAATATGTTTGTAGTAAAAACAATTGTTACTGCCCTTGGTGGATTTATTGCATCTATTATGGGATCTCTTGCAATTCAGAATGTATCTTATTTAGCAATTGCATCATCTGCAATGGTGTTTTTAATTTATTTTATTAATGGGCCATTAAATGATATACGTGATCTAGATGGAGACAAAAAAGGCGGTAGGAGAACTATTCCAATTGTTATTGGTGTACAACAAAGTTTTGCAATAGTGATTAGTTCTATATCTTCTATTGCTATATTGTTTGTAACAAGCTATTTTTTTCTTGGAATTAACATTGCTGGAGTAATTTTGGGATTGATTGTATGCAGTTATCTTGTTTTTAAAATTATGAAATTATCGAAGAATTATGAGAATAAAGAGAAAATGAATAAAACTAGAACTATTGTCCGTAATAGTATATTTACTATACAACTCTCAATACTGATGGGTCTTGTTTTGAATCAATTTCTGAGTTCATAAATGTGGTTTAAATTGATTTTGTAATTATTTTTGGATGACTTGTACTTGATTTTTGCCACAACTCATTGAAAAGAAGTGTCATAGATGATGAAAGATTGACATCTTCTTCAAAAATTGCCATTTTGAATTTTCTTGATTCATTTAAATCTATTATTTCTAATCCAACATGTTTATTGTCTACAATCATGATGCAAAAAGGAACTTGCACATATCTTCTATCTATTCTTGAAGGATAATATGGATTGGCGATTACGTTTTCACGCTCCTTCTTATTTTTATCTGATTTTACAGATATCTCTTTTTCAAAATAGTTTTCTACCAAGTTTATATCTGCAAGAATTCGTACATTTATCCCGGAATTAGCTTTTTTCAAAATAGAATTGACGATGAGTTCATTCTGAAATCTAGTAACTAGAAGTATTTCATTTTGAGCAAATTCTGTCATCTCTAAAATTTTTTTAACCATGTCTTCATACGTTGAAATAATTGTGGAAACTTTTTTGGAATTACCTAAATCAGAACTGACTTGTGGTTCTACTTTTGAAATAAACTCCATGATGTCACTATCATTGAATTTCGGATCTGCTTTTAAAACATCGACCATTTGCAAATATTTTGAATTCTTAATGTTGTTTGTAAGGCCTATGATGTGTTTTTGATATACGACTTTTCCAAATGCTGTCTGCATGTATGATTCGTTATGTTTGATGATTAGTCCTAAATCTACTAGTTGCTTTAGTCTGGTGTAATATTGTTTTTTTGTAAGGCCAATTTTTGTAGGTGTATCAAGCTCAGATTTTATTCCCTCATTTGCCATAAGGAAAATTGTTAAAGCGTCATTTTTTGATAGTACTGATAACACTTCGGTTAATTGTGCTAAAAGTTTGGAGCTCTCACTTGATGCCACTTCTGAATTCCAAGTCTCTTGCCCTGCTTGTTTTTCAGTAATTGTCTTCATCGGATTTCTACCTGATACAGGTAAATGGGCCTTATATCAATTTTGGTGAATTTCATTTGTTTTTCACCAATAAACGTGCGTAATATGGGTATTGGCGTAACGGTCTCTTGATGTTTAAAATTTTCATTATCCATAAAAAGTAATTTTATCATATAAAAATACCTTAAATAGGGAATATAGTACAATTATCAAAGTGACTAGACAGTTGAAGACAGCTATTGTAGTGGATGACAATCCAGATGTTTTGTCTCTTTTTGTAGAACTCTTAGAACTAAAACACTTTCAGGTGCTTGGCACTGGGCGAAATGGAAAAGATGCCGTTGCACAGTATGAAAAACTGAGGCCAGACATTACGTTTCTTGATGTTGTCATGCCTAATACTGATGGACTGTATGCATTAGAACTTATTCGAGAAATGGACCCTAATGCTATTGTAATTATGATTACTACGGATCTTTCACAAGATACTGCAAAACGACTGGAAGACCTCAAAGCCACTGCTGTAGTCTATAAACCGTTTGACATTAACGATCTTGTAAAAGTTGTACGCGAAATTGAAGCAGATACACGTACAGACAAGATCAAGTTTTTCAATTAATCTAAATTTCATTTTAAACAAAACTGCATCTGATTTTTAATAAAGTTGAAAAATTCTAGATCGATCCAACTTTTTGATATTAAATTCCCAAAAATTGGCGAATTATATTTTTCTGAAATCCCTTAGGATGTGCTTATCTGATCAAATTCATAGTAGAAAGTTTTAAAAAATAATGATTGTTCTATTCAAAAGGGGAGCATTTGAGTTCTGATCTATCATTAGACGAAATCTGGAGAAAAATAGAGGAATATGGTATTGACCGTAAATTACTCGAGGCAACACATCCTAGTAATGAATTGTTGTT
>JAJSDS010000037.1 GCA_028580875.1 Nitrosotalea sp.
CCGCATCCCCTCTATACTACAAGGGCGTTAAAATACTGTGGAAGAAAATCTGAGTTTAAAGCTTTCTTTTCTTCAAAAAATTTTGTAAAAGACTAAATTATACACAACTATGACCCTTCGCTATGGGTTCGTAGCTCAGCCAGGTAGAGTACCGGACTTTTAATCCGGCTGTCCGGGGTCCGAATCCCCGCGAACCCGCTTAAAATTAGCAAATAATCAGCTGTCATATCAAGTGCGGAGTTATCCACAAATCATCACTTCAGATTAAAGGACTTCAAAAATAGGAGAATTCTAACTAACTTAGGTTCAGTTCTGGAAACTCTGCTTGCTTAATTCCCAAATCATGCTGGAGCGTTCTGATCTTTTTTGCATATTCAGCCATTCTGGTGTTATCACTCTGAACCTTTGCGATCTTGTATCCACGCCAGGCTTTTTTGAGTGCACCCCATGTCTGACCTGCAGTGTAGTTAGGGTTGTTTGTTTGCGGTTGTACGAATTGATACATCCTAGAAGTGAGTTGTAAAAATTAGATATCAGCACATATGTTAAGTAAAATCAATATAAAAGTCAAGTTTCTCACATTAAATTCAGATATTTACAAAAATTATCTGTAAAACTTTCAGTTTTCCTATGTTTCTATCATATTTTAGGTTTTGTTTTTTATCAAGGTGTTCAGATTCTTTTCAAGATTTTCAACAGACTCTCTAACTTCATTTGTCCTCTTGCGAGTTCCTAGTACATATGCCTGAATTTTCCTTTTTCTGTCTGTAATCATTCTTTGCTGTTCATGTTTACCAGACGATCCTTGTGATTGTCTTGTATCAAGTGATGATTCCGGTGTTGTAGACTGGATAATTTTGTAGAGTTCGTTTACATCAATTTCATTAGATGGGATTGTTTCTTTTACTTCGGATACAGATAGATCTGTTAGAGATTTCTTTGAGTTTGATGCAATTTGTACCAGATGCCCAACTATTTTGTGTGATACCCTAAATGGAATTCCTTTTCGTACCAAGTGTTCTGCAATGTCAAGAGAGATTGAAAATCCTCCATCTATTGCCTGTCGCATTTTTTTCTCGTTTACAGTCATGGTTTTAAGAAGAGAGTTGATCACAAGTAGTGACGATATTACAATCTTAGAAGTAGGCCAAATTGAGACCTTAATTTGCTGGAGATCACGGTTGTATCCAGATGGTAGACCCTTTAAATTTGACAATATTGTCATTTGGTACCCTATCACCTGAGCAGTCTTTCCACGAATTAATTCGAGGATATCTGGATTTTTTTTCTGCGGCATAACACTTGATGTGGAGGTAAACTTGTCTGATAGTTCAAGAAAAGAAAACTCTGAAGTAGACCAAATGATAAAATCTTCTGCCATTCTACTCAAGTTTGTCATCAAGATGGAAGAATTTCCCACATATTCTGCTACAAAGTCTCTTGATGAAGTGGCATCAATCGAGTTTTCCACCAATCCTTTGAATCCAAGCATTTTTGCAGTTGATTGCCTGTTAATTGGAATACTTGTTCCTCCAACAGGGCCTGCGCCAAGGGGAGATTCGTTGACTCGTCCGTATGCAACATAAAATCTATCAAGATCACGAAAGAGTGCATCAGCGTATGCAAGAAGAAAGTGAGAAAACAACCCAACCTGTGCTTGCTGAAGGTGTGTATATAGCGGCATTATTGCATTTTGATACTTTTCTGCCAGTTGTATCAATGTCGAAATAACTTCGTTTAAACAAAAACATACAATATTGACATCATCGCGTATCTTCATGCGTATGTCAAGTGCAACTTGGTCATTTCTTGAACGTGCGGTGTGCATCTTGCCACCAGCTTCTTTTCCTGCTTTTTTTATCACTAGAGATTCAATCAGTTCATGAATGTCTTCGGCTTCTGATTTTTCAGAAAAGTTTTCTTTTTTGAGTTTTTCCAACGCCCCAAGGATCTTTTCTGCTTCAGATTTTGAAATTATTTTATTTTCCAAGAGCATCAAAGTATGGGCTTGACTTCCAAGTATGTCATATAATGCAATTTGAAAATCATCTGAAATTGACGAAAGAAATTCTAACGTGTTTTCATCTAGTTTTCCTTCTAATCTAGATCTGTACATCAATTTAGGAAATAGAATGGTTATATATAGCATAGACGCTTTTTTGATTTATGTCACAGGCATCTCAAGACCTGAGAAGACAAATTTTCGATGAACTAACAAAAGTAGTTGATCCGGAAATAAATGTCTCAATAATGGAGCTTGAACTAGTAGACAATATCGACATTGCAGGATCTGAAGTTAAAATTGATCTACACTTGACTAGTCCATTTTGTCCAGCAATATTTGGATTCAAGATTGCACAAGACGTACATGACAACCTGCTTAAGATAGATGGCATTAATGATGTTAAAGTGAATGTTTCAAATCACTTCATGGCAGAAGCCATAAACAATCAAGTAAACACTAGTAAAAATCCTAAAAAGCCTTAGAATATTATTTTTTAAATCCTAGAAGATATCCCCTGAGCAATTGTATTGCCATTGCAGGATCAACCCCTTTTGGACAAACGTGGCTACAAGATCCAGCAAAGTGGCATCGCCATATTCCATGAGAGTCATCTATAATTTTTAGCCTCTCATCTTTTCCTTTATCCCTATTATCGGCTACATACCTATAGGCCTGTGCAAGCCCTTGCGGACCAATAAATGATGTATCGGTAGCCATTGTAGGACAGGCAGAGTTGCACAACCCACATTTTATACAGTAAGAGAATTGGAGAAATTTTTCAAGATCTTGTGGTGTTTGTATGAATTCCTTAGATTCTGGTGTTACTTCAGAATCTTCCCTTATGATAAATGGCTTCATTTTTTTGTGATTTGATATTAATTGCTTAAAATCAACCGCAAGATCTCGAATTATTGGAAAATTGTTCATTGGTTCAATCGTTACTACATTTGAGTTCAATTCAGAAATTTTTGTATAACAGGCAAGTGATGGTTTTCCATTAATTTTCATTCCACAAGAACCACATGATGCTTGTCTGCAAGAATATCGTACCGCTACAGAATGATCAAAGTTTTGTTTCACATACAGAATAGCTTCCAAAACAGTGGTCCATTTCTGTACTGGGATCTGAAATTCAGAAAAAGTGGCTTCTTGTCCTTCAGATGGATTTGATCTAGATATTCTAAGAGTAATAGTATTTGGCGTACTAGGAGTTTTTGTTTTTGAATTTGATTCTTCAGATGGTTTTGGTACAGTTACAACTGCCATGTCTAAGAAATCCCCATTCCAGCCATCAATATAGTTCTTGAGCCATAAGCAATCAATATTGCCATCGCTGCAAGGGATCCATAGTTTATCATTTTTTCATATGTCGAACCTTGTTTTAGTTCCAACAGAATTACCCGAAGACCATTGAAACCGTGTACTGAAAGTAGAATCAATAGAACTTCTAGCATTAACGCATATGGTAGAAAATGATAGTTTGCAATAACATTTTGATATTGTAATGAATCAGAAAATTTTTGCGACATTCTCATCAGTATGTGCACAGCTACAAGTGCCACAGCTCCTAGTGCTGTTCCATAATGTATTTTCATGATAATACTTTCTCTCATCTTAATCACCAAATAATACGGATGCACCATACATCATTGCCAATGCTGCAAGAGCAATCGAGACCCAGATGCATAATCGTTGTTTATAGTTTAGTGACGCTGCCTTGTATGGATATTCAGGCTGACCAGGTTTTCCAACTCCTATACCTCCATGACCAAGCATGACACGTATGCCATTTGCAGTATGAAATACACACATTCCAATTACTAGCGTAAGAAGAATGTGACCTTGTGGGGTTTGTGTTAATTCAAGCATCTTGTCCCAAGCTATTTTTCCATTAACGATTGTGCTTGTTTCATAAATATGACCTATCAAATATGCCAGTAATCCAAGTCCGGTAAGTCTCTGTAACCAATATGCAACTCGCTCCATTCCATAGCGAGTCGGATTTGCCATTCCCTTGATGCCTTCACGGTTTGACAATCTTTCTGCCACTAGTATTTCCTCTCCACTGGCTTGTATTTAGTGATAGTTACCGGATGTGTTTTAAGAACAGGTTCCTTTGTATCATAGTAAACTAGAGTGTGGTGTAAGAAGTTTTTATCATCCCTATCAGGATAGTCAACTCTTGCATGTGCGCCCCTAGATTCCTTTCTGGCAATTGCACCCATTAGGATAACTTCGGCAACACGAAACATTGAATCAAGTTCCATAACATTTGAAAAGTTTGTGTTATACTCTTTGGCTTTATCATCCACATGTTTCCAAGTTTTTTGTTGTAATTGTCTTACTTGTTTTAGTCCCTCAATCAGATCGTTTTCATTCCTAAAGACATAAGCTTTTGAATTCATTATATCAGTAAGTTCTTGGCGTGCTTCATACGGATTTACACTTCCACTTCCTCTAAAAATGCCATCATAGATTCTTTTCTCTTCAGTAGCTATAAGGTGCATTGGGAAAGGCGGTTGTGACTTGCCTTCAAGAACATATTTTGCAGCTAAATCTCCTGTGATCTTTCCCCACACGATGCACTCAGATGTGGAGTTTGCTCCCAGCCTATTTGCACCATGGACACTATTGCATGCAACTTCACCAGCTGCCCATATTCCTTGTATTTCAGTAGCACCATCTATGTTTGTATGAATTCCGCCCATCATGTAATGACATACTGGTCTGACATCGATTGGTTCAGTTACTGGATCTATGCCAGAGAACTTTAAAGAAATTTCCCTTATGGCAGGAAGTTTTCCGATAATTACTTCCTTACCAAGGTGTGTCAAATCTAATTTTAGACATTCTACACCTGTTTCGTTTTTGAAACCTCTACCCTCATTAATTTCAGTCATCATTGCACGTGAAACCACATCTCTTGAAGCAAGCTCAAGCTTGTTGGGAGCATATTTTTTCATAAATCTCTCTCCATCTTTGTTTATCAGATAACCTCCTTCACCTCTAGCAGCTTCTGTAATCAAAATTCCAGATGGCAATATTCCAGTGGGATGGAACTGAACAAATTCCATGTCTTTTAGTGCCATTCCAGCACGATATGCCATATCCAAACCATCAGGAGTTGAAGCTAACGAGTAAGTTGAAAAACTATAGACTCGTCCTGCGCCACCTGTTGCGATGATCAGTGCTTTTGCCTTGAATGTGTAAAAATTACCATTTGCAAGTTCAATTGCAGTAATACCACAGAAACGTTGACCATCATGAATTACAGATGTAACAAACCATTCATTGTAGAATTCTATATTATCAAATTTCTGACAGGTATCATACAGTGTCTGCATCTCATAGAATCCAACCTTATCTTGAGCATATGTTGCACGGTTAAAGCTGTAACCTCCAAACGGTCTCTGACCAATTTTTCCGTCTTCCCTTCTAGACCATGGCATACCCCAATGTTCAAGTTGATATATTTCAGATGGCATTTCTGAAACTAGTCTTTCAATGACATCTTGGTCCCCGAGAAAATCACTTCCTTTTACAGTATCATAAACATGAGATTCGAGAGAATCGCCTTCCTCAGGATATAGTACTGCAGCTGTTCCACCTTCAGCAGATACAGAGTGAGAACGCATGACTTGAAGTTTTGAAATAACCCCAATCTTGATCTTTGAGCTTACTTTTGCTGCTTGAATTGCTGCTCTAAGACCAGCAAGGCCAGAACCTACTATCAAGAGATCAAGTTCTATACTGTTAACCATTATTCGACATTCTCCTTTTCAAGCTTCATAAATATGTCTTGTGAAGGATTTCAATCAGGCTATATTACTATTATGTATGACTAGCAAGAATATAGGATTCTTAGAATTAGAAATCTTTCAAAGGATTTTCAATATACTTCACAAGTTGTTGAAAAATATTCTAATCATGAAAAGTCAAGGCTAGAAAAAATATCAAAGATGTACTAAGCAATAAATAATTGTAGGACAGTATTAGCCGCAGTTGGCAAATATTAGAAAATTATTATTAGACAAATCAAAACCTCTTGTTTTCCCCGGAGTTTATGATGCAATAACTGCAAGAATAGCACAAAAAGCAGGCTTTGAAGCAATGTTTCAGACAGGATATGGTACATCTGCAGCACTCTTGGGCATGCCAGATTATGGTTTCATAGGATCTACTGAGACAATTGAAAATGCAAGGAGAATATGCAAATCAGTATCTGTTCCAGTAATAGTAGATGCCGATACTGGATATGGGAATCCGTTGAGCGTATGGAAACTTGTAAATGAGTTAGAGTCAGTTGGAGCGTCAGGCATATTTCTTGAAGACCAGAAATGGCCAAAGAGATGCGGACATATGTCTGGAAAAGAAGTAATTCCAAAAGAAGAATATGCTGAAAAACTTCGCGCTGCAGTAGATGCTAGAAAAAGTAAAGATTTCATAATTGTCGCACGTACAGATGCACGAGCTACCGAAGGCCTAGATGCTGCAATAGAAAGAGGTTTATTTTACAAGCAGATTGGAGCAGACGCCATTTTTGTGGAAGCACCAAAATCAATTGATGAAATGAAAAAAATAGGCAAGTCGATTAAAGCTCCTCTAGTTGCAAACATGATAGAAGGTGGAGCAACACCAGTTCTTCCATCCAATGAACTACATAGGATGGGTTTCAACCTGATTTTATACCCATTATCCGTACTTTATGCAAATACATTTGCCACATTGAGGATTCTAAAAGAATTGAAAAAATCTGGAACAACGTTGAAGTTAAAAAAATCCCTTGTAAATTTTGATGAGTTCAACAATATAGTAGACCTTTCAAAATTCAAAAAAATGGAAAATAAATATTCAACAAAATAAGCGACAAAAAAGAAAAGAGTTTTTCAAGGTATCCTTATCTAAGAGTTAACTCTTTTTACTTCTATTTCTATAGTAGAAACATTCCTAGAGCGTCCATCTTGTGATTGCATTTGTTCTGAACCTATCTTGATGTTTCCTACGGCATAGCCAGCATTTTCTGTTTTTCGTGCAATGATTTGAGCAACATCTACTGCATGGCCAATACTAAGTCCTCTTGCCTTGATTGATATTTTTGGTTGATTTGCCAGCTGTATGAGCGCAGAAGTAACATACGCCATCAGTGGTTTTTTTCCTATGTAGATAATGTCTCTAGATTCGGACATGCGCAAACTAGTATTTGGGATAATTTAAATCTAAGAATGAAAGATTCGAGGCAATGAAGTTTTTACTATCTATGATTTTTGTAATAACAATTATCGGAGCTAGTTCTGCGTATGGATATGAAGAAACTTCAACATCCGACTTTAAGATAGTAAATTCTCTTGGTGAAGAGATAAAATCTCCCGTAGTTGACCAACAGCTTAACTTACAAACATCGCTTAAGAATATGAGTGGAAAAAATATTGATTGGGCGTACATAGTTCAAGTAATTAATTCGGATGGAGCTATTGTTGATCTCAATTATGCCACTGGCTCTCTTGTAAAGAATCAGACTCTCGCTGCAGCACTTTCATGGACTCCAAGTGAAAGAGGAAACTATAAAATTGAAATATTTGTCTGGGATAATTTGCGTGACATAAATCCACTTGCTCCCATGTCAATTCATTCAATCACCGTAACTTGAAAAAGTGGACCGGGTGGGATTTGAACCCACGATCTCACCCATGCCAAGGGCGTATCCTACTAGGCTAGACGACCGGCCCATGTTCAACCAGAATATTACATCTGATTTGCATTAACTTTTTTTGAGAGGTTATTAACGTTTAGTGTAAATCAAAAATCCAGGATACAAAATAACAACATAAGATATTTAACTATCTAAATCAAAATCCTCGCGTGGTCGTAGATAGCAAAGCGATAATTTCATACATACAAATTCAGAAAGAAGATTTAGCGGTTTTCAGATTCAAACCAAAAGAAGGTGGAGAAGTACCGCAATACAAGGCTGGACAGTTTCTTACATTAGGAGCACATGTACCAGCAGAAAACAAGATTATCAGAAGAGCATATTCAATTGCATCAAATCCAGAAAATAGAAACTATATTGAATTATACATAAGATGGGTAAGAAAACCACTTCCAGGACGTCTTACTACAGTGTTGTTTAGCGCAAAAGAAGGAGACGAGATAATTTGGTTAAAGCCCACGGGTCCTTTCACCATAGAAGAGAAGAAACCAGATGGCGAACCAGACAATAGAAGAATAGTTTGCCTAGGAGGAGGTACAGGACTTGCTCCATTCCTTAGCTATGCAAGACATCTTCATGCAATAGGAAGTAAGAGAGAAATCGTAGTATACCATGGTGCAAGTTATGTTGATGAATTAGGTTACAGAGATGAATTAACCAAACTAGAAGAAGAAAGTCTAGACAGAGGAAAAGACAAATGGAATTTCAGATACAGAGCAACCATTAGTAGACCAGATGAGTGGTTTAACAGAACTTGGAATGGTCATAAAGGAAGAGTAGAAAGTTTCTTACAATCAAAAGATGGAGAAATGTCTCCACTTGAAAAGATGGTTGGCGAAAAAGTTACAAAAGATAACACGGTATTTTTCATTTGTGGCTGGCAAGGAACCATAGACGGATGCTTAGATGTTTTAACACCAAAAGGCTTTGTCACAGAGAGAAACAAGAGAGCAGACAAGAGCTTTGAAATAAAGTACGAGTCATACGGCTAGAAAAAATCCTCTTTGAAAGAATAATATTCTATTACCCTAGCGAGTCTAACAGGGACGTAGGTTAGCTTGGTAGACTGCCAGCCTCGGGCGCTGGATGTCGTGGGTTCAAGTCCCATCGTCCCTATATTCTAGAAAGTTTCATTACAATTCCAAATAAATGATTGAAATATGCCACAAAATTACAGAAAGACAAGTGACAACTTCAATTTATCTTGCACATTTGAATCCCGTTACCAAGGCTCATGTAGAAATTATCAATGAGTTAAAAAATGAAAATCAAGTGAGAGTTTTACCTTTCATATTATAGAAAGACGTAAAAGAGATCAATAGTAGAAGTTTTCCGTTCAGCTATGAGTTGAGAAAAAAAATGCTCAAAGCAGTATTTGGCGATAGCATTACAATTGCACCAGACTATACATTCTATGCGCCATTTGCAAAGTACATGCCGCCAATGTTATCACCTTATTCATGGAAAATAAAAAAACAGATCTTAAATGGAGTAAAAACAGATTATTTTACCTACACGGGAGACAAGGCTGAAGGTTTCGTACTCAAACTATACGGGCTTAATCCCAGAGTAGGAAAAAGAAAGGAAACCTCTGCATCGTCTGTAAAGCAAAAGATGTTTGATGCGGCAATGGGAAAAGATACAGATTGGGAGAACTATGTTGACCCTAAAATAGTGCAAATAATACGTGAGAATTGGGACATTGTAAAGAAATTTGCAAACGCAGAGGATCTCACATATAGGGTGTTAGGAATGAAATTTCCAAGCATCGGATTTTGGTAGAAATAGATTAATTATAGACGGAATCGGTTTTTCAATATGAAATCTTTCGTTCCAAAATTTGTTTGGTTTGATGGAAAATTAGTAAAAGATGAAGATGCGAAAGTTCCAGTCATGACTCATGCTATCCATTATGGTACTTCAGTTTTTGAAGGAATACGAGGATATTGGAATTCTAAGAATTTGCATATTTTTAGACTACAAGATCATATCAAGAGATTTAGAAATTCAGGCAAAGTCTATTCAATTTCCCTGAGATTTACAGATAAAGAAATTACCAATGCAATAATTCAGATTTGTAAGAAAAATAATGTAAAAGAATCTTGCTACATAAGACCATTTTACTTTGTAGGCAAGCATGGAATTAATCTTCATGTGACCGAAGACACTCCAACACATGCAGCAATAGTCATGTTTCCTTTTGGAGAATTGTTCAACAAAAATGGAATAAAGGTCGGCATTTCTTCTTGGAGACGAATTCATGATATTTCTACACCTCCACTTGCTAAAATGGGTGGAAACTACCTAAACTCTATACTTGCAACTCAAGAATCAAAGAGAAATGGTTACGATGAAGCCATACTGTTAGATCATTTGGGAAACATAAGCGAGGCACCAGGAGAGAACATTTTCATCATAAGAGATGGTAAATTACTAACACCTCCAACTAGCTCATCAGCATTAGAAGGAATTACAAAGGATTCAGTCATCAGAATAGCAAAAGATCTAGGATATCAAACAATAGAACGTGAAATTCCCAGAACTGAGATTTACTTTGCCGATGAGGTATTTCTGACAGGAACCGCTGCAGAAATAACTCCAGTCATTTCTATTGATGGAAAACAAGTCGGAAATAGTAAGGTCGGAAAAATTACAGGAGATATTAGAAAGATCTATTCAGATATAACTATGGGTAAAAACAAGAAATACTCTAGTTGGATAACACCAGTGTATTAAGATGAAAATAGTTCAGATTGGTACTGGTGGTTTTGGAAAGAATCACGTCAGAATTCTTTCACAACTTGGGGTTCTTTCAGCTATATGCGACATGAATGTATCTCGTGCAGAAGAATTTAGTAAAAAATATTCTGTGAATCATTATTCTTCACTAGATTCCCTAATGGATGCAGAAAAATTTGATGCGGCATTTGTTTGCACACCTACTTCTACTCATTTTGAATTGGCAAGAAAACTCCTAGAGCAAAAGAAGAATGTTTTCGTAGAAAAACCAATGACCTACCTCTCACAAGAGGGTGAAGACCTCCTTAAGTTAGCCAAGAAGAATAAAGTAATTCTAACTAGCGGATACATAGAGCGATTCAATCCTGCAGTTTCACTTGTCAAAGAGTATGTCAAGACCAAGAAATACGGAGAATTAATCATGCTTGAATTTCACAGAGAAAACAGAATGCCAAACCACATAAAAGATGTTGGAATCATTTATGATACTTCAGTACATGATATCGATACTGCCATGTGGTTATTTGATGATGTTCCAGAGGTTGTATTTGCAAGATCTGGAAAAATAAGACACGAGCATGAAGATTTTGCAACAATAATGCTTGGTTTCAAAGATAATAGAGTTGCAATCATATCATCAAACTGGATTACTCCAATTCGCGTTAGAAAATTTAATGCTGTATGTGGAGACGCAATAATTTCTTCGGATTTTATCACACAAGAAATAAAGATTGAAACCAGTTCAGGTGCAGAGATACCTCGTAAGGAAACAGAGGAGCCCCTACTTTTAGAGATAAAAAATTTCATATCTGCAATTGAAGGAAAAGAGAACATAAGAGTAAGAGCAGAAGATGCAGTAAATACTACCAAGATTGCAGAAGCGGCACTTTTATCTAGCCATAAAGGAACCCCAATCTATCTGGATCTAAAATGAACAGAAAATTAATGGAAATTCTTGCTTGTCCAATAGACAAACATTTTCCACTTGAATTAGTAGAATTAAATGCAAAAGGAGAAATCATTTCAGAAGGCACAATATTTTGTTCAAGATGCTCAAGATATTATCCAATCATAGAAGAAATTCCCATAATGCTACCAGATGAGTTAAGAGACAAAAATCAAGACATTGAATTCTTGAACAAGTACAAAAGTAATCTTCCTGAAAAAATTGTTACAAAAGGCGCTCCATGGCACTTGTGATAAGAAAATGGTGACAAATTTCATTTCAGAAAAAGCAAAACTTGGGAAAAATGTCAGAATATGGCACTTTGCATACGTAGGAGATGATACAGAGATTGGGGACAATGTCAAGATTGGTTCACTTGCACATGTTGATTACAATGTCAAAATTGGAGAAAATACCATGATTGAGGGACTTGTATACATACCACCACTTTCTAGAATTGGAAAAAATGTCTTCATAGGTCCTGCTGCATCTTTAACTAATGATCCATATCCAGCAAGCAAAAAGATGGTTGGTGTAACCATAGAAGATGGAGCAGTTATAGGCTCTAGAGCTGTCATAAAGGCAGGAGTCAAGATAGGAAAGAATAGTGTGGTAGCAATGGGTGCAGTAGTTACAAAAGATGTACCTCCAAATTGTGTAGTAGTGGGAGTTCCAGCCAAAGTCAAATATTCACGGGAAGAATATGATAAGAAAAAACAGAATTGGGAAAAAAGCTAGTGACTGATTTGTTTATGAAATATCCAGTTCTTTATTTTTGACATAATCAAGATCCAGATTACTACAAGTACTAGTGCAATACCTGCTTTTACAACAGAATCTACCAAATTATCTAGTTTTCCGAAACCTTGTATTGAAATGTGTGCGATTATTGGCACAATTAGTGCACCCCCAGCAATAATCAATAACCACATGACAAATATGTAGAAAAAAATTGGAGTTCCTTTCATATCCTAATTTCCATCATAAAAGATGTGATTATTGCAAGTGCTGCAGAAAATAATGCCAGTCTAAATATTACAAATCCTACTTGTTTTTCAGTCAAGGGTCCATTTGCCAAGATTAATCGTACAAGAGTTATTGGTGCAGATTTATCGGTACTTGCCATCAGTTTAAAATCTTCAGTATGAACAACAGGATTTGCCTTTATCTGTCTATGCTCAATTATTCTTTTTACGCTAGAAAGAAAGAGAAAAGAGTTTATCACAGCAGGAAGTAATGCAACCGCAGCAATAATTTCAACATGACCTACTATTGATAATGCACCATACATTGCTCCAAGAGTTAACGCACCAGAATCTCCTGGGAATATTTTGCTTGGAACTTTATGATATTTGTAAAATGCAAGAGAAACAAATCCAAGAGGTAGACTCGCTAGTGCAATATCATAATGATGTACAATGACAAGACAAATTGTAAGGGCAAAACTGGCAATAGTCATGAATCCGCTTGCAACACCATTTAGAACATCAATAGAGTTTATTGTATTGCCCATCACTGGAATAATGAAAATTATCAATCCCAAATAGAGTTCTGGGATTTTGACTGAGCCAAACAATGGAAATGCTAGATGTGGTGGAACATAAGCTCCAAGTAGAATTATAGGTAATGCAGAAGCAGCAAGAGCTAATGGTTTGAACCACCCTCCAAGTACTTTTCTATCATCAGCAAATCCAACAAGAAAAGCAAGAGAAGTTGTTATTATAATTGCCAATATTTCATTTGAAGGGAAAAAGGCATACAAAGTAAGTTCGGAGGCCAGAATTCCTGCAAGAATAGATGGTCCTCCAGGGCGAGCGACCATTGTTGCAACCTCTTTGTTATAGTCTTTTACAACCATCTTTCTTTTTATCAGTACTTTGATCAGACTAGGAGTAATTGCATAAACAGTAACAAATGCTACTGCTGAAATCAGTATTCCTATGATTGTTTTATCCAGCATCATCTTATCTTTTTCAGATGTGTCTTTATGTTTTCTGCAATAACTGGCCCTATCTTGTCTATTTTTGCCAGTCTTTCAATAGATATCTTAGATAGATCCTCAGTAGTTTTTATTCCATTTTTGAAGAGTATTCTTGCTCTAACCCTTCCAATCCCCTTTACTTTCACCAAGTCAACAAGTTCTTCTTTAATACCATATACTATTCTGGACCTCAATGCATCAATCTCAGACAATATCTCATCTTTTTTCTCTAGTTTTGCAATTTCGTAAAGCGCATGAATTAACCAATCTGA
>JAJSDS010000038.1 GCA_028580875.1 Nitrosotalea sp.
TAGAAAAAGTAGTCGATGAGACACCTACGGTTCGCACCATATTTTTCTCTGATGAGATCTTGTCCAAGGTTCTACCAGGGCAATTTGCAATGGTGTGGATACCTGGCATAAATGAAATCCCAATGAGTGTAATGATATCGCAAGAAAATGGAAAAGCTGCATTTACAGTACGAAAACATGGGCTTGCCACAACTGAACTATTTTCCAAAAAAGTTGGAGAACAAATAGGTATTCGCGGACCTTATGGGAATTCATTTACTATACGACAAGGCAATCTGCTCCTGGTGGGTGGAGGAACAGGACTTGTTCCATTGATACGACTGGTGACGTTTCTTAAGAAAACTGATGATGTTACCATAGTGATGGGGGCAAAGACCAAACTTGAAGTCTTTTTTGAAGGCCTTGCAAACAAATTGCTTGAAGGAACAAAACACAAAGTGATTGTTGCAACAGAAGATGGAAGCTATGGAGAAAAAGGACTTGTCACAGATGTCATGACAAAATTATTCCAAGAAAACAAATTTGATGCAGTCTATACATGTGGCCCTGAAAAAATGATGCACAAAGTTGTGCAAATTGCATCTGAGAACAAGACACATGTTGAGGCAAGCATTGAAAGAATGATGAAGTGTGGAATTGGAATCTGCGGAAGCTGTTGCTTTGGTGATGTGATGGCATGCAAAGATGGAACTGTATTTGACGGTCCGACTCTTCTTGCAAACAAAGAGTTTGGATATACTCATAGAAGTAAATCAGGCATACTTGATAATTACTAGATTCTGGAAATTCCGGAAAACTTAAAATGCTATAAAAATCCATTCAAATTGAAAATTGGCAAAGATAGTACTGACTGCAGACCGCACTTTAATGTCCCCATATCGTGGGATCTCTCTTGCAACCTTCTTTGGTTGTGCTCCTGCAGTAGATCCGCATAGACCAAAAAACAGTTTCTGGTACTATATCCTAAAAGACCAAGTTACTCCAAAGGTTCTCTTTGATTTTATCTGCAATCCCATAGGGCACAAAAACGGTGTTGCAAACTATGCTCCATATGGACTACGTAAAGTGGAAGCAGCTCTTCTACGAGATGGATACAAGAGAAACGAAGTTGTAGTGGCACATCCTGATCATGTGGACAAGTTCATTGGTCCTGAAACTGAAGTAGTTGGAACTTATGAGATGGATCCTCTTGGAATGGGTCCTGTAACTATGACATTTACTTATGGTAGAAAACAGACATCATATGATGAATTTTACAATCGCGATTTACACATGAAGATTAATGCTGCCAAAAAGAAAAACGGAAGCCATGCCAAAGTCATTGCAGGGGCATCTGGAACATGGCAGTATAATTATGATCCAAAGAAGATTCAGGAATATGGATTGTATGCAGTCTTGGAAGGAGAACTTGGTGGCATTGCGCCAGAAATTGATGGACATGCTGGTGAATTCTTTAACAAACTAATTGCCGGCGAATTTGAAAACATGAATCCGTTTGTCAAGAGTGATTTTAAAGTTGAAGTAAAAGAATTTGGAAAAGACGAAAACAAATTCCATGGAAGATTTATCCACTATTGGGATGAGCCTGATGTTGAAAGCATACCAAACATTGTGGAGCCAAGCATGCATGGGATGGTAGAGGTCATGAGGGGCTGTGGAAGAGGTTGCAAGTTCTGTGATGTTACACTACGACCGTTAAGATACTATTCGCCTGAAAAAGTAAAGCAAGAGATTGAGGTAAACATCAAAAAAGGTGGACAACGAAACGCATGGCTCCACAGTGATGATATCTTTGTCTACGGTCTTGACCCACGAAAGACAAAGAATATGGCTCCAAACAGAGAGGCATTAGAGGAACTCTTCAAGGCAGTCATGTCCTGTGGAATAGAACATACCAACCCAACTCACGGTACCCTGGCTGGTGCAATTGCTGACGAGAAACTATTGCCAAACCTTTCAAAGATAATCAAGTCAGGTCCTAACAACAAGACTGGAGTACAATGTGGATTTGAGACTGGAAGCCTAAGACTCATTGGAAAATATGCAGACAGAAAACTTGCTCCATACAAGCCAGAGGAATGGCACTGGGTCGTAAAAGAAGGTGTAAAGACACTAAACGAGAATCACTGGATTCCTGCATTCACACTGATCATGGGCCTTGACAATGCCGAAACAGAAGAAGATGGATGGGACACAATACGCCTCATCAACGAACTAGAATTAGAGCAGCCAGAATCCCAGTTTACCGTAACACCATTGACATTTGTACCAATTGGATTGCTTGAAAAATCTGAATTCTTTGATATTGGAAATGAATTGACTGCGCCACAACTTGGTGTAATGTACAAGACATGGCAGCACAACTTCAAGTATGGCATTCAGAAATTCATGGACAAAACCGGAAGCAACAATACCTTGAAGAAAAAGGCATTCACAGGTCTTGCAAGAGCATTGGGTGGTGTTCCATTGACTGCAATGGAAAAATATGCAAGAAGAAAGGGTGCAGAACATGAACGTGTAATTGAGACAATCAAAGCAAAATACTGGTAAATTTTCTACAGACCCAAATACATAAATTGAATTAAAAAAGAGTTTATTTGTGCCAACTCACGGATCGCTTACTAAAGCAGGAAAAGTAAGAGGACAAACTCCAAAGGTTCCATCAAGAGAAAGACATGGAACTATATCCATTACAAGAAACAAAGACAATTTTAGAAAAAGATTCATCCTAAAACGAGTTCCGGGGCAAAACAAACCAGGCCAACGAAAAAGAAAGTAAATTTTAAAAATTATCTGTCAAGTTTGATTTCAACTCTATTTACATTTTGTTTTAAAACTAGTCTGATCTGACCATCTGTCAAAAATTATCCACCTTGACACTTTAATCTGGAAATTGGTACCACTGTATCTTGACTGTAAGCCCTACTGTATTGTCACATAGAACCATTGCCCTTGAGGTGTTGGGGTTTGCACTGCTAAGCTTTATCATGTTTTCAGGTTATGCCTCGGTTAAATCTGCCATAGTTTTGGAAAATACACTTCTAGTCCTTCCTACTGGTGGACTGTTCATTGCCCTTGCAGTGTCTGCCTACAAGATTTCTGATTTTCTCTTCAAGGGACATCTGATCAGATCGCTTGTAAATAAAATAAAAAAATAATCAGATTCTAGCGGTTGCCCTTTGGGTGTTTAACCCAAAGAACATCCGCCAGTATAGAATCTGCAATATTTCTTATGGCACATGTATTGAAAAGAGTGTGTTCGTTCATTTTGAACTGGCAAATGTGCCAAATACAAAAATCTGTAGGTTATCTGTTATGAAATAAAATTGAAACCGTGGATATTAGGGACTTGTGTCATAGTGATGGTGTGATCGTACACTAGGAAGACACATCCACGGTTCCACTAATGATTGGTTTTTGCTGTATAAAAGACTCGATTAACTATGTTACTGGAATTATAACGATTATGGAAATGAGGTGCTGCATGATTCTAAACATCACAATTCTTTTTAATGGTATGCTATCCCGTACAATGACTAAGAAATGGGAGACAGTGAAAAACTAGTTGCAAATGCTGTTGGAGTCATTCTAGAAAAGGTATTGATGGAATTTGGTGTCAGCAACCATACCAAAATAGCACAAATACTTGGGGATCATAATATGACATTTTCAGATTGTTATAGAAAACCCAATGTCCTCAACCTTGCATTAAAACAAGTATTTGATGGTGAATATCTACACCCTGTACAGAAAATTAAAACTGAATTAATGGGCCTTGAGGAAGACCACAAGATAGAGTCATTTATTGAACTAATTAGCAAAAGCTAACCACGAAATGAATGAAAAATTTTGATTCAAAATGTGCCTAAACAACAGTCTCTTGTGATTTTTCTTTACTCAGTTCTTTTCTTAAAATGCTAATCTGAGCAGTCTCTTTGAACATTTCATCAATGTCAGCCAGCTTTGAATATATTGCAAATACCTGATCATATGTAAAAATGGATCTATCTGAAACTAGTTCACTAGGACGCATTAAGCCTTCTATGAATTTCCACATTTCATCTAAAGATGGTTTATGGTTAGAGATCCCTGAAGATTCTTTCATATGGACACCGATGAATCTCAATTTTTTGTGATTATTATGTATATGGTTCAGAGATTATGACGATCATGTATCTAGGAGCATATTCATTAAGATTGATCGTAATATTCTCTTATGATGACTCTTGCTAAGGAACTCACTACGAGGGTTGTTATTATTACGATCTTCTATTCTATAATTTCCTTTATCATTATAGAGAGACATAACTCAACGCTAGATAATTTAGAAATATCTATTCCATTATTCTTTGTTACTTTTGGAGTGGTAACATTGATCAACGTTCTATTTTGTCTACGAAAATATCATGTATGGAGTTCTAAGAAATAGTAATTCTATACAAGACATGGAATGCGATTTACCATGTTTTTCCTCGGGACCGCCTTCATGGAAATTAATTTTCAGAAGGGAGTTGGCTGATGTCTGTGGTCGTATTTGCCAACTGGAACTTTGGTAGTCCTCCCTTCCAGTATACTTAATTCAAATAAATTACTTAAAATGAAAATCCGATTATCGCACTTGATAATCACGATCGTATTTTTATGAACACACTGTGAACATAGCACACGTGAATCTCAAAAAACTTCTGGCATAGGGGTTTAGAACTCCCCCGCCTAGATCTTCACTAGGCGGGCATTATAATTCTCATATGCTAAAGAAAAAAGGACATAGGGCTGAATTATTTGAAGAATCTAGAGTTTAGGGATAGAGAGAAGGTATCTCATAGTTTTTCTTTAGTTTCTTTTTGCAAAAGTCTAATCTGTAATAACTCTCTGAAAACTTGATCAAACTCTACCAGCTTTGAATATATTACAAATACGTCCTCATAGCTTAGAATTTTTCTGTCAGATACTAGTTCGTTAGGACGAATCAGATTGTCGATGAACTTCCACATTTCGTCTAAAGACAGCTTAGCTGACATGACACAAGTACCCCAAATTGACTCAATTTTTTGCAGTTATTATGTATGCGTGAGCCAAATTATGAAAATTATATTATTTAATCTCCATGTACCGACCTTTGACACTATGAATTATTCAATTAATGTTATTCCAAACTCTTATCCATTTTTTGTGCTAATTTGTCAAGTTTGTCTGAATCAATCTCCACATCTTGACTAATGTTATCAGTGGGGCATGCAACAATTTCAATTCCAGCTAGCCGTAAATATTACAACTGCGTATGCAATACATGGTTAGCTTGAGTAAAGCAAAACTGGCTGGAGTCGTTATGACGCTAGGTATAGTTGCCATTGCAGGCACTAACTTGGCGTTTGCACAACAACCATCACCATGTGGAGAGCAAGCTTACGTATACAACGTAGGATGCCTTCCGCTAGATTCTGCACATATGGTCGGCGCCATATTGGTGGCAAGCATAGCTGCGTTTGCCATAGCATGGGGAGTAGCAGGGCGTCATCATATGGTCTACAACCTCAATTAACAAATCCTACACCTAAAAGGAGTCAATACTCAATGTAAATTATGATGTATTTTTGATCAATGGTTATCAGATTTATCACAATTATGTACGACCACATATGAGCTTAGATGGTCAGACACCTGCACAGGCTTAGGGTATCAATATTGAGGGTGATAACAAGTGGATGACGATAATACAAAACGCTAGCAAAGAGGTGATTTCATGATACATCTTTGTCCTCATTGTGGAAAAAAATGGGAGTCTGATATTGAGTATGAAGTATGGTGTAATTCTTGTAGATCTAAGTTATGGAAATATTGGAAGCCTCAAAACCTACAATCATAAAACTTTAGGTCTTGTATCTATAATGTGATATAATGAAAATTTTGATTTTTGCAATATTATTGATCTTTACATTATTTGTACCATATTCTGCTTTTGCACAGGAGCAGACTGTAATGCCTCCATTTGAGATCTATGGTGGAGATTCTGATGCTTGCATGTACAAGCATGTCACAATTAACACTCCTACTTATCTTGATCCTAATTATACAAGATCCACTATAATAGATTATGATGGCACAAAACTAATTGCCACACTATATCTTGGGAATGCAAATTATACTGGAATACATCAACATGTTGTTGTTGATCCAGTGTATATTCATAGTTTGATGAATACTACTTTTAATAAAATATTGCCGTTAAAACAAATTACTACTTCAGAGTTTAATTCGAATATCAATCTTGGCATAGCATTGACAAATGCTGGAAACAAAACCGTGACAATTGCTGGACCATTTGCTGACTTTGGCATGCTGGTAATAAACAACAAAAATGGTAATAGTATTTACTATCCCGATGATTATTTTCCACACGTGCCATACCAAGATGTTTACTCACACATACTTGGTGAACCTATAGATCTTAATACAATATTCTCTGATCAATTAAGACCGGGGGAATCTATGTTAACGTATATCTCGCCTGAAAAAAAATCTACTGAACCTTATTATGTCGATGGCGAACGATCCGAAAACCCAGATTTTGTACCAATATCTCAAGGCAACTACACCATAACAGGTGTTGCAAGATTTCTTGGTGATGTGGACGGACCCTGTACTCTTGTTTACTTGTGGTCACAGCCTGTTGATCTAGTCACAATTTCGCAGAGTAATGTTCCTGAATTTCCTTTTGCAGTTCCAATATTGTTGATTGGTGTTATTTCTGTAATTGTACTTTATAGGTTAAAATCTGGTTAAGGCGTACCCGACGAGTTTTGACAGTGAAAATTTCCGACGCCAACTATACAGAACCTTGATACAGTAGATTTATTAGGTACCGGTACCGTACCATACGGTAAGATGGACGATTTAAGATTAGAAAATCTAGATGGGGTAGGCCCAGTAACTTCCAAGAAGCTAAGTGATGCAGGAATCCATAACATATTGGATCTTGTTGTAAGAGGACCAGTTGACATATCAGAAATTACTGGTATGGATCTTGAAGCTGCTGTAAATCTTGTAAACAAAGCAAGACAGCAGCTAATTGACAATGGACAAATTGCCAAAGAATTTGTCACTGCAACTGAGATCTATAAAAGAAGACAAGATATTGGAAAGATCACAACTGGAACCAACGCCCTTGATACTTTATTTGATGGTGGAATAGAAACCCAGGCCGTAACTGAAGTCTATGGTGAATTTGGTGCTGGTAAAACACAACTTTGCCACACATTATGTGTAACTGTTCAAAAACCAAAAGAAGAAGGTGGATTAGATGGTGGAGTTTTGTATGTTGATACTGAACACACATTCAGACCAGAAAGAATTGTGTCAATTGCAAAGGCAAAAGGCCTTGATCCAGAAAAAGTTCTTGATAGAATCATGGTGGCAAGAGCATACAACAGCGCTCACCAGGAACTAATTCTACAAGAAGCAGGCCCTGTAATTGAAGAAAATAAAATAAAACTAATTGTAGTAGATTCTGCAGTTGGATTGTTCAGATCCGAGTTCCTTGGTAGGGGTACTCTTTCTGTAAGACAACAGAGACTGAACAAATTCATGCACTTGCTTTCAAGAACTGCTGAAACATACAATATTGCAGCAATAGCAACAAACCAAGTCCAGTCATCGCCTGACCAATTCTTTGGTGACCCAACAAGACCTGTTGGAGGAAACGTTGTGGCACATGCCTCAACATATCGTGTATATCTAAAGAAGTCAGGTAAGAAACGAATTGCCAGAATGGTTGACAGCCCTCATCATCCAGAACAAGAGGTTCTGTACACACTAACCGAAGGTGGTGTTGCAGATCCAGAAGATGAGACAAAGAAGAAAAAGAAAGAAGAAGCTGAAGAATAGGTCTCGTCATCCTGTCCCGGGATGGAAGTGCAGCCTTCCATTCCGTACTAATTTTTTCCTTTATATCCAGTAAGTGTTAAATTATGGTCATCTCAAGTCTTAACGATTAATGACTACTAAGAAACCAAAGGGTCGTTCACATGGCTTTATGCACAAGTCACGATCAGTCATGACTAAAGACAAAGTCCGAGGAGTCTCTTTTCTGCTAAGAGAATATGCCGTAGGGGACAAAGTTTTGGTAATCATAGATCCTTCACAACATAAAGCATTACCACACCGAAGATATCATGGAAAGGTGGGGACAGTCAAGACTGTTGGTAGAAGAACAGTAAAGCTTGCAGTTAATCTTGGTAACAAGTCAAAAACCTTAATCACTAGGTTAGACCATATCAAACCATTTGGTGTTGCATAGATGGAAGAAGTAAAGAAGAAACAGGGTATTTCAATTCCAGAGGTAAAAGAGATTATGGAAAAAGTTGACACTGAATCAATGGACCAAATCCAAAGATGGACATATGATTATGTTACCAAGTTTTCAAAAATTGATGCAAAGGCTGCAAAGAAACTCAAGCAGCAACTAGTAAAAGAATGTGGTATACTAGAAGAAGAAGCAGTAGAAATTGTAAATAATCTCCCAAGTACTGAAGCTGAATTGCGAGCATTTACTTTTGGCTGGAAGAAATTAATTCTTGCTGAGACACTCGACAAGATGCTGAAGATAATCAAGGAGAACTCTTAAGTTTAGGAGTCCGGTTTTCTTGGAGCACACTCAAACTAGAAAGTATGAGGAATACGCATACGTATTAGATTTTGTTACAAGAGGCAAGTCGACTACTGTACGAGGCAGAGATGGAATAATTGTTACAGCTATTGGAGAAGAAAGACTTACCATACTTGAATTGTTAGCATTGCCAAACTCTACCTTTGAAATAGGAGAACGAGTCTACATTGGAAAAGAAGGGAGAACAAAAATTCTTTCAGTTCTTGGAAGGCTTGAACATGAGCAAATATCTTCTTCTGCACAGAGCGAACTAAATGCAGTGGTAGAAAAAATTGTCATACAAAACGAAAAAAGATTCATTGACTATCTTAACAATGCACAGCCACTTACTCCAAGGATACATGCACTTGAGCTAATTCCAGGTATTGGAAAAACCTACATGAAGACAATGCTAGAAGAAAGAGAAAAGAAACAGTTCACAGACTTTAAGGACTTGCAAGAAAGGGTCGGACTAAAAGAGCCTGCAAAACAGATTGCAAAGAGAATCATCGAAGAGATAACGGGAGAAACAAGGATGAGTCTCTTTGTTAGAAAATGATCAAGCGCAGGTCGCTTGGACAGCATTTCTTGACATCAAATTCCATTGCAAATTCTATAGTTGATTCTGCACATATAGGAAAAGACGACATTGTACTTGAGATAGGAACAGGCCATGGTATCCTAACACCACTTCTCTGCGCAAATGCAAAGCAGGTAATATCCGTTGAAAAAGACCCAGTGTTATACTCTAAGGCAAAAGATGCTTTTTCGCATCTGCCAAACCTAGTAATGGAAAAAGGCGATGCTTTCAAGAAAAATATCGAGTTTACAGTGCTTGTCTCAAATCTTCCATATTCTGAGAGCCGCACTGCAATAGAGTGGATTGTACAAAGAAAATTCAGACGTGCTGTAGTGATGGTTCAAAAGGAATTTGCCCAGAAATTGGCCAAAAAGGACAGTAAAGAGAGACGTGCAGTATCTGTTCTTGCAAGTTATTGCCTTGGCATTGAAAACATCCTGGACGTAAAAAAGACAAATTTCAGACCTCCACCAAAAGTTGACTCGGTTGTAATAGCAATTACGCAAAAGCATGTACTTTCAGGTCACATAGTACACACTGTAAACAAGCTATTTTCATTTAAACGAAAGACCATAAGACACATTGGAAAAAAAATGGGAATAGAGATTGATTCTGATAAAAGACTTGAAGAGATGCCTGACGAGGAGATAATAGACATTGCAAAAAGAATCACAAAATGATTACTATGTGCCAGCAGAGGACTCGTTCTTTCTTGCAGACTATCTAGAAAACAAACAAGGTAGGTCTGCACTTGATATAGGAACAGGATCTGGAATAATTGCAAAAACTCTGTCTAAAAATTTTTCACTTGTTGTTGCAACAGACATTAACATTTTTGCTCTGAAAAAAGCTCATGAAGTTATTGACAATTGTATCTGTTGTAATGCTGCTGATGCACTACGGTATAGTTTTGATCTTATTGTATGTAACTTGCCATACTTGCCATCTGATGAGTTGCGGGATCTTGCAGTGGATGGTCTTCATAATGGTGTAGATATTCCAAGTATGATAATTAAATCCGCCATTCCGAGAATTATCAGGTGGCAAGCTGATATTTCTTACATCCTCTCTTGCAGATTATGATATCCTCATACAGTTATGCAAGTCTCTTGGATTTGATGCAAGCATTGTAGCAAAAAAGAAATTATTCTATGAAGAATTAGTAATTGTTGAATGCACAAAGAATTGACATGAATCCTAATATGATTTTCTCACAAAAAGTACATCTGGTTTATCTGCAAAGGTGAATAATTGACATTGTTGAGGTTTTCCAATTTGGTGTGCATTGTTGTCATTGCTACAATTTGTTACTCTGTATCGTCACAGAGTGCACATGCATATAACGCCCAAGTAACCATTGTAAATGGAACTGCAAATCACTGCAGGCCAAACCTCTCATGTTATAGTCCATTTCAGGTAAATGTCTCAGTTGGAGATACCATTACCTGGGTAAACCAAGATAACCGGACTCATACTGTTACCACAGGAACCTCAAACTATGGCCCTCAGGGAATATTTGATAGTGGAGTTATCAAACCTGGACAATCATTTACCCAGTTTTTTGGCTCTGCTGGCAAGTACAACTATTATGACAAAACAGACATGTGGCCATCTGGACTAGTTGTTGTATCAAAAGGATTCTCACATGCAGAACTCTCTTGGGTTCCTGACTCACTTAAAGTTGAGAAACAAAACTATACTTCAAATGGCATTGTCATAACAAAACAGATTCAAAACACAGGAAACGCCGACGCTGATTCCATCATATTTACATTAAAAATAACAAACCAAACTTCACTTTTTTACAACAACCTAGTCAAGTTAGATGTTCCTGCAAAACAGAGTGTTCCTGTAACGTTTGTGTGGGGCAATGCTCCTAGTGGACAATACCAACTATACTTTGATGCAAATTCTGCCAACAATGCAGGCGACATGAATGCAAATGATGATAGATCAAGTGATCTGATATCTATCTTGCCGCCATCTACTCCTATTGCAAATAAAGAACCTATTCCAATAGTACATCAAAACTTTACATTGTCTGATAATACTGCAAGTGTTCCAGAGTTTGGCGATGCATCATATCTTGCTTTATTGATATCAATAGTTTCGGTTCTAGCCTTGTCCAAGTCTAGTCTAAAGTTGTAAATTATTTTCGTAACTTTTGTTTTGCAATCTCTATTATTGCTTCTGTCATTTGTGTGGTGGTCGCACTGCCGCCAATGTCAAACGTGACATACTTGCCTTCATTGATCACTTGGTCTGTGGCAGCAAATATTGCATCCTTGATGTGGGTCTCTCCCAAATATTCAACCATCCATGCTCCTGATAAAATTGCAGCAGTTGGATTCACCTTGTTTAGTCCCTTAAATGAAGGTGCACTTCCATGGGCTGCCTCAAACATGGCAAATCTGTCTCCCATGTTTGCTGAATAGACAAGCCCAATTGATCCAATTATGCCTGATGCCAACTCTGATATTATGTCCATGAACAAGTTGGTGCTTACCAAAACTGAACCATTGAATTGTTCTGGTTTTATGACAAGTTGCTGTGTCATGTTGTCTATGTAGAGTTCTTCTACTGATATTCCAGGATTTGCCTTTGCAGCCTTTTCTACTTCTTCCCAGAAAATACCGTCAGTAATTTTGAGAATGTTTCTCTTTGTTATTGCAACCATCTTGTTCATATGATATTTTTTTGCCCATGATAATGCAGAATTGATAAAACGACTGCTTCCCTGCCTTGTAATCTTTCTAATTGCAATGGCAGCATCATCTGATACCTTGAACTCAATTCCAGTATAGAGACCCTCAGTTGCCTCTCTAAAGCATACAAAGTCAAGCGTCTTGTCTGGAGTTATCCTCTTGTATGTCTTGATTGGTCTGATGTTTGCATATAGATCAAATTTTTGTCGTAAGGTAACTGCAACACTTCTTGGGGAATTTGGTTTAGGGATAGTAGTTGTAGGACCCTTGAATCCTGCATCTGAGTTTTCTAATATCTTCATTGTTGCATCTGGGATGTATGTTTCACCACCGTGCTTTTCCCACTGTTCCGATCCTGCTTCACATAAAACTAATTCCGTTTGAGTATTACATGCTTTCAACACTTGTAACATTGCATCGACAATTTCTGGACCGATGCCATCGCCTCTAATTATTGCAGCCTTTTTTCCCAAATCAGGCGGAATTGTAGTATCTGTATATTTAACTCTAACTAGAAATTATTTGAAAATTTATTGTATAATGCTAAAGCTTAAACCTCTCATTTATCGGATATTTTGTTATGAAGATAGTACAGATTTCTGACATTCATGTGGGTACTCAATTCAAGGAAGAGACCTTTGATCTGGCAGTGGAAGAAATCAATCAACTAAAGCCGTCAGTTATTGTGGCCACAGGTGATCTTACAAATGAGGGACTGCTCAAAGAATATGAAAAATGCAAGGCCAAGTTTTCCCAGTTTGACACAGAAAAAATAATTGCAATGAGTGGAAACCATGACTATAGGAACACTGGATACCTCTTATTCAAAAAATACTTTCCTTTTGATTCTGTAAACGATCTTGATGAAGATACGGTACTTGTAACACTTGGCACTGCAAGACCTGATAGAGATGAGGGTGAGATTGGCTATAGGCAAAATCTCTGGCTTGAAAGAACCATGAAAAAATATGAAAACAAGACCAAGATACTTGCAATGCATCATCATTTGATCGGTGTTCCTGATACTGGAACTGATAGGGTGACTGTGATAGATTCTGGAGATGCATTACGTACTGCACTTGCAAGCAAGATAGACCTAGTCATATGTGGTCACAAGCACAGGCCATGGTTTTGGAACTTTGGAAACTTATCCATTGCAAATGCAGGAACTGTGTCATCTGAAAGAATGAGGGGACTCTTTGACAATACGTATAACATCATCACTATTGAGAAAGGAAAGATCAAAGTTGACTTGAAAATTGTTGGCGGCGAGAAAATTCATCTCAAGGATCTTGTGGAAAACTACAAACGTTTTGGCGAAGAATAGGAAAATTCATTCCCATTCTGGTTCCAAAGTTATAATAACAGTTTAAATTTCAGCAACATCTATGCGGGGGTCGCCTAGCCTGGTAGGGCGTGGGATTGCTAATCCCATGTCCGTAAGGACCCGTGGGTTCGAATCCCACTCCCCGCGCTTTTTGCGATCTACGCTTAAACTTAATAAACCGAATTTCAGAATTGATGCAATGGTAAGGCGAAAATCAGTAAAACCAAGATCAAGCGGTCCAAAAAACGTTACAACCGGCCTCTGTCCTAAATGCGGTACAATAGGAAAAATTTTGATTATAGGATTGATTGGAAGCGAGAAAGGAAAATGCCAATCATGCAACGGCGAATTCACAC
>JAJSDS010000039.1:0-9116 GCA_028580875.1 Nitrosotalea sp.
TGACGATGTAGTAGACAAGAAAATTTCAAGTACATTTACTGGAGGTCAGCCTACGGTTGAGCTTCAACGAAAGCTTGGTGCAAACTTTAGCATATGCCCAGTGTTTTGGTATCTCAGATACTTTTTTGATACAGAAAAGGAATCTGATGAAAGGGCAAGAAAGTGCAAGGGCGGACAGCTATTGTGTGGAGAATGCAAATGCAATCTAAAAGATGCTACCAAACCTTTCTTATCAGAATTTAAGAAACAACGAGAAAAAGCAAAAGACCAAGTAGACAAGTTCATGTTTGACTAGCCAATATGAAAAAAGATATCACATGCATAGACAATTACGAAGCACAAAAACTTGCCAGCCTGATATACATAAAAGACGATAACGAAATTTTTATCAGCGGGATTTTAGAGATAATTGAAAATGAGATAATAATATCTCTCAAGGACAAGTCTGCTCACAGCATACTTTTCAAAGACAGACTTCAGGCAGAGATTTTTGCAGATTTTATCCAATCTGTAGTTGATGGTGTACACAAGATTACAGAAACCAAGGTTCTTGGAGATATAGTGGAAATAACAAAAGAATAATTTCAGACAAGAGACTTGTCCATTTCCTGACCAACTAATTCCTGTACCTTAAGAAAGTACAGTCTAGTTGTATACGGCATATCATCAAGATTATTTGAGATTGCTATCATGAGATAACGAACTGCTCGTTTTGATATGTTAAGGTTGAATTTCAGATATAAAATTGGATCCTGTTTTACACCAATTTTATCGACAAGCCACGGCGGTGCCATCTCTTTTGCCTCCCCAATCACTTTGTTGTACCAGAGAGATATATTTTCAGGATCTAGGCCTTCTTTTAGACCTGCAATGTCAGAAGACATTTTGCTAAACATCCTGTCAGTTAATTCTTTCAATGATTTACCAGACATTTTAGAGTTTTATGGAACCTACTCAAAGATTGAAAAGTTGTTTGTCAACTAAGTATATTGCCGTCAGCATCAATCTCAGATCTCTTGATTCTTGTTGTAGAAATACGAGTACCATCTTTGGCAAGAGCCATGGGAACTACAATTACTTTAACTGGCGGGGCATTTCTTTCTGCTCGTAGTCGGTTCAATTCATCACCTTTCGAAGAGGTCTCTTCGCTTACTATCAATGCCTCAACCTCTCTTTCCAGTACTGCCGGGCCAAAATCATTATCGAGTTTACTTATTTCATACTTGGAATTTGGAAAATTTTCTTTAATGGTATCATCCAGTGTTTTGTATCTTTTAGAATAATCATGATCTGGTTTTTTTCCTTTTTTTCTTGCAAGTTCATCACTAGTTAGACCTATGATTACCTTAGATGAAACTGAAAACCCATTCCGTAGTAATTCCAAATGACCTCTATGAATGATATCAAATGTACCACCCAAGGCTACAAGTTTGAATTTGGTCATAATAGATATGAAATATTCAGGGTTTTATCATTTAACAAGTATTAGGTTAATTGATGGTACTGCTGAAGACAAGGGAACAGCATCAAAATTCCACACATATGTTTCAATAAAATATGAACCTGCAGAGTGTGGTGTCCAGTTTACAGATACACTTTGGTCTCCAGTTCCAAGAAATACTCCTTCATATTTTCCTATGAATTCCACTTTTCCGCTGAATTGTTTTACTTGAACATAATATACAAATGGTTGAGTGGAATTGGCAATATATTGTGCATTACTGGTTATTTTTACAGATGCATTTACTGGTATAGTAGAATATGCAGTGCCATTAGGATCAGTTATCACAGTATTGCTTACAATTACTGGCAGTGTAACCTGAACACTATTTACAGGAATTAGTTTTGATTGATAATTATCAGATTCCGCAATTAACATGTATGACTTTGCCCTAGTGCTAGAGTCTGAAGTGATGCTAAATTGAGAATCCTTCCCTGGGTCAACGCTGATTGGATCAGATATTCCAATTGCAACTATTCTTTGAAACGCATCATATGAAATCAGATAGATCTTTGTGTTTGTAGACTTTAGTGCGCCATTGTTTGTTATAGTACCAGAGACAGATAACTTGTCAGAAACTTGAAGGGGGTTTGAAGAAATATCCAATACTTGCTGTCTTTCTGGCGATGATTGGAATCCTGCAATTTTTACCTGGATTTGCGTGATAGAGGGATCAGCCTTTGTAGATGATATCATAAAGGGAACTTTGCCACCAGCCGGAATTACCTGAAGAAGAGTTGTGCCAGTTTTGTATTCTATCTGATTAGAATTATCATCCATGAATGTAACTCCAATTGTAACTGCATTGACAGGAGAATTGAGGTTATTTTGTACTTCGCCAAACACTACTGTAGTGCCATCATTTGCTTTGTGGGAGTATATTGTTTGAAGTGCTTCTACACCAAGACTTGTTGAGGGCGGAAGATCAGCCCAGACAATATTTGTGGTAAATAAAAGTAGAATCAATGAACTAGAAAGTAACAGGGTCTTCATGTAGATTATAGTTCTAAAAGGAGATTAATCATATACTGCATATCATAATCTAAACAACATAGTTTAGAAGGTTCTACTAAACTCACGTTAGAAGATAATAATTATAAAAAGAAGATAAAAGATGTTTTTGGTTATTTACTTGTGTTTCTTTGCGGTAATTACACACCAGTAAATGAATCCTGGTATCAATCCTACCATCAATGGTATGTATACGCCCGCTTGACTCCAATCTTGCATATCTAAATTACCTAATCACCAAAAAACTTGCATAGTATTTAAATCCATCTTTCATAGGGCGAGATTTGAGCAGATCGCCAGTCCCCAGAATGAAATCAAGGCTCTTTAAATAAAACTTGAGCGCGATTTGTAATCAAGATTTGGAAATAATAATTGAGCCCTGGAACCAACTTGTTATTCATGAAGTATTAGAACTAAAATTTGAGGACTGGGTGACTCAGATAATTGCAAGCGCAAGGTCAGCAGGGGGTGGAATACCTACCATCTTCTGGGCAGGAGGCGTGTCATTTCATTTTGCAACATTTCCTGATACTGATACAATAGTTCAGGAAAAACTCAAGGGTAGAATTCACTATTCATCTGTCACATTTGCCATAAAAGAGAAATTTGAAAAACAAATCACGCGAGAAAGCGGAGCAATCAATTTTACAGACGTAAGCCATAATGAAATATTTAGTAAATTAACAGAAAAGCTAAGAGCCCAGTCAAAGTTTCAAAATTCTCACTGAGGTTTTTTTCGGGATTTACGAACAACCAAGAACCCACCTACTACAATAAGTGCAATACCTCCGATAAAATATGGCGAAGGATAAGGTTCTATTGGAAATAGAAAAATCCCAGCTGTGATCATAGCAAGATAAACAAGCATTGTTTGATCTATATCAAATACCATCAAGAATTGCTCCTTTTTTCCATACTATAAAGAATTCTAATGATGTATTTTTGAGATAATTACTAGTTCTTTTCCCTTATCTCAACTTCGCTTCCTTCATAATTTGCACGCATATTTGTAAATGGATATTTTGCAAGATCTGCATCCAGAACTCCACCTTTGAATTTCTTAACACTTGTGGTATTGTTGTATATGTCTTGGAGTTGTTTTCCAGCATTGATGTTTGACTTGAAATGAAGATCAGATATCAGAAGAACATGATCAGTGAGCAATGGATAAAACAATACGGATCGATAGTCTGGCAAGACATCAGTCATATGGTAGACATATTTGAATATCCATGAATATACTGCACTTGAGACAATTGTAGTGTTTTTTTCATCATAAGGAGCATCACTATTATGAACATTTTGAAGAACGTATGCTACAGCATCAAATTGAGCCGAGACATTAGACGTAATCAGAAATGTGGTCATGACTAGTCCAAATATTCCAATACAAGATATAACCACAAACGGAAGTTTGTGTCTTACATCTTCTTTTGCACGTGCAGTTAGATCAAGGATGAATTTAGCAGCAGCAATACAAAGAATTGGTAGAACTGGAATCCAGTAAAAGTATTGCACATAGCCAATAGTAGCAAGAAATACTAGAAATGGAATAAACCACAATAGGATAATCCAGTCTTTTTTCACAGCAGCATATACAATGCCAGCAAATCCCATTACCAATAAGAGCGGATCAAAAATAAGAAAGTTTTCCAGTATGCTTCCAAAGTTGTTATTTTGCCTGTGAACCTGATACAAGATATCGCTAATCCAAAGGTGAAATTGATTATTTTGTAAACTTTGAATGGGCCAGATTAATGGTATCAATATTACAGGAATAAACCACACTGCAAGCATTCTAGGACTCTTTGTATTTTGATAGATCAGAACTGCAAGCAGTGGAATCATTACAAACATGGTTTCTTTTGTAAAGAGGGTGATTCCAAAGAAAATTCCAGAAAGTACCACAAGTAATTTTTTGTTTTTAGAATCTTTTGCATAAATGGCAAAGAGTATAGATGTTAACAAAAATGGAAGTAAGATGGAATCTAACAATATTCTTCTTGTAAGCCAAGTAATTGGCATGACTGCAAACAAAACAGATGCAAACAGTGCGACATTTTTTGAATAACGCCTCTCTGAAATCTTGTATATTAAAAAAGTATCAGCCACTGCAAGTATTCCCATCAATACACGTGGAACAAGATACAGCATCTCTGCAGATTGTACATCGGCAGTAGGATGAAGCGAATTTGGATATCCTACAAGAGCCAATGCTCCGGCTAAGAAGATCTGTCCAAAGAAAGGATGATCATGAAAATAACCGGTTTGCAGACCTTCCCCAGCCAGTACATGCATGGCTCTGTACATGTAGATTCCTTCATCATAGAAGACATCTGGAAACCCTACAGGATTCCATATGTGAGTAAATGCAGATAGAACCAATGGGATAACCAAGAAGAGAATTGGTGTGTACTTGCTTTTCATAGAAAAAGATCTTTTCATCTTTTTTGAATCAACGAAATACTTTAAGACTATTGATTATATTTACAATTACTCAAGTCATTATTTCAGAAGTTCATTTTTTTAGACGTAGTGATTGGAATCTATTTGAATTATGATTAGGGATGTACTGGAGTGGATCACAGTCTGCATATCGAGAAGATGGGCTCTTTTTCATACCCAATCAGGCGGTGTGGGCAAAAACCCTTGCAATATGGAGAGAATTAGAATACAATTTAATTATCAGAGAAGATCAATAATGATAACATGATCTCTGAGAAAATAGTTCAATTTCAAAACAAGAATAAGGATTTGAATCAGTTAGCACAACAAATAATCACAACGTTGGAAGGAGACGGATACAAAACACAGATGACCTCCAACTCACCAGTAGGAATAATCATTCAGGCCACAAAAGCAGGCATTCTCAGAGATATTATTACAGCAGACAGGGCATTTACCATAATGATCAGCGGGGATCCAAATAACTTTGCCATACATATAGGAATTGGAAAATTGGTACAAAATATTGCTGTTGCAGCTGCAGAGGCATTACTTTTATCTGCCTTATTTTTAGCCGTTGATATTCCAGAGATGCTCTGGACAAGACATGTGGAAAACGAAGTATTGAAAAAAATAGTGCAAGTAATAGGTTAACAAATCAAAGATCTTCGAATACAAATTTTCAAAATCTATATTGTCAAATATCTAGTACTATAAGACTCAAACTCTCACAGGTTCTAATCCAATAAAGAAAATCAGTATTGATAATCTAGACCAAGTTCTTATTTCAAGAATATTATGTATATTTGATCAAATAATGATAAGTAAAGGAAGAACACTATTAGGAATTGGATTGGCAATAATAGGAATAGTAGTAGCAATCAAGGTAATGGATAAGTTGGACACGATTGAAACAGACATCATTGTCATCCTAGGCGGTCTTGGGCTGGTAGCATTATGTGTTATTGCATACAAAAAACTGTAAGTGTCTTGTTCTAAAAATGTCTTATCTTTAGAATTAGAATAATAGAGAATATCGCAATTATAAAAATAAGTATGGCAAATGGAAATTCTGGGATTGTTGGAATTACTTTTGACATGTTTGTAGTTGTGGTATAATTATTTTTCATCTTGCTTATACTTGTAAGATTATTTTCTGTAAAGTTTGAGATTATAGAATTTGTGGTGTTATGTAGTGTAGGTTGCTTCTGAGTTTGAGAATAATTCAAATCATAATTTGAAATTATTCGCTGCATTTCTCTATCAATAGGATCGATTGCATTCTGTAAAGTTGTTCCAGGATTCATATTGGATGCAATTGCTTGGAGACCATCTTCGTCCAGACGAGATGTTACGTATGACTGCATCCACCATTTGGAATATGACAATGTCGTAGAGCCATTAGTGTAGTATCTTGTAACATTCTTTCCTTCTGTTTGTAGTGTATTACGTTGTTTCTCCACATCAGAGATGATATCTTTTAGCATCTTGTCTGAAAAAGTAGCATTAAGAATTACTGATTTCACTTTTTCAAAATTAATTGCCTTGTTGTACTCTGCTAATCCCACATCCTCAACAGGTTTTGTGTTAAATATCACCATAATCTGAAAGACAGTTCCATTTCCAACCGGTATTGGAGATGTCACAGAAGTTAGTGGATGATTCTGCGAATTCGTCTGTTGACCAAATGACGGGGTTTGTAAAAGCATTCCACAGATAAATGCAGAAAAAATCATAGCAATTAAGACTGATTTCATAACACGAATGGATTTATCTCTAAGAAATTAAAGTTTAGCACATGAGAAAAATCTGAAAATAAAGAACTTGTGTTTATTTGACAGTATAAGTGGATGTCAGCAAGCCACTGGTAAAGGTTCCAATTGGCGTGGCAACATTGTGTATTTTATTGTCTACAAGTGTTGCAGTAGTATTAGAAACATCCGATATGATTGCAATTCCCACATTTCCAAGTCCTGATATCTTATTGTCTGAAATTTTATAATTACCATCAGCCAGAGCGATTCCTGCAAAACGATTACTAGATACATCATTGTCTTTGACTTGAACAGCATTAGAGCCTTGATATACTAGGATGCCGACATCGTTCTGCGAAATATGATTGCCGTATACAACAGTCTTTGTACCTGATTGGTACACAAGAATACCAGTAGATTGAGAATCACTTATCAAGTTTGAACCACAGCTTGGTGCTGAACAAATGTTTCCAGATACTTTATTATCAGACACTGTAGCAACTGCTCCTCTACTTACTTGAATTCCATTAGATGCAATATTCAGAGGAGACAATTCCCAAATTACTTGATTATCTTTGATTATAGCAGTGGAACCTACACCATCTACAACAATTCCTCCCTTTTGATATTTTGTCACCTTAACATTACTAATCTCAGCATGACCTGTAGTGCCATAGGAATTACGTCCTACCAATATGCCAACACCATTTTGGCAACCTCCTGCTGGAGTATCATGAATATCTGTAATGGTAGACTTTGTTATCTTAAGAGTTGCACCTTCTGAAACAAAAATTCCAGCAGTTACGCTGTTACATGCTGTAGAACCAGGACCTGAGACTGTCAATCCTGAGATCTTGATAATAGATCCATTTGTTATATCTATAATATTGGCTGCACCAAAGATATCATTTGAAAGTGAAGATGGAGCCTGTATGATTGTGGTTCCATCACCTGCACCTTTAATCTGCAAGGATTTTGAAATTAAGATCTGCTCTGTATACGTACCGGAAGATATCTGTATAGTATCACCAGCATGTGCTGCATTAACAGCAGCCTGTATCGAAGAATAATTTAATGGTACATGGATAACCGAGCCTGTGTGAGCATTATGATCATCATCTCCACGAGCATCCGAATCTGCGTGTGCCACCATTAACGATGATGGAAATAACATTAGAACAACAAATAAGCCAACAGGTATCATGACAAGTTTAAGTTTACTAAAATGATTTCCTGCCATTGTGCTAATATCATTTTTGCAGTATTTAATATGGATCCTAATTTATCTAGTACTTTCTTAGAGTAACGCCGATTTGCATTATTCACAAATCTGATTCATGTAAGACTTGGACTCATATGTTTGAACTCACAGTAGGAGTGGACTGGAGGGGATTTGAACCCCTGACCCCTCGCGTGCAAGGCGAGTATTCTACCGCTGAACTACCAGCCCAATACAGAAATTGAAAACCGCATAGATTTTAATTGTTGCCTTTAGGCGGCAAAGATTTTATTGATATTATTCTTTGATTTATCTATGGTATTACTAAAATCAGAAGTTGTCCTAAAAGCAGGAGACAAGGCTCCAGACTTTAATCTATTAGGAATTGATGATAAGAAACATTCCCTTTCAGAATACAAAGACTATAAAGCAAAATTGATAATTTTCATGTGCAATCATTGTCCATATGTACAGGCCAAAGTAGGTGCAATGAATGAGATCTATGAAAAGTTCAAGGGAAAAATTGCAATGATAGGAATTAACAGTAATGATGCAACAAAATATCCAGATGACAGTTTTGACAGCATGAAGACATTTGCAAAAGAGAAGGGTTTGGAATTTACTTATTTGGTTGATGAAACTCAGGAAATTGCAAAAAAATATGGCGCAGTATGTACTCCTGATCCATTCCTGTTTGACAAAGAAGGAAGATTAGTTTTCCATGGAAGAATTGATAATGCAATGAAACCAGAAGACAAACCTACAGAGAAAACAATGATACAAAATATAGAAAAAGTTCTTTCTGAAAAGAAGATAGAGAAAGATTTTGACCCATCCATGGGTTGCTCCATCAAGTGGAAAAGCCAGCAGACTTAAATGACAGTCGGGTAAAAAAAAATTTGGGCCGATAGCTCAGCTTGGCTGGAGCGTTCGACTGATAAAATTATTCAGATATCGAAAGGTCGTGGGTTCAAATCCCATTCGGCCCATCTGTTTTCAATTTTGGACAATAGATTTCAATAAATAGGAATAACTTGTTACACTTTTGTTGTCAAGATTTAAGCTACCAGCATATCTTTCAGGGGATAAAGTGAGATAGCATGGACAAAGACGAACTGTGCAAACAGGTCTTGGAGCTAGATTCACGAATAAGATTTGCAGGTCTGATAAATGAGAATGGAAGATT
>JAJSDS010000039.1:9122-12079 GCA_028580875.1 Nitrosotalea sp.
CAAAGACGAACTGTGCAAACAGGTCTTGGAGCTAGATTCACGAATAAGATTTGCAGGTCTGATAAATGAGAATGGAAGATTAGTTGCAGGGGGAATGAAACCCGGATTCAAATCTTTGGAAGACTCTAGAGACGATGAAATGTTGTACATGGAATTAGTTTTGAGAGCAAAGATGCGAAAAGAATTTGACAAGGTCTTAGGTCCAGTGAAATTTGCCATGTCATACAGAGACATGTTGATAATAATGAGTTTCCCAGTAAATGAAAACATCCTTTTAATTTCCGTTGAAAAAGATGTTGATTTTTCCAAGCTACCTTTCAAAATTTTAGAAATAATCAATCATTGATTTTGGTGACTTTCAAAAACGGTCTGACACCACTGTAACAAGGCCTCCACATCACCAGATACAAAGTCTACACCAGTCTTGGCTTTTTTTGTAATTTTTGTACACAGCGCAAGATGAAGATTTTTTCCAAATTTTTCTGTACTGGTATCAACTGCTTGCGAAAAGAATTTGATTTCACCTTCTTTTGAGGAAAAAATTATGATAATCATTATGCCATCGCGCTTGGGCCATATTTTATTGAGAAATCTCTGCAAGTCAATGTCAAACATAACATCTATTGCAGAAGACATGTCACCAAGTAGTGAAACTCTCCACTTGCTCGTACGAAGTGCTGCAGATGCAGCTTGGGCAAGAAGTGCATTTTGATAATCAGTAGCCAAGATAACGGCATTCTTTTTTGGGTGTACCTCTTCTTCTAAAAGACCAATCAATGAGAGTGAAGTTGAAATTATCTCATCAAGAAAATTTTTCTCAGATCTCCCCATTTTTCCACCATTATAGGAATTTTCAACTGCCTCAATTGTTGGGATTATCACCTCACTTACTATCTTTGTAGGGGAAGCCCCAGAATGAAGCGCAGTTCTAATGAGGGTGTGGGCCTCACGAGTTAATCCTGACAAGACATAATCCAGATACTTGTTTTGAACTTGGAAAAAGTCTGCTGGAAAACTGAGTTTGTCAACACCTTCTTCAATGAACCACAGGTTTACACTACCCATGTTTTTCTGTTTTATCAGACCCTCTCCAGCAAAGATTTTGAGATATTTTGACATGGTCACACGATTAATTCGTAGCTTTTCAGAAATTTCGACTCCTGTTAATCCCGTCTTGGAAGGACCAAGGACATCAATCAGTTTTTCACGTATTTTATCTAGATTGTATTCACGTGCCACAAACGTTGTTTGATTTTCTGGTATATAGCATTAATAAAATCAACAAGGACCTATCTGGTCCTTGCTGACCGGTACTTTGGTATGGTCTGGTTGGTCCAAGTTATGTGAGCGAGGTATGCAGTATACTACTAGCGCACTATCAATACAGTAATTAAAAAAGTAAATAAGAAAAACGCAGAATTGATACTAAATACTTAAAAGATTGATCAAGATTTTTTCAGATCTCAATTTAGATGATTTGATCAGTGATCAGATATGTATTCAGAGTTTCTCAATACAATAAGGAAATGTTATTTTCATATAACAACAGTTTAGTCCAAATTATCATCTTTCAATTAGTTGACATGAAGCTAACCTTTGGTTGGAATAATTATAGCCAAAAGTGTTAAATATTCGTACTTTAAAGTACGGTATAGGTAAGTAATATGCCAAAAGCAGGTTTCAAATCAATAACAATTTCAGAGGAAGTATACAACAGATTCCATGACACCTACAAGAAAAGTAAGCACGAACTTGCAATGAAGGGAGTCAATAGTTTTGCAGGATACATAACGTTCATGATGGAAGATCTCATGCAAAAGGATGATACCTTTGCAAGATATGCTCCAAAACTTGAAAAAATATCTGTTGATGATAATAGGGTTGTAGTAAAAGACAATATCAAAAATAGAATCGCAGAAGTAGCTGTTCAAAACAATGAGCTTTACTGTTTATTGTGTGAGGAAAAAAATTGTGTCCATGTTGGATTTGTATTTTCTCTTCCAGAGATTTACGAAGTTCTAAATGCTAGAGGAATAAAGCATCAAAAATAAAAGGTGCAGGAGGTGGGATTTGAACCCACGAACCCCTAAGAGACGGGATCACCCATTAGTATGATCTTAAGTCCCGCGCGTCCAAAGGCCATTAAACCTTCTTTGGCCAGGCTCGGCGACTCCTGCGTTTTATTAGCGAGATGTCGGAGAAATTAAACGTTTTATGAAAAAATTTTCCAAGACCAAGTAAGATTAATAAGGATTCAGAAGAGCGAGCTTGTTATGCTTCGATAGCTCAGCCTGGTAGAGCGTTACCTTGGTAAGGTAAAGGTCGCGGGATCGAATCCCGTTCGAAGCTTAATGTTTTCTAAGATTGTTATTTTGGAATTGAAAAATAAAATGTGGTTCCTTCCCCTTCTTTGCTTTCAAACCAAATTTTCCCACCTAGGTTTTCAATAATCCCTTTACAGATTACCAACCCAAACCCACTACCACCATATTTTCTCTTAAAGGAAATATCCACCTGATAGAACTTTTTGAAGACAGAATCTTTTCTTTTTTCCAATATGCCAACACCGTTATCTTTTACATAAAACAGGACAGAATCGCCCTCTTCCTTGGCTTTAATCTCGATTTTTCCGCCAGTGGTAGGCACAAAATCAACTGCATTTTGTATCAAGTTGTAAAAAACCTCACTGAGCCTGGTTTTGTCACTTGTTACTGATTTTTTTGTACTAGTAGAGTTTGTAAACTCTATCTTCTTTTCTGCCATCATAGGCATACATGATTCTACCACACCATTCATGAAGCTGTCGACTGTAAATTTTTCCTTCTTGAATTCCATTGTATTGCTGTTGAGTTTTTGCACGTCAATGATGTCATGCATTAATTGTTCCAGTCGTATAGCATTGTCATAGATTTCATTTACTGCCTCAGATTGTTTTGCAGTCAAACTTCCAAGAGATG
>JAJSDS010000039.1:12088-13276 GCA_028580875.1 Nitrosotalea sp.
ATTGTTCCAGTCGTATAGCATTGTCATAGATTTCATTTACTGCCTCAGATTGCTTTGCAGTCAAACTTCCAAGAGATATATCACTTAGAGTTTTAGCATATTTTTTGATTGGCACTATAGGAATCTGGCACTCTTTTGCAACCATCATGTAGAACTCCTCCTTTGTAGAATCCATTTTCTTTAGTTCATCAAGTTGTATCCTCTGTCTTTCATGCTCTCCCAAGACACTATGAGCTTGATAGATTTCAGATATGTCCCTTATTGCAGTGTTGCTCCCAATTAATTTTCCCTTGTCATCATAGATATTGTTTGCACTGACCAACCCAGGAAAAACAGTCCCATCTTTTCTTTTGAACCATATCTCAATATTTTCTACTCTGCCTGATTTTTTCCAAGTTTCAAAGGTTTTGTGCATACTATCCATACTTTTCTCTGCAGTGTGATCAAAGAGAGATTTGCCAAGAACATCTTCTTTTGAATAGCCAAAATTTTTGACATATGCTTGATTGCATTCCAGTATTATTCCATTAGTGTTTACGGTTCTTTGTAGAATAGGGGAATCCTCATAGATATTTTTGTATTTTATTGGGTCAGATTTTGATTCAGTTCTTTGCGATTCTACCACATACTTTTGTGTTAAGACAGGATTGTTCTGTTTCCTGTTGCCCAACCATACAATAATACCTCCACTGGCTGCACAAACTACTCCAAGAAAAAACACTTGGCTTGAAAAAGGTTCATGCACATCCAACCCATATACCGCAATCAAAAGCCCAAAAATGCCCAGCATTACCCCACCAATGGAACCAAAATTAGTCATGCCCTAAAATTTTCTCCACATGGTCATCGCCATACAACAGATCATTCTAGTCACAAGAAAAGAATTTGAACTAAATTTTGATTTTGTATCTTGTATGAGAGTGTATTGTGAAACTAACAGATTAACTTTTCACAAATAATAGATTTTCAAGACAAATCAAAAAAGTGTGTTTACTCCATTTCCAACAGAGAAATTATCATATCAAGCAACTCCTGGATTCTTTTCTTTATTCCCTCAAGGATCTGCTTGATCTCACCCCCTGAGACCCTCGCTTCATGGATTCGCAAACTTTTAGAGGCTTGGTCCATCCCATGCTCTGCAATGAATTTGTTAAATGTATCCAAGAATTTGCTTTCAACAAGTATTTG
>JAJSDS010000003.1 GCA_028580875.1 Nitrosotalea sp.
TTTGATAGTAAGCAGGCCGTCGCCATTAGTCGAACCTGCAAGAACACTGTCACCTTTTTTCTTCAGGGCAGGATTTGCCTCGCCAGTAAGTATTGCCTCACTTACTTCGGATTCGCCTGACTCAACGGTACCGTCAACAGGAATCTTCTCCCCTCCCTTTACAAGAACCAGGCCTCCAATCTTTACCTCTTCTACGGGGATGAGTTTTTCTTTGCCATCTATAACTGTCCTTGCCATGGGAGGCTGCAGGTCAATTATTTTTCTTAGCGATTTTGTGGTGTCATTTCTTACCTTTGCACCATACCATCCGGCTGAGAGGTGAAATGTTGTAAGAAGTGCGGCAACGCTCAAGAAATCGGGGGTATTTGGATAAAATAATGACACCAGTCCTACTGTATAGGCTGCAAATCCAGCTGCACCATACAATACATGCTCATTTAATATTCCACGCCTTAATGCATTGAAGGCTCCTATGTGTATTGGAAGACCAAAGTAGAAAAGAACAATACCAGAAGCTGCAAGCTCGATTATCTTAAAGTATGGACCAAAATTGAAAATACCGGATGATGCCAGAAAAGCCAAGACGACGATTGGTGCTGTTATAGCTGCTGCAGATATCGTTCTTTTTCGCGAATCGTGAAGAACTGTTGAACCACCGTCCTTTCTCTCGTTTTCATCAAAGGCATAATAGCCCAAGGCTCCAAGCTGATGTTTGAGATCATCCTTATTGAAAATAGATGGGTCATAGCGAATAACAACCTCACTTGTATTCATGATTACCTTAACCGACTCGATCCCTTTGATTGGTGCAAGACCCTCTTCGATGGTAGTTGCACAGAAGGCACATGCCATCCCCCCAACCTCAAAGACTGCTTGTTGCTGTTGCTTACTCATGTCTTTCAGCTCCTGGTACAAATCCAGCCTTTCGAATCGCATTTCTTATCTTCTCTAGTTCTACCTTGTTTTCATCATAATTTATCAAGACCTCATTTTCTCCAAGGTCAACCTTGGCCATACTTACGCCTTTTATTTTTGAGAGTTTATTCTCTATTGTATTGCAGCAGTTCTCGCAGTGAAGACCTGAAATTTTCATCTTTAAATTCATGGTATCAGTATACAAAGGAAACTACTTAAGTTGTAAAGTATATTGTATGATACTGGTATGAAAAAGGAAAGCATTGTGTTATTCTGCCCACTGCAGGGTGTTATTGACATAATAAGCAAGAAATGGTCACTGCTTGCAATCAACGAGATAGGCAATCACAAAAACATAAGATTCAATGAACTAAAAAGAGAGTTGAAAGGGATTACGGCAAAATCTCTTACAAACACTTTGAATGAATTGCAATCAAATAGATTGATAAGCAGAAAGGATTTTGCTGAAAAACTTCTTAGGACAGAATACAGTCTGACTGATGAGGGAACAAAGTTGTATCATTTGATAATTCCTTTATTGCAGTGGGCGGCATCAAGAAAGAATGCCGTAGTTACCGAATGTTCTTGCAAAGCTAAAATCAAATAAAAACAAAAACTATCAATAAATACTCAAATGTTTTTTAATTTAGAAAAAAATGAATGCCGTTTTCGTCGATCATGCATATATCTCTAATGTAAACATAAGAAATTGTCATTACTTTGATCTTTCATAGTAACTACGTTACTACGAACTTTGTAGTTAAAATATTATGAAATTCATAGTAAACTGAGTCCAAAGTTGGCACATCAGTTGAAACCAGAACACAGAACAAAAGGCGAACTGGGATTTACCATCCTTACAATTCTTCTTGCAGGAGCATCGGTGAACTTTTTCATCTTAGGCTCTCTCGGCATCATACCTTTCATAACGTATAGGGACGCGATTCTGATACCGTCAGTTATTGCAATTGTAGCTATAGGAATATACTCTCGTTACAAGATGAAGCGACTCTCAAACAGACTGGTGACAGGACTGTGGACAGGAGCAGTTGCCTCACTCGCACTTGAGGCAATAAGAATTCCAGGATATGCAGTATTACACTGGCTTCCCGGAGATGACATGATAATGATGCCCGGCGCCTTTCTCAACGGTCTTGCCTCATCACCTATGGCGCTGATGCAAATGATGCACTCTGGAGCCATGACCTCTATGCCTCAGTCAGTGATGATGGCTGTTATGATTTCCGGGGCAATCTATCATTTCTGGAATGGCGCTACCATGGGTGCAATGTACACGCTCTTTGTAGGAAAGGGAAGATGGTATTACGGTATAGTGTGGGGTTTCATAATAAACATCGGAATGATGCTAGCTCCTTGGCTGATAATGATGTTTGGACCTTTTGGAATAAAATACATGCAAGGGTACAACATCTTTGTTGTGGCATTGATAGCACATCTTGCCTATGGCGCAGTACTTGGTGTGCTTGCCCGAAGATTTGTAAAAGAAAAAGGCTCGATAGATGCACCTCGCAAATAACAAGCATCGTAAAATTCTTATTTCTTGATCAGACTGCACGCGCAATGCACGGAGAAGTTTCCCTTTTTCGTAGCCCATTTTATCAGCGGAATGATGGCCTCCCTCAGCTCCTTTCCCCGCGTCGACAGAGTATACTCTACTCTAGGAGGGATCTCCCTGAAAGTTTCTTTGTGTATCAATTCTTCTTTCTCAAACTCCTTTAGCATTAATGCAAGAGTCGATGGACTGATTCCCTTCAGCTCAGACATGAGTTCATTATACCTTAGCTTCCCGTGATTTCCAATCTCGTTTATTATCAGCAGGCCCCACTTCTTTCCTATCGTGTCTATGACACCGTCAAGCGGACATAGACAAATCACATTACTTCGATCCTTCATAGTAACTACTCTACTACGAACTTTGTATCTTAAATACTTTGATTTTTATAGTAAAGTATGTCTGACAAAACCAAATGCAAAGAATGTGAGACGATACTTGAAGTAGATGATGCAATAAAAAATTCAGGAATCTTCTTCTGCTCCGAAGAATGTTCCACTGAACATGATAGCAAAAAATTAGAAGATAGGCATGGCTGTTGCTGCTAAGGGAGTGATCATACATGGTGGAAACTAGTTACGATCTTGTAATTCTGGGAGGAGGAGCAGCTGCCTTTGCAAGTGCGCTCAAGGCATCAGAGATCGATGCAAAGGTTGCAATGATAGAGCGAGACACCATAGGCGGTACATGCGTTAACGTCGGTTGTGTCCCAAGCAAGAATCTTCTTAACATTGGAGAGTTGATTCATGATTGCCTGAACAAAAAATTAGACGGGCAATCTTTTCAATCAATGAAGTTTGACTTTAAAAAAATTATTCAAGACAAAGATAATCTTGTACTAAATCTAAGGAATCAGAAGTATGCTGATGTTTTGAAATCCATGCCCAACATGGAATTCATCCAAGGAAATGCAAAGTTCAGATCAAGAAATGAAATAGATGTCAACGGAAAGATTCTCAAGGCAAAGAATATCTTGATTGCCACAGGTTCTTCCGCTGCAGTTCCACAGATAAAGGGAATTGACAAAGTAGATTATTTTACCAATATAGAGGCTCTGAGTTTGGAGGAAAAACCTGATTCCATGATAATTATAGGAGGAAGAGTATTAGGGCTCGAGTTTGCTCAGATGTACTCACGTCTTGGAACAAAGGTCACGCTATTGCAGCGAAGTGACAGGATACTGCCGGAAGAAGAGCCTGAGATATCAGACTCCGTTAGATCATACCTTGAGGAAGAAGGAATAGAAATTCACACCGGAGTCAAGATACAAAGCGTCGGAAATGATGGTGAAGAAAAAGTAGTTTTGGCTTCAGGGTTAGAGTTCAGGGCCAAAAAACTCCTGATGGCCACTGGCAGAAGGCCTAACACTGCTGATCTTGCTCTTGAGAATGCAGGAATATTGACCTCAGAATCAGGTGCTATCGTGGTAGATGACGAAATGAGAACTAACATTCCAAATATCTTTGCTGCAGGAGACATCATAGGAGAACCTATGCTTGAAACGGTCGCTGCAAAGGAAGGCTCCATTGCAGCATCTAATGCTCTTTTTGGTACAAACAAAAAGATGGATTTCAGCGCTGTGCCACACGCAGTTTTTACCTCCCCCCAGGTGGCCAGCGTTGGAATTACTGAAAAAGAAGCCGTGGAAAGATACGGAAAGTGTAGCTGCAAGACACTTTTGATGGCAGACGTTCCAAAAGCACTTGTAGTGAACAAGACTAAGGGACTGATCAAGATGGTAGTAGAACCGCAGACCAATAGAATAATAGGAGTTCACATTCTGTCAGATCTTGCGGCGGACATAATTCACGAGGCTGTTCTTGCTGTAAAACACAAACTGACAGTAGACGACATAATCGATACTGTCCACGTATTTCCTACAATGAGCGAGTCAATCAAACTCGTTGCTACCTCGTTCAGAAAGAACGTAAAGCAGCTAAGCTGCTGTGCGGAGTGATGATACAATGAAGACTAGAAACAAAATAATACTCCTTGTAGCAATTACATCTCTTGCTGCATATGTTTCCCTTGCGATTAGTCCTGTGGTAGGACTTTCATTGCTTGCTGTTTCTCCCCTATTACTTTGTTTAACAACATGTGGAATAGCTGGCGGTGTAATTGGTGGTGCGGCATGGTTTAACCGCTCAAAAACAAAACAACATGATTCGATGGGAACAGGAAAGAAGTCCAAGGAATGCTGCTAGATGGAAAAAATTAGACAAAACTCTAAATCAAAATATCTTGCAGCTGGAATTGCAGCAGCTGTAGCCATATCGGCGATTGCATTTTTTGTAACTAACAATTCTAACCCGACACCCATTACAACTAGCGGATTGACAACTGTTCCGCAGTCTGCAACCTTAGAAGGACTTCGGGTAGGTAACTCAGCTCCCGACTTTTCTCTCACAGACCCGCAGAAAGGACAGATAACAAAACAGACCTTTGCAGGAAAGCCTCTGTTCATCTTCTTCACAGCAACATACTGCACTCCGTGCCAGATTGGTGCGCAGAACCTTGCAAAATACTACGACCAGACAGGCAAGGAGTTTAATGTGCTAATTGTTTTTGTTGACCCAAGCGAGACAGACAGCCAGTTCGTAGACTGGAAGAACAAGTTCGGAAGGGATGGATGGTACATTGCAAAGGGAACGGACATGGCACAGGCGTACCAGGTCCAGTATCTTGACACAAAATATGTCTTTGACAAGAACGGAATGGTAAGATGGATCGACATGCATCCGCTTGATTACTCTACAATCGATCCTGTGATGAAGCCTCTGCTGGGGGCATGAGATGAAAAATATTCTCCTGCTCGAGGCTATAAAAGAAAAACCGGTAATCGCGCTGATTTCAGCAATAGGAATTTTTTTGGTCAATCCGCTAATTCAGAGCCTAAGCACGCCGCTTGCATTCCAGATATGGGCCACTGACATTTTGCAAAAACCTGAGAGTTCAATCCCGTATTTTGCATTTGCCATACTCTTTGGAATCTTCATCTCCCTGTATCTCTATTCAAAAAACAAGTGCATAGACTGCAGACCTAACGCAAAGGCCGGATTTGGTGGCAGCGCGTTTGGTTTCGTGCTAGGGGTGTGTCCCGCATGTTTTTCTTTCGTTGGCTTTTTGCTTCCTCTTGGTGGAAGCATATTTCTGACAAGATACTATCCTGTTTTCATAGTCGCATCGATTGCAATAATTTTATTTTCCATTTACAAGATGGGCGGATTCAAAAAAATGTCTACCATCAACTTCAGCATGGACAAAGGTATAAAGTAGTTTCTTTGCGAAAAAAGAAATTTATTATGTTGAATACATGTATACAATCTCATATCATCTAATATGGTGTACCTTTCTGCCTTTGATTCTTGAACGCATCTACATACCAATCAAATTCATCTAAAAATCGTTTCACTCTTGTATTATATTGTTCATCAAGTAATTTTCCATCATTGTCAAACACTTTGTGAACTTGCGGTATCTGAAATGATGATGAAATTGATGGAGCCCCAAGCTCCGCAAATATTTGTCTCAGATGCTGTGCAGCATTAATGCCACCAAAAGATCCTACAGAATACGACACTATAGCAGAAGGTTTGAAAAAATATTCTTCTAAAAAGTAATCTAATGTATTTTTAAGTGCAGAAGAAATACTGTGGTTATATTCAGGAGTTATCGGAACATACCCATCTGCATCTTTGACATTTTCTCGTAGCTTCTTCAATTCCTCAGGAGGATTATCCATCTCTTTGTACATTCTATCAAGCAGTGGAAGGTGAATTTGCATAGGATCTATGAAAAATACATCATGTCCTCGTTCTACCAGTTTATTTTGAATCCAATGTGCAACTTTTATTCCGTTCCTGTCTATTCGTACCGAGCCTACAAATAAAGCGATTTTTGCCAAATTATACTCAACCTGGAATCAGATAGTTATGATCTGAAATCCATCCTTGGCTAGTTTACTTATGCTGATGTGTTCACCCTCACGACTAAGCAATATATCTGATTTTGAGATCTTCTCTTTTACTCCAAAAGCATTTGCGCAAAATCCGCATGCTTCTTTGATTAATCCTTCTCTTACGGCTCTATCATAAAGAGGTTTGATAACATCTGATGGATTTTTTTCCAACTCTTCAATTATCTTAACTGCCGCACCATCAAGATAAAGTTCAGCCTCGATTCCGTTATTCTTTAATTCAAACAGATAAAGAAATGCGTGATAAATTCTTGGATGGTCTGAAGGATCAACCAAGGCAACTATGGCGTATTTTATGGACATTATACATCAACTGTCTTTATGGATTTTTGGTCCTTTCTTTTACGTATTGCTTTAACTAATGTATTTATACCATAGGCGACTGCACAAGAAGGACAAAGAAAATTGGCCCATTTTGGAATATCTGTTTCTTCTTCCATGGTTGTCATTTGTACACATTTTAAGATAAATCTTGTCTAGAACTCTCAAATTTTAAATTGAATGTATTATAATATTTGATTGATAAACTATAGTCTTAAAGGACTGATGGAATTCCTATGCTTTCAACAGAGTAATTATGAAATTCTGATATTGCCATCCATCTTTTTCTTTTGTGGAGTACCACTACAAAATCTGCATGAACTGATATTCCACTTTCAATTCCTGTATCAGCTTCAATACCTGAAGGAATATCATTTGATATAACATAAGCTCTTGATTTGTTAATTGTCTCAATCATGGAATGTATGGGTTCAGCAATATTCCCTGAGAAACCAGTTCCAAAAATTCCGTCCACAACAACATCAGCTTTTTTTACCACATCCAAGGTTTTAGACAAACTTCGTGGGCTGTATGTGATAACCTGGATTCTTTTTGGTATCAATCTGAAATGAACTCTAGAAGGTTCTGTGATCATGGTTTTGGGATATGCAAGTACCAGAGTTGTTTTTGCGCCATAATAATCAAGATGCCTCATAGACGCAATAACTCCCCCGCCATTATTTCCCTTGCCAGCTATGCAAACTATTTTCTTACCAGTTATGTCCCCCAATCTTTGTTTCAGAGTATTAGCAAGTGCCTTTCCTGCACTCTCCATCATTAATTCTATTTTTATTCCACTACGTACTGCCTTTGAGTCAATTTTTCGCATTTCTGCTACTGTAACATATTCTGATTCCAAACTTATCACATGTTAATTAATTAGAAAAAAGTTAGGTGCCAATTGCATCCTGTATCATCTTCTCAAGTGATGCTTTTGACTGTGCCCCAACTGTGGATTTTACCTCTTTGCCTTTTTTAAATATCTTCAAAGTTGGGATGCTTTGTACACCATTTGACGAAGCCAAAGAAGAATTCTGGTCTACGTTGACTTTGACTATTTTGATTTCAAACTTTTGTTCTTTGGCAATTTGCTCTATGGTTGGAGAAAGCATTCTGCATGGCCCGCACCACGAAGCCCAAAAATCAACCAGTACTGGCTCTTGTGATTTTAGAACTTCGGATTCCCAATCCTTTTCAGTTATTTCTTTTACACATTTGTTTTGTGTTTGCATGTTATAGAATTCAATTGATTTTATTTAGACTTGGTCTGAAACCATTAAATCAAAAATTGAATGGTTAAACGTAATAATCTGTGCCACATTATACTTCATATACCTTTTAGCATGAACATATGTAATGGCGGTTATTCCCCCTCAGAATATGCCTAACTTCAAGATGCTTTTAGATCAGTTCAAAAATACAAGGAGTCAGACATTAGAGTTAGTTAAGCCATTAGAGAAGGAAGACTATGTAGTACAGACTGCCTTTTTTATGAGCCCGCCAAAGTGGCACCTAGGACATGTAAGTTGGTTTTATGAAGTAATAATGAGTAAGATAAATCCAAGTTATGAATTTCATTCAAAAGAATATTCAAAAATATTCAACTCATATTATCAAGCTCTGGGACAACCACGCGATAAGGCCAAACGAGGGATCCTGTCAAGACCAACAGTTCAAGAGACATTGGACTATTTTTTCATGATCAACAAAAAAGTTGAAGACTTTCTTTCAAATATTAAAAATGAGGAGGATTTCTTACTGTTCCAACTTGCATTTAATCACGAGTACCAACATCAAGAGCTTCTAGTGTATGATGTACAAAATCTCTTGGCTGACTCGTACCATCCAGTGAAACAAAACAATGCGCCAATTCCATCACCCGTAGAAAAGAATGCAAAAATGATCTACGGTGGCTTGTTCGAAATGGGTTATCCTGGTCTTGATTTTTGTTACGACATTGAACTTCCAGAACATACAGTATACCTAAATTCTTACTTGATGGATACATTTCCTGTTACAAATGGTGATTATCTCAAATTCATCACAGATGGAGGATATGAGAATTTTAGATTTTGGCTTTCAGATGGATGGGAGAAAATAAAGAAAGAAGGTTGGATTGCCCCCATGTACTGGGAAAAGGAGGAGGAACAGTGGGTTCGTCATGATTTTAGAGGAAAACACAAGATAAATCTCAATGAACCTATTTGCAATGTAAGCTACTATGAAGCCGATGCATACTGTAAATGGGCAGGAAAGAGACTCCCTACAGAAGCAGAATGGGAAAAAGCATCTTCATGGAATGAATCCAAGGAGATAAAGACAGTGTATCCTTGGGGCAATGAACCTCCAAATGCTAGACATGCCAATCTGTTAGAATCCCATATCTGGTCACCTTCTGTCATAGGTTCTTATCCAGAAGGAAAAAGTCACTATGGCTGTCAACAAATGATGGGAGATGTGTGGGAATGGACATCATCAGATTTTGTTGGGTATCCTGGTTTCAAGTCAGGTTTTGTAGAATATAATGACAAATGGTTTTGCAATCAAAAAGTCTTGAGAGGTTCTTCATTTGCAACACCTATTGCATCCATCAGAAATAGTTACAGGAATTTTTTTAGACCAGATGAACGATGGATGTTTGCAGGATTTAGATGTGTTACAGATATCTAGGGTGATAATAACACTAGAGAAAAATACTCATTCTTGTCTTTCCAGATCTCTTTTACCTTAAAGTCGGATTTTTTTGCCAATGAATATATCTGATCAACTGTATACTTGTGAGAATATTCGGTTAAAATCATCTCACCCTTTTTGAATTTAATTGCTACATCTATTTGTGATAACCATATTTCTTGGTCCACTTTTGATTGTATATGCATCTCAATTCTTTTTTGTTGTTCATTAAAAAATGATACATGTTCAAAGTTTTTTAGATCAAAGTTTCCACCAAACTCTTTGTTAATCCTTGTAAGGAGATTTAGATTAAACTTGGCTGTTATTCCCATGGAATCATCATAGGCTCTCTCTAACACTTGTCTGTCCTTTACCAAATCCAACCCTACAAGAAAATAATCGCCTTTTTTCATCGAGTCATGAATTTTTCTTAGAAATTTGATTGCTCCCCTACTATCAAAGTTTCCCAAGCTAGAACCAAGAAATACAAAGAGTTTACACTGCTCAATAGATGCCACAAAGTCAAGTCCACTTTCATAATGATCAATTATGCCGGTAATTTTCAAATTGAGATAATCCTTTTGAAGATCCAGTGAGCTCTCTTTGAGTATATCTGAGATATCGATTGGGTAGTATTCTACTAGGTCCTGCATTTGAGTAAGTGCTTCCAGGAGTTTACGAGTTTTCAAGGCAGAACCGCTACCAAATTCTATCAAGGAATAGTCAGTTCTAAGATATTTAGATAGATTGTCCTTGATTGTATCCAATATTTCTGATTCTGCTCTAGTCAGATAATATTCATCAAGTGTGGATATTTTTTCAAACAGGCAAGAGCCCATTTCATCATAGAAAAACTTGGGGTGGATGAATTTATTCTTCCTTTGTAGTCCCTGGAATATCTCCCTTGGGAAGGTATGTTCGGTTTGTTTTTTTGTCTGAACATAGCAAAATCTTGGATTTACTATAACCTGAGTATATTTTTGGTCATTTTTTTTCAATCCTATATTTCTAGTCCTCGATTCGGTCATGTGCTACATCCTCCTTGATTACAGCTTCCACATCCACCCTTCCTTGTTGAAAACCAGGCTATGAAGCAAAATCCCATGACATACCAAAGATAATGAATTGGAAAGGTTTGAAAAATGAAAATAGGTACAGCATAATTTATCATTACAAAAGTAAATAGAGTCAACCCTATGATTGCAGATACCTTACTTATTCTGTCAAGTCTTCTAGCAAGAATTCTAGTTGCAGCTATATCAGAATTGTCTTTATTTTCTTTTTCAATTTTCATATTTTGAACATCTCCATGATTAATTTTATTATATCAAATTAGCATTTTTGGCGCATTGTTTATGATAATAATTACCGTGTCGTGCAGTAGAAACAACAATTTCATATGTTTGAAATTCTGTAGCGCATCTGCTGCATTTTGATTTGCCATTATTTTTTAAACGACCTAATAAATTTGGCAATAATTTGTAAACATCAATCATTTGTTTCATTCCTACGAGTACAGATTTGACATATGTTATTCATATCCTTGTATTTTCTATTAATTTTCATTATCTCACTTATTCTGTAACTTTAACCCCATTCCAAAATGCAACATATCCTTTGATCTGATTTGCAGCTGGTCTAGGTTGTGGATAATACCATGCACAGTCCTCGTTTGTCTTGCCATTAGCTGTAACAGAATAGTAACTTGCTTCTCCTTTCCATCCGCATCTAGTCTTAGTTTCACTTGAATGAAATAATTCTTTGTTGATAGACTCTGGAGGAAAGTAATGATTTCCTTCAACAACTATTGTCTTGTCACTTTGAGCAAGTATTGTGTTATTCCATATTGCTTTCATATTTTTATACTCCCCTTTTTTTTCCTAGAGGTCAGTCTCATTTTTGATCCACAACATGGACATCTGTTTCCTGCATAGCCAATAAAAGTGTCACATACACTACATCGCTTGTAACCTAAAGAATATCGCAAAGATGTAGGTATATTCACAGGTTTTCTTGTTTCACATAAATTTTTACAATGCATCAATTCACATCTACTCAGAGAATATGGAATTTAATTTATTCCTCCAACGTTACAGCTTTTTCTAGAACTGTTAAAGACTAATTCATGAATTCTCTTTATATCGATGCAAACTATCAGAGCCTTGTGATTCTGAATTTTCATGTTGTTTTTGCATTTTTGCAAGATCTTTGAGCATCTTACTCATCCTTTGTTTGGATCGTAGGCTCATAATTGCAGTCATCATAAGGGGAGAAGTCGAGATCCCTAGTCCCATCCCTAGAAGCATGGAGATATGCGACTCGGTGATTTTTAGCACTTCCATGACAATTACCAATAAAACAAGAATTCCTGTTACTATAATACATGCTAAAAAATAACGAGTTTTCAACATAAAGATGATTAAAAAATATTGATTTAACTATTTTTCCAAATTAAAAAAGTAGGACAGGAGTTGCACTCCCTTTTTAGACTTAACTTGATCCTATTAATCAAATCAAGATCTTCTAACAATAGCAGTCGTAACTGCGCCCAAGACGATACCAAAGACGATATGCGATACGAACGATCCACCGAGAATTGAAGGCATTATCTTCTGAGACTGCTCCATAATCATTTTGTCCATCTCTTCCATCTTCATCTTCTCATCTGCTGCAGATGTTCCTTTCATTCCTTGATTTTCCATGGTACCTTGGCTATTCATGGAAGAATTTTCCATGGAACTTCCGCTCATACCTTTTTCAGGTGCCATATTGCCTTGCATTGGCATCATTTTCATCAGGTCCATCATGTGTGGTGGCATTGCAGTCATTGCTACTGGTAAAAATATCACTGCATATGCAATAATTCCGGTAGCTGTACCTAATGCAATTCCTTTTTTGAATCCGGTAATTTGCAATTTAGGGGTGCTGATTATCGCACCAAAAATGGCACCAATTGCTATACTGGTACCAAAATGTGCAGCTATGCCGGGTCCCAATGCTGCTTCGTATGACTGACCGGTTATCATTCCCATTATGATGGCAAAACAATTTGGTCCCATTCCTAACATGTTCATTAGGACGCTCATGATGCCGTACATTGCGGCGCCGCCTGCTATTCCTCCAATTATGCCTGCACTAAGTGATTTCTTGGCAGGATATTGGATTGTTTGTGACGTCATAAATCTAATTTCTGTTTACTCTGCTAAAGGCATTGATTAGAATCATTAAAGAAATTTTTCAACAGTTCAACAGTTTATGACAGATGTTTATCACATTCAAACGAAATTGAATCATCTGATAATATCCATAGATATACTTTAGATAATATCAAGTCATGATATGATGTTCAAGTAAAAATTGAACGATTCAAATTAACGCTTTAGTATTGCATCCAATATTCTAATTTATGATTCAAAAAACTCTACAGATAGCTACATTTGGTGAGGATAAAGAAGGTATCCTCACAGGACTACGAAACTTTCCCATTCACAAGTTAATTCTTCTACATTATGCTGAAGACAAAAAGAAGGTGGAGGAATTTGCCGGAAGTTTGAGATCCACATTGGGAATAACAATATCCCTAAGATTAATCGCTCAACCTGACATCATCAGAAGTGCGTTAGAACATGTATCTGATATAATAAAAACAGAGCAGGGCAAATTTGAACAAATTCTGATAAATGTAAGCGCTGGTGATAAAATGATTGGATGTGCTGCACTTTCATGCGCATTTGTAAATGGAATCAAAGCATTTGGAACTGATACTTCAGGACTACCTATGCTATTGCCCATATTGAAACTAAGTTACAACGAAATAATCTCAGATGCAAAGATCAAGATACTGCAAACTTTAGATTCCATAGGTGGTACAATAGAAAGTTTGGAGGATTTATCAAAGCATTCAGGGTTTGGCAAGCCATTGTTAAGTTACCACATAAATGGAACCACAGACTCTAAAGGATTGGTTCAACTTGGACTAGTAGACATGGAAAGATTAGAGAGAGGAAGAAACAAAATAACGATTAATACTCTTGGCAGAATGCTTATTTTTGCCAAGTAATAATTTCTTGTTTTATGTCATAACTTTTTTAAATAAATTCTTTAACGATACAAACTAAATCTTATAACTTGGTTTTACCAATTAAAATCAATGACAGTTATATGTAAACTCGAAAACAATTTGAATATTTCTGATTCCATAAATTTCTGTAAGAAGGTTTTATCATCAGGTAGGAAGATTCAATCTGTTGAGATAGTAAACAAGAAAGGAAGATCTGTTGAATGCATCACTAAAAGCAATGTATTTAGTTTACCTATCCATAAAAAGGAGATATTTCTCATGTCAGAGATATTACAAGAATCAATGAGGAAAGAACACAATGATTATTTTGGTAATGTAAATTACAGCTATACGTCCAGAGAAAAAGTTGCCATATTCTCTTTTAGATTAGGGGAGAATATGTTAATTGTAATTTCGCTCATGCCATCTAATCCAGATACAACCGCAAAAAAGATAATTTCCTTAATATGCAATACCACGGTTTCCGCATAATGTAAAATTAAGAATAATTACAATATGTCTCAATCAATCATGAAATAGATAAAGAATTTCTTAAACGATTCTAGGATTATCTTTTATCTTCAAAAGGAACATCACATGCATGGAATTATTGACAAAAATATGCACAAAGTGTGGTGCCACCTTTAGAACAGACGACGAGCTTTCTAGACATGACAAATTTCACATATCAGGAGAAAAAAAGAGAAAAACTGACTTGGATGCCAATTCGCGTAGTTGTTGTTTTTACTAGCAATACATCGTATTTTCTAGATATGTTCCCAAATATGGTTCACAACTATTTTGAAAAGGAATCAATGAATTGAACAAATTCCTTTGTATGAACCTGTTTTGTCTTGTCCCATATTTTCTTAAACTTTGGTATGGTCATCAACAGTTTGATGTGTTCTCTCCACCTTCTCCATAGATCTGATTCAATAAGTTTCCCACGTTGAAGTCTAAAGAGAAATTCAAACAGATCAAGAAAAGCAATAATTGTATAGTATTCCTCTGGCTTGTCCACCAAAGAAAAACGTTCTAAGAATTGATGACTTTCTCTTGCCATGATAGTAAATGAATCAGAGTTTTCAAGTTTTAGTCTAGCTTCAATCATTCTTGCATAGATCTGTCCCTCGGTTTGAATCCTCATGTTCTTTCTTACAATAAAAAATTGCATTAGGGAAACACTAAGAAGACCTGCAAAAATCATTGCAGAGATGACAGGCATGTATTGGAGAAATGAATCCACGTGATAGATTGAAGCTATTTGTTAATCTAGTTAGCCTTGAACTGTTTGAATTTATGTTTAATTGATAGATTTGACTATCTAAATTATAATCATGACACATTAATTCTAATTTTATGTTTATCCGATGCTTCATCCAGGTTTCTGAGTCTAGTGATATCCTTTTTCATGAATGAATCAGCCAACCAATCTAGAGCGACTCTGAGCATTTTCCCTCTAGTTGGAAGATTGGTCAGATAATACCATCTCCATATTATGTATGCTAAAGTTCCACGTACTTTATGGCCCAAGAGAATTGCCACTCCACTGTTCTTTCCAATCTTTGCCATTGTTCCCTTTGTCTTGTAGGAAAATATATGATGATTTTTCTTCTCTTGTATGTCAGAGATGAGATTATTTGCCACAACCTTTGCCTGTCTTATTGCATGTTGAGCAGTGGGAGGGTATGGTTTTTGTGTATTAGAATCCAGTATGGAGGCACAATCTCCTAATGAATAGACATTTTGGTAACCAACAAGTCTGAGGTTCTCATCAACTTTGACTTTACCTATCTTATCGTGTTCACAATCAAGTGCTGAGATGACAGGATCTACAGCTACTCCTCCTGCCCAAATGAATGTCTTGCAATGAATTGTGGTGTTGTTACCCAAGGTGACAAAGTCTTGTCCGGCATCTACTACTTTTGTGTTTGATATTATCTCCACGCCTGCTTTTATTATCTCTTCTGATGCAAATTGACCAAGATCCTCTCCTACTTCGGGAAGAATTGTCTGACCTGCATTAACTAAAATTATTTTTATCTTGTCCGAATCAATATTTCTGTAAAAATATTCAACAGATTCTCTAACAAAATCATTTAACTCACTTACGACTTCCACGCCAGAAAAACCACCGCCGACAACTACAAAGGTCATAAATTTATTTTTGAGAGACTCATCGTCTTCTTGATCAGCATTTTCCAACATTGTGATGATGTGATTCCTTATTTCCATGGCATCATCAAGTGTTTTTATCGTCATTGCATTATCTTCTACATTTTTATTCCCAAAGAAATTAGTCTTACTTCCTAATGCAAGCACAAGGTAATCGTAATCTAGATTTTTTTTCTTCATGTCATAAGATCTTGTTATTTCCACATTTTTGCTTCTAAGATCAATAGAATCAACTTTTGATTCATAAAATTTTGCACGTTTACAAAATGTTCGTACAGGTGTAGCTATATGTCTTGGTTCTATTGTGCCTGATGATATCTCAGGTAGCATGGGAGTAAATAGGAAAAAATTATCTTCACTTACTAGACTTATGAATACATCAACATCATCTTCAAACGCTTGTTGAACAAGTCTTAGTACATGTATTCCACCAAATCCTCCTCCTAGGATTAGAATATGTTTCATTGAACGAGACTTGGTTTCATGTATGTATCTCACATGGTGTTCATAGGTTTTAATTTTCAAGAATTGTATGTCACATGATTTACAACGAAATCTTGCTCCAAATTTTACAGTTAAAATCGAAGAGACCACGCCTACTGTTATTCCCCATATCAGATGTGAGATTATGCCCATAATGACGCTAGAAGAGTAACCTTTCTGAACGAGATCAGATGCCTCAAGATAAGTCATATGCGGATCCAAACCCATTATGACATCAGTCATGTTAGGTGCAAGAAGAAATTGATATACTGGAATAAAAAATACTCCCAGCACCGCAGTTCCGGACATTATGCCATAAAGCACACCGTTAGAAATTTTTGAGATATTTAGTATTTTTCCCCTATAGAGTATTATGCCAGATATTATTCCAATTATTGTAGCTACAACTACATGAATTAAAATTCCTACAATGATAGAATTAGAACCTACAATCTTTGCAAATACAAGCCAGGACAAATAGAAATCTTTGCCAGCACTAATGTCAAGAAGCGTACTTGGAACAAACATCGCAAATGCGCCAAGAATGGATGATAGAGCTACAAAGGATACCTCTTTTCGTAATGAAAAATCTACTCTAAAGTCAGTCATGGTTATTCTACATGATGATTGTGCAATAGTTGATCATAGAACCTAATTGACTTGATGTTCACAAATTCTAACATTCCATATCTGGATAACTCTCTACCAAATCCGCTTTTTTTAATTCCACCAAATGGCACTCGTGGATCTGAAACTAGAACATTATTTACTGAGACCATTCCTGATTCTAGATCATTTGATAATTTCTCTGCACGATGAAGATCTTCTGTCCAGATTGTTGCACCAAGACCAAATGGCGAATTATTTGAAAGTCTTACTGCCTCGTTTTCATCTTCAACTATCGTGACAGAAGCAAGCGGACCAAAAGTTTCCTCTTGAAATATTCTCATCTTGGATGAGATATTTTTTAATATTGTTGGTTTGAAAAAATAGCCGGTGCTTCCAACTTTTTTTCCACCTGTTAAAATCTCTGCACCATTTTTAACGGCATCCTGTACTTGTTCTTGTATAGTATTAAGACCGGATTCATTTACAAGCGGACCTATGTCAGTGTTCTCTGAAAGAGGATCTCCCACCCTGAGTTTTTCAGTCTTTTCCACAAATTTTTCTATGAATTCTTTTGCTACATCTTTTACAACAAAGAATCTTTTGGATGCAATACAACTCTGTCCACAGTTGATGAATCGTCCTTTCACGGCTCCAGTTGATGCTTTTTCTACATCAGCGTCAGAACAGACTATGAAGGGATCACTTCCTCCAAGCTCCAATACGCTCTTTTTCAATTGAGAGGTAGCCCGCGAAGCCACTTTGGCACCTACATTTACACTTCCTGTGAAAGTTACAGCGTGTATATCAGAATCAATTAAAGATTCAGCAGAACTTGAATCTCCCACAATGGTCTGAAAGACGCCCTCTGGAATACCCACATTATGTAAGACATTTTGGATTTCCAATCCACAGTGTATTGTGGCACTAGCAGGTTTGAGAACGATTGTATTTCCTGCAACTAGACTTGGTGCTGCAAATCTCAAGGCTTGCCAATAAGGAAAATTCCAAGGCATTATACTTCCTATAACTCCAAGCGGCTCAAATGCCATGATGGTTTTTCGTGCATCAGAATTCATGGATTCTTTGTTAAGAAAAATTTCTCCGTTATCGGCATAAAATTCCATTGCCCATGCACACTTTTCCACCTCTGAAATGGATTCTTTTATTGGCTTACCCATTTCTTCGGTGGCAATCCTGGCAAGTTCAATTTTTCTTTTTCTTAATTCTGCGGCAACATCTTGCAAGTAATCTGATCTCTTCATTATGTTTGTCTTCCAATGACGTTGTGCTTCTTTTGATTTTTTCACTATTCCAAAAATATCTTCCTTTTTCATAATGCCATACTCTGCAATAATTTTTTCATTTGATGGATTGATAGATTTTATTTGCAATTCAGAACATGATTCTTTTGTTATTATATGAAGTTCATCTTGAACAGTATGGAATAATTTTGAATGATCAAAGAGGATATTTTAATATCAAGTTGATCGTTTGGAGTTCAATCGTATAGTGATAATGTTTTGAATATTGAAAAAAAATCCAATCTTGAAACTGTTCTAGTCTTACAGGGCGGAGGGTCACTGGGAGCTTATGAATGTGGAGTATACAAGACTTTATCTAAATACGGTATAGAATTTGATGTAATTGCCGGTACATCCATTGGAGCTATCAACGCATCAATAATAGCAGCATCAAAATCCGATAACAAGGCAGAAATATTGGAGGAGTTTTGGATGGACCTTTCAGAGACCATTACTCCTCCTATTCTTGATGACAAGATTCGAGCAATAATGTCATCAACTAACGCAGTAATATGGGGCAATTCCCATGCCTTTATGCCATTATGGTTTAATCCAAATTGGTTTTCATTCTCTTTCAATCAACCATTCATGTATGACATTTCGCCTTTGGGAAAAACACTGAAAAATTATGTGGATTTTGACAAGCTTGGAAGATCAGGCAATCCAAGACTAATTGTAACCTCAACAGACATTCAACAGGGAAAACCAACTATTTTTGATAGCAAATATGATAAAATAAACGAGACACATATCCTGGCAAGCGCAGGGTATCCATTTTATGGAATCTCTTGGACAGTGATTAATGGGAAATATCTATGGGATGGAACTTTGTTGAGCAACACGCCTCTTAGAGAAGTGATCAATGCATCCCCAAGGAACGACAAGAAGGTCTACATGGTGAATCTATTTCCTAAAAAACACGAGCACTTGCCAGAAAACATGTCGGAAGCATGGCATAGAGCAAGAGATCTAATGCATGTAGATAAAACTGATCATAGTATAATGATGTCTAAAATAATTTCGAGATATCTTAAAGTCATGAGAGAAATGCACGACATCCTAAATCATGTAAATTTGGATGAAAAAATGAAAGTAAGACTTAAAAAATTAGAACCTGAATTTCACAAACTAGCATGTGATCGTGGAGCAATTATAGAAGACATCATCAAAATTGAAAGAAGTGAAGAATCACCTTTCATTTTTGAAGATGCCGATTTTTCATTATTAACAATAAAGAATCTAATAAGACAAGGTCAGGAAGATGCTGAGAAAGTCTTGCTTGAAAAGAAAAAGATTGATAATTAATTGAATTATTAATTTTATTAATCTAAATCATATTTTACAAATTAGAACTTGAATAGTTCAAGTCAATAATTAAATCATATGGGTATCAAACCTATACAGTCGATGGTTAGATGCTCGCCAACCCCCTGCAAAAGGTTTTGCAATCTGACCATCTGACTATTAATAAGACGTACAAAATTTAGAAAACCAATATGTCATGCCATTGTTTTGCCATCATACTTGAACTATTATATTTTTAATTGAATGGTTTTAGATCATGATTATAGATTAAGAATTTAATTCAATCCTTATGCGTTTGAAGAATGTTGCAGCCTTGACAGCTGTTGGAGTGTTTCTAACACTTGCTACACTGCTAGCATACTCTCAACCAGTGCATGATCATGTTGCACTGGCACAAGAGCAATCAAGTGATGCTAATTCTAACCAACCGCTATCAAATACATCTGATGGTGTAATTGTAAGTCTCATTGCTCCCCCAACAGTTTATGCAAATGATCTTACCACCATTCAGATGAAAGTAGTTGATGAAAAATCAGGCGCTCCTTTAACGCATGTAGATTGGGCCATAGTTGTAAGAGATCCAATTGGTAATCTTGTATACAAAACCACCACGGCTCATTCACATGCAGGAATGATGGACTTCAAGTATGCCTTCTGGATGGCAGGAAAGAACACCATATCATTAACAGCTTCTTCAATAGGCCCGAAAATGATGGGAATGGATGTTCCTGCAATGGCCCAAACTCGTACTCTAGTTTCTGGAGACCCGATGATGGGATGGAAGAAAGATCCTGTAAGTGACTTTGGTTCACGAACCTATGAATTCCCAGTATATGTGCTTGCGGAAAAGCAGACTCGTACCATTTCAGGATCTGAACCAGGAACATCAATAAATGTGGAGATGGATACAAATTCTCCACAAGTAGTTGCCGGAAAACCAGTGACCCTAGTTTTCACAGTGACAAATGGAAAGGACAATTCCATGGTAACACATCCTGACATGCAGCTTACCTTCAAACAAGGAACTTCCATCATATCTCGTTCTTCCGATAAAGGCGGAATGATGGCAATGAGTGGTGCATACCACGGACATACAGGAGTCATGACTGCAACTTTGATCTTTCCAACCACAGGACACTACTTTGTAGACGCGGATCTCAGCTCTTTGCCTGTTTCCAACTTGATGTTTGGCACAGCCAGTACCAGATTTGATGTACACGTAGTTGCACCTACAGGTGTATCTACAGAAAACATTTCAGGCTCAGAGCCGGCACCAAACACCGTCAACGTTCTTGGAATTGAAGCACCATTCTTTGCTCCCAATTCCATAAATGTCAAGGCTGGAACTACAATATATTTTGTTAACACTGATGGAAACATACATACCGTTACTTCAGTGAAGGCAGGAACACAAGATCCTGATGGAACCTTTGATAGCAACATGATAAAACCAGGACAGACATTTACTTACAAATTCGACAAGCCGGGTACTTATAATTACATCTGTACAATACACCCGCACATGCATGGAACAATAAATGTCTCCTAACCTCTCTTTTTTATTTTAAAACATGAAATTAATTCTAAATTGAAATTTACAAAATTAAATTTTGTATTAATTTAAAATAAAATATAATTTGAATAGTTCAATTTTAAATCAAGATATAATTTTTAATTCGGAATAGATTTGGAAAAAAGCTTTAGTATTTTCAAACAATACTTAATTCAGATTTGGATAACAAATATTTTTTTGTAATTGTTAGTGTTGTGGCGGTGATATCCATTTCATTGATTTTAACACTAGCCCCAACATCACAAGTACAATCACCTAAAATACAATCTTCGAATTTACAAACTAATATCATTACAACAAATGGAATAAAACACATAGTTCCTCTTGATGAGATTAAAGATGGTGGGCCACCAAAAGACGGGATTCCATCCATTGATAATCCTAAATTCATTCATGTCTCTGAGGCTAAGTTTCTAAAAGATGACGATCTTGTAATAGGGATTCAATTAGATGGACAAACTAAAGCATACCCTCTTCTCATCTTGGTTTGGCACGAGATTGTAAATGACAAGGTTGGAACTACTCCAGTTGCGGTAACCTATTGCCCATTGTGTTTTACCACTCAGGTATTTGACAGACGAATCAATGGAACTGAAGTAGAATTTGGTACATCTGGAAAATTATACAATAGCAATCTTGTCATGTATGACAGATATACAAATTCCTACTGGAGTCAAGCACTTGGAGAAGGCATAACTGGTGATCTTACAAGTTACAAACTAGAAAAAATTCCGTCTGATTTGATGAGATGGTCGGATTGGAAATCACTTTATCCTAATTCTAATGTGCTATCAACTGATACAGGTTTTGAAAGATCCTATGGTGCGGATCCTTATGGAGACTATTACACAGATCCGCAGATCATATTTCCAGTATCAAATGAGGATAGTAGAATGGGACCAAAGGAGATGATTATAGGTTATGAGGATTCAGACAAGTACAAGGCTTACAAGATAAAGGACATTGCATCTTCAAAATTGATTGATGATATAGTAGGCAAAAAAGACATCATGTTGATATCATTTTATCCATTTGATGTAAAGGGATTTGATAGAAAGATATCCAATCAAACTTTGGATTTTTCCTATGCTGATGGAAAGATCCTTGACAAGCAAACAAATTCAGAATGGAATTTTGATGGAGTAGCAGTAAGTGGACCATTGACTGGAACACATCTTCAGAGATTGACGTTAAATCCAGGTTTCTGGTTTGAATGGGTAGCGTTTCACCCTCAAACAGAGATTTACTTGAGTTGATATCTTGAATCCTATTATCAAGGGTGGATTATTTGGAATGCTTGCAATTACAGTTTACCTTCTAGTAGTAATAGTGACTACACCTGCACTCTTACCACAAAATGCAATAAAAGCAGTGTTCATTCTCAACTCTCCCATAATTATAGGAACTGGGATGGGAGTTGGATTGCAAATCTATCTTGCTGAGTATGGCAAGAAGATGGGTTGTAACTTGAAAATAAAACGTACGCTTGGTGGAAATTCTGGTGGCACTGTTGTAACGTCATTTTTTTCATTTTTCTCTCTCATACCTTTAGGATGCTGTGGTTGGTGGCTATATGCAATCTCATTTCTTCCGAGCATTTTTGGGAGTGGATTTTCTGCAGTATTGATAAATTACAGTCAACCGCTTGCATATCTAGGCCTTGTAGTGATTTTTTCATTTAATGGACTTACAATTTTAAAAATAATGAATGAAAAAAAGAAACATAACTTACAATACAAATAAATGATTCTTGAATCATTCAAGAGAATCTTTTTGAATTTGGAACAAGTTTTTTATCATATTAAAAATTTCTACAAACATGAGAAAAAAGATCCTAATTACAATTCCTGCAATAGTGATAATTGGGATCATAGTAGCATATTATGCAAATGAATCTGCAGTGAATCAATCTAATTTGGATATTCAAAGACATTCTGGAACAGTAGATACATCAATGGGCTCACCAATACAAGGAAATATCAATGCACCAATTACAATCGTTGAATTTGGTGACTATCAATGTCCGCAATGTGATAAATGGTTTAAAGAAGTAAACCCTTCAATAGAAAGTGAGTACATCCAAACTGGAAAAGCAAACCTTGTTTTTGTTGATCTTGCATTTTTTGGCCCAGATTCAACAAAGGCAGCTGAAGCAACATACTGTGCAGGGGATCAAGGAAAATACTGGGATTATCATAATATCTTGTATACAAACCAGGGTTCAATAAATGATGGTTGGGCAAATTCAAACAACTTGAAAAAATTTGCAACCCAACTTGGTCTAAACATGGATCTCTTCAATACATGTATTGATGGCGATAGTTACAGTAAAAGAATAGAACATAATGTGCAAGTAGCAAAAGATAACGGGGCAGACGGTACACCAACGTTTATCATAATCAACTCCAAGGGAGTTCAACAAGTTATCAAAGGAGCCCAACCTTTCTCAGTGTTTAAGCAGACTCTTGATGGGATGACCTAATTGGAACAGGTAATGAAAGCAGTTTTTTCAAAGCCGGTCAACATCATACTTGCAGTTGCAATATCTACAGGACTATTTGTGGGATTATCACTTGTATCAGAGTACATATTCATTTCCCCCCTACTTGTACTAAATCTGAATTCAGGAAATTTTCTTGGTTTTGTTCTTATTGTAGCGATTTCCATTATGTCGGGTTTAGTGCTAAGCATGAATGTATATCGCATCAGAGTCTTACGCAATAATTCTAAAACCATGGGAACCGGAGTATTAGGTTCGATAATAGGGGCTAGTGCTGGCGCTTGCAGTTGTGGTTCTATAGGATTTGCAGCAATCTCAGTTTTTGGCACTGCGGGAGGAATTGCAACATCATTTTTAACAAATTATGAACTTCCACTAAGATTAGGATCACTTGCAATTTTAGGATATACTTTTTACACTACAAAAAAATCATTGCACTCAGAATGTAAAATCAAAAACTAGTTAATTTGATTTTAAATTGATGCAACAAAGATATTTTTTATGAGTTCAATTTTTTATTTTTCAGCTTTAATCATTCAATTAAAAATTGAATGATTCTGAACAATACTTATGTAATTTTGAGTGGATATTATATCATGAACCAAAAAATGAAATACATTGGATTGATTGCAATACTTGCAGTATTTGCAGTCTCAGTGACTTCTAACTTTGCACCAGCATCTGCTTTGGAAAAAGGACAAGGAGCAAATAGACATACCACTGCCCTATACGATCCGTATTTAGTATGTGGAGATCACTTGTGTTTACCACATGAAAAAAAAGTACATGAACGAGAATCAATATCTGTCATTAACCACACTCCAAAAAGCCTAGATCATGCACAGTGATGAAGTCCTTTTTTTATTTTCAATTTAATCAAATTTGATCAAGTTCAACATAAAACTTGTCAATTCAAGTGGATCTTAATGTATAGAAAGATTTTCATTCTAATGGTCAAGAGTGTGAATAGTCAATGAATCAGATAAGTAACAAAAATTTAGTATTAAAAACAGTGTTTGGTACTCCATCTTCTCAGAAGATGATAGATGCAGGACTTTTTATTGCAAGATTGTTTATGGCTTTTGTATTTATTCGACCAGGGATAAGTCATGCATTAGAACCAGAGAAATTAGGTCAAGGCGTACAAATGATGACAGGATTTGCACCGTCAATAGCAACAAACCTGGCACTATTACTTGGCATAGGAGAAATTATTGCAGGTATTCTTATTGCCATAGGTTTGATAACTAGAATAAGTGCAGCATTTCAAATTTTTATTCTCATCGGAGCGCAGATGATGTTTGGATTTGATTACTCAAAAGGACCTGCAGTGTGGAAAGACCCAGGCTTGTTAGGATTGGCAATAGTATTCTTGGTATATGGACCTGGAAGATTCAGTGTTGACTATCTAATTGTACGCTCAAAGTAAACTAGTTATTTTTTTAACTGATTTATTACAATAAACTATAGAATAGAATTTTTTCTCATACAACTAAACTTGAACTGTTGAAGGCAATCATCTTATATTTTAAATCACAATCTGAAATATGCAAGCAGCGAGAATTGTAAAAATAAATGAACCACTAGAGATACAAGAACTTTCAATTCCCAAACCAAGAGGATCTCAAGTATTAATCAAAGTCCAGTCATCAGGAGTTTGCCATAGTGACATTCACTTGTGGGAAGGAGGATATGAGGGAGTTGGTGGACAACTTATCAAAACTACAGACAGGGGAGTAAAATATCCTCTCACTCCAGGTCACGAAGTTGCAGGATTTGTGGAAAATGTAGGCGAAGATGTAGAAGGTTTTGCTAAAAATGAAAAGGTATTGGTATTTCCATGGATTGGTGAAGGGGCATGTCCAGCTTGTAGAGTTGGTGAAGAAAATCTCTGTGACAAACCAAGATCTTTAGGGGTTTACAACGAAGGAGGTTATGCAGAGTATCTACTTGTTCCAAGTTACAAATATCTTGTAAAACTAGGCGATTTAGATACTGACACTAGTGCACCATTGTCCTGTTCCGCCCTTACTGCATATGGCGCAGTAAAAAATGCCAGATTGAATCCTAATGATAATGTTGTAGTTGTTGGTGCTGGAGGACTTGGACTAATGGCAATGCAACTTGCCAAAGCTACTACTGGCTCAAAAATAATTGCTATGGATATAGATGATGGTAAGTTGCAGATTGCAAAACAAAATGGAGCAGATTTTATAATCAATTCAAAAAAAGAGGATCCAATAAAAGCTGTAAAGGAATTAACTGACAATTTTGGGGCTGACGCAGTATTAGATTTTGTAAATGCCAGTAAGACAGTTGAAACAGACATGCAGATGCTTAGAAGAAGAGCAAAAGTTGTACTTGTTGGACTTTTTGGCGGGGCGTTACAGCTAAACTTAGTTACAATGCCTACTAGGGCATATCAGATAATTGGCTCATATACCGGTTCAATGAACGATTTGGTAGAATTAGTTTCTCTTGCTAGAAGAGACGTCATAAAACCCATAATTTCAAACAGATTCAAACTAGAACAAGCAACAGAAGCCTTGCAAATGCTAAAAAATGGAAAAGTCATTGGGCGGGCAATAATAAATCCATAGAAATATACCATGTCATCCATGGCATCATCTACGCCTCTTGATTTTGGAATTACGTACTCCCAACGCAAGTTTATTTGAGCCGCAATATGCATTACTTTTGACTCTTTAACCAGTCTCTTGGTTTTCCTTAAAATTGCAGATGTGTGAATCCTATGCTCCTTCAGCCTTCCAAAAGTATATTCATGTTCTGCTCTTCAGATTTATCCAGGTCATACGTAAGAGCCTGGATTAGATACACGTCTTTGTATAACACAAAATAAATCATTGCTGTAAATTCAGGCAGACTCATTATCATCTTTGATAATTATCCTCTGGTTTAAAAACAAATTACCTAACCATTCCCCATAACTTTGAGCCAAGAAAAGAAAATACCGATTGAAGATCATGAATATGATGATTATGAATGGGGTCATAAAGAAGACTCAGAAAAAACAGAGTGGGAAGAATATTTTCGATCAAAAAATAGAAAATGGATAGATGATTCAGATGATGAACATGGGCAAGATCAGTTTGTACTGCAAAGTGAATGGAATTGACTAGAAAATGTGCCACTTGTGGGAAAATACTTGATGAATCGCAAGCAACCCATTGTTCTGATGCATGTCTTCACAAGAGCATAGAAAAAAGCAAACCCTTCGATCCAAAAACGATTTCAAAACAAAAAAAGAGATCCTAGTTTCTAATTATATTTGTATACCGATTTGATTTCGATAATTGATTTTAAAAATTTCAAACCATCTTTACAATTGTAAAGTTCATTACATTCACTCTTTCAGGGGCAGATATTATATGGTTAATTAATCAAGGAATCAAATCTTCAGAAGGGGTTGGCGGATGTCTGTGGTCGTATTTGCCAAGTAGAACTTTGGTAGTCCCTCCCCTTCCTAGTTCAATTAATTCAGATAAATTACTTAAAATGAAATTCTGATTATCATGTTTGATAATCAAGATCGTATTTTTAGGATTATGGCAAGATTGTAGTCTATCGTGAATTTTCAACAACTGGCATAGAGGTAGCAACACTCCCCCCGCCTAGGTCCTTTGCTAGGCGGGCATTATGATTTTCATATTTTGACTCCGTAAAATCATGCTTCATCAAAGTTCTCTACCCAAAGCTTGAACTGGTTATTTTTTAGAAGATCCTTGTAGGGTGAGTTTTTGAGCGATAGCTTCATTTTTGACTCCATCTTGAAAGAAAATTGAGTAAAAAAGGCGAATTTTAAACCCTATTTGAAATGCGGTTGCCGGTTTGCAGTTCCGAACGGGTCCAAGTCCATGCCAAAAATCAAGTTTTTAGTGGATGTTTCCAATTTTATAAATCAAAATAGTAATTCGAAATGATAAACCTTTTGCAAAAAAGTTACTATCATGATGGGAACGACCGTTATCTTCTAGTATTTACTAACTAATGAGTCTGAAATTGTTGCATTATAGTAGCTGGCTCTCAACAGGCTCAGTTTCAGTTCTTTTTCTACATTAAAGCAAATTACTCATGCCAAATTTATTATGTATAACTCCTAGTCTTCCTTTACAAAAAGTAATTAAAACAAATTCATATGATGTTGAATTGAGCAATATGTTGACTTTTACACAATGGTTTATTGAAGAGTACAGTTTTACAAGAAAAGCGATAGAGATGAAGGGTGACTTTAGTAATTAAGACAGAACAAGTATATCATTCCAATGGATCAGCTAATGCAAAGTATTTTGGATTACAATTCCACAATGAAGGATTGGAAGAGTATTTGGGTGACCGAGTAAACAAGCGATTTTATGATTTAGAAGGAACAGCTGCAGCTATTGAAGAATTTTCCGATCTAGAATTGACAGGATTTACGCGAACATCACTTGCAGCAATTTTTTCAAGTCAGCCCAGTGTCATACCATGGAAGATTGCCGAAACTTTTGTTGAATGTTACTTTGAAGATTTTCTCAATATACAATTTCCATACAATGGAAGTCGAGATGCAAAGAATCCCAAAGCTAGTTTGGCAGGAGCTGATATAGTTGGTTTTACGTATGAAAATGATAATGTTGTATTAGTTTTTGGTGAAGTAAAAACATCCAATGATGCATCATATCCCCCAAATGTAGTTTATGGTAGAACTGGTTTAAAATATCAAATAAATGATCTGATATCTAGTTGGAAAACCAGATCAAGTCTAATCAGATGGTTATATTTTAGAATAAAATCACATGATAATAGAGATGCTATCATGCCAGATTTCAAAAAAGCTGTTGCCATATATATCAAATCAAGATTTGAAAAAATGAAAATATTCGGAGTATTAGTTCGTGATGTGCAACCCAATGATGCAGACCTGAAAAGACAATATGATACATTGATCACAGGTCTGAAATCTTTGACACAGTTAGAACTTCTAGCATTCTATCTACCGGTTAGGATATCAGATCTTTCTACAAAAATTGGAGGTAATTCAAGTGGAACTTAAACATGAATTTCTCAATCTACTAGATAATCATCTAGTAAATGAGGCAAATGAAATTGTAAAACGAATCAAAATTAATAAAACAATAGATATTCAATACACTTTAACTGCTGAAAATATTGAAAAAATTGAACAAGTGGTAGGTGTTTATGAGATTGCCATTTCAGATTTGTGGTCTTTCGCATTTAGTACTGAAGAAAGCGATATAGGTAAAAAGAAAAATTTTCATGCTCTTTGTAAAGAAACCTTTGATTTACTACAATACCTTCCGCTACCTCAAGAGCCGATTGAAAAAATAAAACAGGCGTTAAAACTCTTGACCTATTCTTATCTTGGAGAAAAATGGGAGGATATGAAACGCTTGTTGGATGAGAATGATTTCTTCTGGAATGTGCCATTAGACCAAGAAAAGAATTGGGATGCACGATTATTTATGAAGACATATTTAGCAATTCTTCATCTCACAAGAAAAAAATCATGGAATGATCTCAATATGGTATCTCAATTAATTGTTGAATTAAGAACTGAACAACAAGAATTTGAGAAAACATATCTTGAAAGCATAGGACCTGAATATCAACAAGGCTCTGCACTTGAATTGGCATCTTTCTACCACTTGGCAAAAAGCGTGGAATTGATAGGTCAGTACATGTTGCAAGGAACGCCTAACGACATACTTGATCAATTAAACTTCCATTTTGACAAAGCCATCACATATTGTCAGGGTGCCAAGGTTGTAGAACTAGATCTAATTCTGAGGATGTTAAATGCTACATTTCGCAAAATGATCCAAAATTCAGTATGGACTGTAGCGCGAAGAATTAATTCGCGTGTAACAAAATTCATCAAATTAATTACAGAAGATGAAACAAAACCTGTCTTTGAGCTATTATATCCTCAGCGTGTTGCAATATTGGAAAAAGGATTATTGGATCCTACCAGCAGAGCAATCGTAGTTAATTTGCCCACATCTAGTGGCAAAACCATTATTGCAGAATTTAGGATACTGCAAGCGCTTAATCAGTTTGCAGAAGAGGGCGGTAAAATTGCATACGTGGTACCAACAAAAGCATTAGTCAATCAAATCACATCTAGATTACGACGAGAATTAGGCAGATCTCCTCTTAACATCAAAGTAGAAAAAATGAGTGGTGCACTAGAAATAGATCCATTTGAAAATAATTTACTGAATTCAAATAGCCTTTTTGATATTTTAGTTACCACTCCGGAGAAACTAAATCTTTTGATACGACATCCAGAAAAAAGTTTAGCAAAATCATTGGTTTTAATAATAATTGACGAAGCACATAATTTGGCAGATGGTGATAGGGGCGTTAATTTGGAAATGCTACTTTCCAACATAAAGAAAGACTGCGATAGAGCAAATTTACTTTTGTTAACTCCTCTTGTACCTAACGGTATGGATGTAGCAAAATGGCTTGATCCAGATCATCCAAAATCCATAACTGTTGAACTAGACTGGTGGCAACCAAATGATAAGGTAATAGGACTGTATTATCCAGATGGGAAAAGAAATCATACCAAGACTTGTTACAAACCCTTAGCCACTTCTCGTGGAACCATTGATCTGCAAGATGAATTTCTGATAGGCGAGTTAAATGATACATATTCATTAACAGAATTACGAAGTTCAAATTATTTTCTCACCGCTATTGTAGCCTCACAATTACTTCAAAACCAAAGCATACTCGTACTAGCAGGTAAAATAGCTACAACCTGGAAGATTGCAAAAGAACTATACTCCATATTACCTAACGAAGAAATTCATGATGACAACATAGAACTTGTTAGCAAATTTGTAGCATCGGAACTAGGAGAAGATTTTCCTCTTGTTTCGTATCTGAAGAAAAGAATCGGAGTACACAGTGCTGGATTGCCTGATGACATCAGAGAATTAATGGAATGGCTGATGGAAATAGGATCACTCCGAATACTAGTGGCAACTACTACGATAGCACAAGGCATGAATTTTCCAGTTTCTGCAATTCTTTTATCCACTTATTCACACCGAGAAGGAAAAATGCCTCCTCGTGATTTCTGGAATCTTGTTGGTAGAGCAGGTCGTATTGATCAACGCTCAGTTGGTCTAGTGGGTATTGCAGTAAATAGCAAGAATGCAGAACAGGCTAAAGAAGCAGTGGACTATGTGCAAAAGAATCTAGAAGATCTAGTATCCGTGCTTAAACAGATGATAGAAAAAGCTATTACTCTTAGTCAAGAATTAGATCTTACAATTCTGGCGCGGGAACCTGCGTGGTCCTCTTTTGTACAATATATTTCTCATATGTATTATCAATCTAAAACACTACAAAATTTCAGCTCAGAATTAGAAATGACAATGAGACGTACATATGCATATAATCAACTTGATAGAGTCAAAAAACAAATTCTAATTAATGCAGTAAAACAATATGCACAAAAATTAGATAACAATAAACATTTAGCTCCGCTATCTGATCTTACCGGATTTTCACCAGATACAATTTATACTACCATAGGAAAGATAAGCGCTCTCAAGATACCACAATCCGAATGGACTAGTAGTAGACTCTTTTCCAGTGAAAGTACTATATTGACTAGATTAGTAGGAATAATGTTATACGATATTCCGGAAACTCGAAAAAATTTATCAGAAATTGATATTCCGGGTACAAGACTAGATGGAGCTACTCTTAGTAAAATCATAGGTGAATGGGTATCTGGAAAATCTGTAACTGAAATATCAAAAAAATATTTTAAAGGAGAGGATACAACATCTATTACAAAATGTGTTACTGCAATATATAGCAAAATTGTAAATTCTGCAACATGGGGGCTTGCTGGAATACAAAAAATGGCAGGAATAGATTTTGAAAAACTATCTGCTGAAGAAACAATGGAAATCAATAATCTTCCTGCTATGATATATTATGGCGTAAAAACTAGCGAAGCAATTTTGATGAGAATGAACAGTGTACCGCGCAGTATTTCAAGTAATATGGGGACAATTTACAAAGATCAAATAACTAGCGTTCAAAACTCTAAATCTCCTGAAATAATGACTTGGCTAAAGAGTCTAGCAGATTCGGATTGGAATAAAGCCGTACCACAAGGGAAAAATATGTCAGGTATGGAATACAAAAAAATCTGGGAAAAATTATCAGGGGTATCATAATTAAGTGGTAGGTTTGAAAGGAATGCCTGAGAATTCTATTAAAGAAAAATTCATCTCAATGATTGATACTTTCAGAATTGAATCTGATAAATTATCACCCGAAGAAAAAAAACACCTTTGGAATGACTTTGGAAAACCTTGTCAGCTCTATATTTTTTCCTGTAAGGATTATAATTTACACCTCATAATTAAAACGAAATTTTCTGAACTACGTGATAAAACTATTGAATTAATTGAAATAACACCTGAGAACTTTGAAAATCAATTTGATGCTTTTGAGAATAGATCTACATGGAATAAAAAAATGGAAGAAAAAGACGGAGATTTTTTTATTCCGAGACCAAAACGAGTTGATTTAATTCGTGACTATTTGGTATATTTTGGACAAAAAATAATTCAGAGAAGAGCTGACGTTCAAAACAAATCAACCGGATTTGTGGGGGATTTGTCATTGGGATACTGGGACTTTTCTGGAGATGTGGAAACCATTGATTTGGATGGGAGAGTTAGAGGACTCGTTCAAGGAGCCAAACAGTCATACCACAATTCCAAAAAGGAGACAATATCTGAAACACCAAAACCAACTTCCTCCTCTCATACAGTATCTGCATGTGGTGCATATTTTTACCCCTTTGTGTTGATTGGAGAATTAAAAAAGACCACAAAAGGACAACTATCTGGTTCAGATCATTTACATTTGGATGACATTGTTTATGATTGTAAATTTGACGATCTTCGAGTAGCAGTAACAAAAGCAGGCCTATTGGTAGTAGAAACAGACGATGTAATCACTGCAATCAAAACCATCAATACTATATTTGGCACTGCCATGCTTCTGGGATTGCCAGTTTATTCTAGTAGGCCACAAGAAATTGCGTTCGTATACCTACGAGAAAGAGCATTTGTGAGTTCGTGGACAAGTACTACTATTCGTAGTTTAATGTATGATTATCGTACACGATTTTTACGATTGAATATCCCAAGACTACAGATTCATCTTAAGATTTTAAAACAAATAATTCAGAGATCAGAAAAAATTTTGAAATCCAAATTAGATGAAGAAGTTAGATTACTTTTAGAATCGCATACATATTCAAACAGTTCCGAAAACTTGCAATCTTTCAATACCTCGTGGTTGATAATTGAGAAATATTTGAGAAAGATTTGGGATGAAAAAATGAAATTTGATTTTGTAAATAAAAATATGAAAAATAGAGATATTAACTATATCCTGAAAGATCTGAAAACTAGCGAAATTATTACACTAAGCGAATACTCTAAAATGCAAAATTTAAGAGGAACACGAAACAAAGTGTTCCACGGAAATAGTGAACCAAACATTACACAGACAAAGAGATGTTTTGAAACTGCAGAAGAAATAATCCGAAGAGAAACCAGGATTAACAAAAAATTTGATTTTAATGTGTCAAATTACATATATTTTTAACTAAATACGGTACTTTGACATATACAAGAAAAATCCTAGGCATTTTATAAAAAACTAAGCAACTTATTACTCGAGAAACAAAAATAACAATAATTAGTCAGGTTATATTGTATGATGATGTGGAATTAGTTTCTCTAACCATGAAAAATTTTCTTTCAATAGGTGAGAAATCTGAGACAATCAGTTTTGACAAACTTACCACTATTGTGGGTCCAAATGAGAGCGGTAAAACCAATATTTTCAGGGCTTTAGCATTTGTTAATGACTGTCTAAATACCAATACTAGTAATCCTGATCCTTATTATCATAATGGGGATTTAACAAAAGATTTGGAAGTCAAATTATCTATGAAATTAAACGATAACGAAATAAGTGGTCTTGCTAATTACATCTTCTGCTCTATTCTATCGGATACTCAACCTCTTAATAGATTTGAAATGACACAATCGGCGATTAGTTTAATCGAAACATTCCTTCACCATCACAGTAAAACCATCGCTGAAGATTTGTTTAGATACATTACAATTGTCATTAGACGAACAGAAGCAAGATCAATCTATCAAGGTGATATCATAGTAAAATTAGGCAAAGATGAAGACCTCTACCTTAAACAATATAGCCGAATTACCAAGGATATTACAACACAGCAAGGAGGAAAAAATATTTCAGAAGTAATAGTATCCGTAATTCAGAAGAAGAATCCGGATGCAGTAAATGATTTCTTAAAAGATACTAGTAAACCATTCCCAGAATTTAGTTTTAGCAAAGAGGAAATTATTGATTTCTTCAAAAAAATTGATCCAGATGATAAAATGGTGACATATGACTTTCGAAGTTTTAATTTTGGTGAAGGAAATATTCGTGAAAAAAACTATCCAGAGGCAATTCTTCTGTTAGAATTTTTAAGAAACATGGGTGCAGAAGAAAGAGGAGTTTCGCTTTTACCGATTATTTCAAAAATCGTTAGTTCATCCATAGTACGAGTAACTGATCTTCGTACAAAACCACAAGCATTCCTTAGTTTCAAAAATACTTTTCCATACAAATCAATTAGTATGAATGACTTGTCTGGTGAATCACTTCCCGAGATTCTTTTTAAGTTAAAAAACAGCCCTTATCCACATATAAGAAAAGCGTACAATAAAATTCAAACATCTTTTAGAAAGATGTGTAATAATCTTGATTTCGAAATAGGAATAAGGCCTGTGGAATTGACGGTTGGAACAAATACAAAAAAAACTTCCATAGGTCCAGAATACGTAAAAACAAATGATGGAACGACTATTGAAAATGAATTAGTCATACATTTTATTCGCGATAATGTTTCAATTCCATTAGAATTTTCTGCCGCCGGAATATTTGAGATTCTTTTATTACTCACTGCTCTGATAGGACAAAAAGGTAAAGTCATTTTATTGGATGAACCTGCAGTAAACCTTCATCCTCTACTTCAAAGGAAAGTCATAGAATTAATTGAAAGTGAAATTGCACAAGATAATGACAATCAGATTATTATAATAACTCATTCACCTTACATGATCAATCCAAGAAATATTGAAAATATCTGGAGAATTTCTAGAACCAATAATGAGGTAATGTTCATCAATGTTGGTGAGGCCTTAGATGAACTATCTGAATCCGAAAAACAAAAAATCTTGTTAAACCTACAAAGTACAGATATTAGATCTGTATTATTTTCTAAAGGAGTAATACTTGTTGAGGGACCATCTGATAAATTAGTAATTGAACAAGTTGATAGGTTTCTTTCTTCAAAAGATAAAGGCGCATGTATTAATGATAACGATTGGTATGTCTTAGATATTGTTGGAAAACACTCTCTTTGGGCATACTTGAAAATGGTTACAAAACTACGTTTATCCTTTGTCTCCGTAATGGATTATGACGCTTTGATGTATTGTGATAAAAACGAGGCCATTAAGGATCAAAACATACCTGTATCTGCCATTCCACGTGCATTGTATAATGTAAAATTACTTTCAGATAAACAAATAGATGATTTAATTCAAATGGCAAAAAATGTGAAAGATGGGTGGTATCCTGATAATGAACATGAAATTCTTAATTCAATGGCTAAGACAAATGGCATTTTTGTATTCACGCAGGATTTAGAAGGAGTTTTACAACAACAGGTAAAAAGAAAAGAGAGCAAACCTTTGAAAGATCTAAATCTGGTCTTGGAGAAAATTACTGAAGATAAACTTCCACAGGAATTTGAACTAATGTCTAAATTCATTAAAGAACGAATGGTCCTGTAAGAATGAAATCATAGAGAAAAAGGCAGAACTGGGTCTGCAATTATTGCAAGATAGCAACTGGATCTTATCAGACTCATACCTGGGATGAGCTAATTTTTAATCCAGTTCATTGAGATAACTAACTAGTCCTAGAGTGATATTATGAAAGACAAGAATGCCATGAGCGAAAAAGAGACTAGAGAACATATTGACAAACAATTACGAAATGTAGGATGGATAAAGAGGTACATTAAAGAGGAAGTAAATTCGGTCAAGTCAAATTTTAAAGATAAAGAATACGTACTCTCTGAAGGTAAAGACGACGATTCGGGTAGATTTATTGATTATTTGTTATTGGCTGAAGATAATAGTCCTATAGCATTCATTGAAGCAAAGAGATTCTCAAAAGCAGAAGATGATGGTAGATTACAAGCAAGAACCTATCTTAATGATATAAAAAAATACACTGGAGAAAATCTACCTTATTTTCTAACAAATGGTAACAAATGGCTTCTCATAGACCAAGACGGAATAGAAAGACCAGTTAGTGGACCATTTTCTCAATTAGATATTACCAGAAGAAATGATCTATATGAAAAAAGAATAGACCCTACAACTGTAAATATCAACAGAATAGTCAGCAGACCTAGAAGTATCATCATTGTAAAACAAATGATGGAGCACATCAAAAAAGGTCATAGATCTGCTCTAGTTTCCATGGCTACCGGTTCTGGAAAAACACGAGTTGCCATGTCAATGATTGATGTCTTGATTAGAGCAAATATCGTTAGAAATGTGTTATTTATTGCTGATAGGATAGCATTAGCGAATCAGGCAAAATCAGCAGGATTTAAAGAATTTTTTTCTGAAGCTGTTGTTGATCTTAGAGACGACCCGAAAAGTTTCCCAAACGGTCTATACGTTACAACAGTTCAGACTCTAAGAGGAGGAAAGAAGAGTAGGTATTATGAAAAATTCAGTCCTGGGTTTTTTGATTTAATAATCTTTGATGAAGCGCATAGATCCATTTATGATCCAAATAGAGAAGTTCACAGATATTTTGATGCCATGAGAATTGGATTAACTGCTACTCCATCAAGAGCAGAAAACAAGAATACATTCGAGTTATTTGATTGTACTCGTGAAAAGCCAACAGTAGAATATACTTATGATGAAGCTATACGGGATGGAATTCTTGTTCCCTATAAGGCGGAAGCAATAGACACTCAAGTTTTATCTTTAGGCATAGAAGGAGCGAAACTCACAAAAGAATTACAGACACAATTAATCAAACAAGAAGAAGATCCTCGGTTTATGATGTTACCCGGTTCTTCTTTTGCTAAAGTGTTTATGGATGATAAAACTAACGAACTAATAGTAACAGAATTTCTCAAAAGATGCTACAAATCAGATGAAGGAAAACCTGCAAAAACAATTTTCTTCTGTGTAAACATCAATCATGCCAAGCACATTAAAAAAATCTTCAACAGAATAGCTCCTGCATTAAGTAATGAAGTTCAAACTATTGTGTCTGAATATTATAGATATACTGATGAGATCAATAGATTCAAGCTTGACTCTGAGCCTAGAATTGCTCTATCTGTAGGTGTGTTAGATACTGGAATAGATATTCCAGAAGTGTGTAATCTTGTATTTGCAAAGCCAGTATTCTCAGGTATTAGGTTTTGGCAGATGCTGGGAAGAGGTACTAGGAATTTGGAATCCTGCAAGTTCAAAGAATGGCTTCCAAATAGGGAAAAACATGATTTTCTAATTCTAGATTTTACTATTGGGGGACACTCTAACATAAAATATCATAACTTGAGAGAATCTAAGGAAAGAAAGGCAGGAACAGACGTTCTTACCAAGATCTTTCTCAATAGAGTAGATTTATTAAAAAAACCATTGAATAAAAACCAGAAAGAATTCATCGAAAACAAAATTATTGAAGAGGTAGACTCTCTAAACAAAGATTCATTCATAGTACGAGAAAAACTTCCTATAATTAAGAAAGTAGTTTCAAGAAAGTTTGATTTAAAAATATTCATGGAAGAATTAAAAAAAGAGATAGCACCTCTTATCTCACTAAATCCGAGAGATAATCCATTAGTTTCAGCATTTATTTTGCAAATAGAGAAACTATTTGGATATATTTTAGATAATGATAATGAGGGAATTAATGAAATTAGAGAATATGTTAAAGAAAAAATGGAAAATATTCTACAAAAAGATCATTTAGAAAGCATACAAGAAAAAAGAGAAGAAATAATGAAAGTGTTACAAGAAACGTTTTGGGATGGAATTTCGTTCGATGATGTAAAATTCATTCTAAAAGAATTATCTTCTCTTATGATATATTACGAAACAAATCCCAAGAAATTAATTCAAGTAGATGCTCCTGATCTCGTTATGACTGTAGAGAAACTTCAGTATGTAGTAAGAGAAGATCCAGTAATGAAAGAATTCATTGAATCAAATCCATTAATGAAAAAGATCAAAGATGGCGAAGGAATCACTTCTCCTGAATTATTAAAATTAGAAGAACAGCTAAAAGAGATCAAACCAGAATTTACTATGGACAATATTGAAAAAATTCAGAAAACTGATTTCATTCTATTTTTGAGAAAAATTCTAGGATTATCACAAAATTATGATCCTCAGGAAATGATTGAGAAAGAATTTGATAAACACATTATAGAAAAAAATCCTAATTATAATTCTGAGCAGTTAAAATTTTTGGAATTACTAAAGAAGAATTTTGCTAGAATAAAGCACATAGAACTCAAAGACTTTACCGAGAAACCTCTTTCTAACGAAAGACCTCTAGACAAGTTTCCTACCTCTGAATTGCAAAAGATAGTCGTGGAATGCAATAAAATTAAGATGAAATAATATGGTCTACTAAGGTAGACCATAAAACTATAGCCTTATGTATTAGAAAGTTATGCCTTAGAATGATGACTAATACTGGAAAATCACTTGGTAACAAAACCATTTCTACAAAAATTCCACGGGAAGAATTTACTCGCTTCCAATATTATTGTGCTCAGAATGGGGAAACAATTAACGCATCATTAAGAAGGATGATTCTTTCTGAAATTGATAATCCGCATCCATCAAAAATAGCAGGTAATAGTATGTTTCAATATAATAAAAACAAGGATAACTTTTCCTGGAGAATAGCTTTGGATGATGAAACAACATTTAGTATTGATGATGATCTTCCAGCAAACTCAATAGAACATTTACTTGAATCTTTAATGAAAGCAAAAAACGAACGCAATTCATTTATTAAAAAAACTAACATTGATTCTGTTTCACTTCCAAACAAATTGTTGAGGAGAAGAAAATGAAAAATGCATTATCAAGTGGATGGGAGACAGTAGAATTGGGTGATGTGACTGTTTGTTTAGATGGAGAAAGAATTCCATTAAATAGCGAAGATAGATCTAAAATGAAAGGAAATATTCCATATTACGGTGCAAACGGACAGATAGATTCAATTAATAAACATATTTTTAATGAAGAACTTCTTTTGCTAGCAGAAGATGGGGGATCTTGGGGACCACATCAGAAATGCTCGTATATTATTAATGGAAAATCATGGGTAAATAATCATGCTCATGTACTAAAGATGAAAAAAGGAACTGATATTTCTTACTTGATGTATTTCTTAAATCATCATGATCTGAACCAATTCATTTCAGGTACTACTAGAGGTAAACTAAATCAGGGAGTTATGAAAAAAATACCAATAATACTTCCCCCGTTGCACGTACAAAAACAAATAGTATCACTTTTAGAAAAAGCAGAAAAACTAAAAGAAATACGAGATGAAGCAGATAAACTGACAAAAGAATATCTAAAAGCCGTTTTCTTGGAGATGTTTAGAAATTTTGAGGATTCCGAAATACTTGGAAATCATATATTATTTTTAACAAGTGGATCTAGAGGGTGGGCAAAGTATTACTCTGAGAGTGGGGATGTATTCCTAAGAATTGAAAATGTGGGTAGGAATCAACTCAATACGGAAAATGTAGTATACGTAAAAGCTCCAAATACACAGGAAGCTAAAAGAACAAAAGTTGAGCCAAGAGATATTTTATTGAGTATAACTGCAGATCTTGGAAGAACATGTGTAATCCCATCTGAATTTCCAAGAGCTTTCATTAATCAACATCTTGCAATTTTAAGATTGGATAAATTACTTGATCCGATGTTTGTAGCTCAGTATCTTACCTCAAACAAAGGAATGACCCAAATAAACAAATTAAGTAAAGGAGGTACTAAAGATGGATTAAATTTTACAGACATTCGTTCCATCAAGGTTCCAATGCCACCAATAAAACTTCAGAAAGATTTTGCAAACATTGTTTATAGATATGAAAAAATTAAAGAATACCAAAAACAATCACAAGAACAAATTCACAATTTATTTAATAACATATTGCAAAAATCATTCAAAGGAGAATTAGCATGTTAGATGCAGAATTAAAATCAAAGATCAATCTTCTCTGGGATAAATTCTGGAGTGGAGGAATTTCAAATCCATTACAAGCTATCGAACAGATGTCTTATCTTATTTTCATGAAAAGATTAGAAGATGAAGATGTCAAAAGAGAACAAAACTCAAAACTTTTGGAAGAAAAATACTACTCTGTATTCAAAAGCAATGAAGATTGTAAATGGTCAAAGTGGACTGGAATGTCTGCTGAAAAAATGCTTGAACATGTGCGAGATACAGTATTCCCTTTCTTGAGAAAATTAGACGGTGGAGAAAAATCCATTTATCACAAATACATGAAAGATGCAAGCTTTACTATTCCTACAGCATCACTTCTTGTTGAAGCTGTAAAAATAATTAATGATATGCATATCAAAGAACAAAACAGAGATACTCAGGGAGATATTTATGAATACCTTCTAAGTCAGTTACAAACAGCGGGTAAAAACGGTCAGTTCAGAACTCCGAGACATATTATCAAAATGATGGTTGAAATTCTAGAACCCAAATATGGTGATAAGATATGTGATCCAGCTTGTGGCACTGCAGGATTTCTTGTTGCTTCATACGAGCACATAATTCGACAAAATACCTCGAAAGGAATCAGTGAAGGTCATTATGGTGGCGATAAATTAAACGAGAAACAATGGAAGATATTAGAAAATGAAACCTTCTATGGGTTTGATTTTGACCAGACAATGGTTAGAATTTCTTTAATGAACTTGATGATGCATGGAATTTCTAGCCCAAACATAGAACAGAAAAATACTCTGTCAAAGAGATATGACGAATCAAACTCTTATGATGTAGTTCTAGCCAATCCTCCATTTAAGGGAAGTATAGACGAATCTGAAATTGGAGAGAACTTTAGAACACAGACAAAGAAGACCGAATTATTATTCTTAGAGTTAATGTATAACTTGCTAACAAACGGAGGTAGATGCTCTGTTATAGTTCCTGATGGAGTATTGTTTGGAAACTCTAAAGCTCACAAAAAGATAAGAGAATTATTGCTTGATAAATGTCGTCTTGATGCAGTAATCTCTATGCCATCTGGAGTCTTCAAGCCTTATGCAGGAGTATCTACTGCAGTATTATTTTTCACAAAGGGAGAACCGACAAAAGAAGTCTGGTTTTATGATATGGAAAGTGATGGGTTTAGTCTTGATGATAAGAGAACCCAAACTGACAAAAACGACATTCCAGATATAATTGAAAAATTCAAGAACAGAAATAAAGAAAAGAATTATGATAGAAAGAAGAAATACTTCTTTATTTCAGTTAAGGAAATTAAGGAAAATAATTATGATCTGAGCATCTCAAAATACAAAGAAATCGAATATGAAGAAGTCAAATATGAAAAACCAGAAGTGATTAAAAAGAAAATTTTGGATTTGGAAAATAAGATTATTGTAACACTAAACCAAATGAAAATGAGTTGAATAATATGTCATCTCAACCCGTTTCTTCACTTAGTTTTTCTGATGCACAAAGAGCCTGTGAGCATTTAATAGACAATATTTACGAATTTGTTGATACAATTAATTCTGTATTTCCAGGTGCTGGTTATGAAGTTCTATCCTCTCATTTAGTAAGTATGAAAGCAAGAATACTGACTGCGAGAAGCCCTTTTCTCACCACTGATGAATGTGAAGGTTTTATTGGTGAATTTCTTTATACATTCACTCATTTCAATCCGGGTATTGATCAGAATCTTCAAGATTTCCATAAAGCCTACGTGGAAATTACTCAATTCTTTAGAGATAATCCTGGGATAGGTTCCTTTGAATTAACTAATTATGGTAACGACAGAGTAGAACAAATGGTGAAAATAAACCATGCTTCTAACGAAGTTCTAGTTTCATTAAAAAATAATCCATGCAATGTCATCTCACTTTATGCGTCTTTCTCTATTCATTCTTCTAAAACCGAGATGTCAGAATATGCATTATTAAAAGAATTATCTAATTACAAAAAAATAATGCAGACAAATTCTGCTACTGTAAGTTTTGATCCAATCAAGATATTTTCAGTAAACAATCCAACTCAAAAGCAAAATGGTCAATTTATTACCGAGGCAAGAGCCATTCGAAATTTAATAGATCATCATAAATTTGATCTTGATGTCACGAGTAATCCATGTACAATCCATTTTAAGAGTCAAGCAGGACCTGATTGGGAATTCACATATGATAGAAAATTTACAGGTTTGGAATTCAAGGATTATTTGGCACTGCTTGACGTTTTTTACAAATGTCTTGTAAATCTCCTTTTTTGTTATCAATTACTTCAAGTACTCAGAGCAAAATTTGTAATTTAAAATTCAGTCCTCTGAAAAAACGATCATATTTTATGAACTAAGTATACTCGATGGGATCCAACCATTCATTTGGTTCTTTTTTTCAGTAGTGCAAGTTCTGGTAATGCAAGGGCAAAATGAATGTGAATGCAATCATCTGCCTCATCCTGGCTACAAAACATCTTGTTGTTTTTAATATATACCTCTGCCAGCTTCCCTGTCTTGTGATCTCTGAGTACCAATGTTTCACCCACACTGATTTTTTCAATATATGGTGCATAGTTTTTTAAAAAATTATCTTTTTCCACATTCAACAAAAGAGTTTCATTGACATAATCTACAAGTGTTAATCCCTTTTCTTTTGCTTTGTTTTTTACTTTTTGATATGTTGTTTCTTCTATGGCAACAGTTGGATTACGTTTCTGTTTGTCTTTCATTGACATGTCTTTGATATGTTAGTATATTACTAGAATATATGTTTTACATGTTAATAACACGTAAATAAAGAGTTGTTAACAAGTAAACTTTATTATTACGTATTACATGTTAAAAACATGTTATTTACAAGTTTACAATTTGACTTTGAAAACCCAGAATGCAAGAGGGTTCAAAGATGCAAGATCTCAATAAATCAGCCAAATTGGAATCAAAGTGTGCTAGAATCAAGGCCAAATCTTTGGAGGGACCTGTAAATTGAGTCAAGGACAAGGCCTCTCAAGTTACAACATAACGAACAACAAATGTCCAAGATGCAATAAACTTGGTCTCTGTGTCATGGATAATGAGATTTGTTGCAGCAAATGTGGAATTGTACTTGGACCTGATTACCAATTACAAGAGACCACTTCAAGCTCCAAACTAAACTTGTACCAGATCACTGAAGTGGGATGCAAAAAAGTAAATCTTGAATTTGCAAGACATATACATGAAAACAAATCTGATGTATCCCAGATATCAAATGTCTGTGTAAAACTAGATCTTCCAATCTATGCTGCACAAGACATTAACATTGTATATCAAAAACTCTCAAAACACAAGCAACAAGAAAAAAAGACATACTCTAATTCGATTAAACAATGTGAAATTGATGATAAGGATACTTCAGAATTAAAAAGGAATAGGCCAAAAGGGTGTACCAAATCACACATTGTAGCATTTGCAATACACCTGACATGTAGAAAATATGGCCTCCCAAGGTCTGATGCACAAATAATTGAAGCAATTAAAATGAATTTTGGAATGAAACGCACGTTTACCATTTTAAAGACATATTCATTGAATCGAATTACTGCTGAAAGTCTTGGAATAGTTTGCGATTATGATAAGAGTAATTACTATATGAGAATTCTACTAAATAAGATACGCTTCAAAATAGGAGATGGACCTCTTTTTAATAAAATACAACGACAGGCCATTGAGAATTTAACCCATATTACTGACACACGAGAAAATACCAGAGCACAACGAGCCCTAGATCTTGCATTAGAGGGAGCAAAATTAAATGTACAAGTATGAAGAATCTATAGTAAATATCTCAAAACTAAAACCATGTCCTGTCAAGGTTACACTACATACTGAAAAGATGTTAAAGGACCTTACAGGTATTGTAAAAACAAATCCAGAGCAAATTGAACCAATCGTAGTTGCAATTCTTGATTCTGAACAATACATTCTAAACGGTGATCTTCGTGTAAAGGCCTTTGAAAATGCAGGAAAAGATTCCATCAAGGCCTGGTGTATCAATGTCAAGACAATTTCAGATGTTGTAAGGCTGCATATCGAACTGAACACACATGGTTCCATTAATCCAATCAAGATGGCTGAAGCTGTACGTTATCTTGAAAAACATAATGTGGTACCATTGGTTGATAAAAGATACCTGGAACTTGCCAAAAAAACACTATATCCCAAAGTGCGCCAGGAATGGGACGACTTTATCATTACAGCATGTCAAAAGCATCCAAATGTAGATCTCCCCATTCATATCATAGAAAAAATTGCTGATTTCTCAACTGAAAAAGAGCAACTAACTGCAACAACTGTCATTTTGGATACAGTGCGGACTCTCAAACCCAACAGATTTGTCTTTCCTGCACCTCCTGCACTTGAGGTGATACTTTCATCTCTTACGCAAAGACAATCTGAAAAAGAGATAATCGTATTTGAGCCTCCTGAATCTGAAAAGAAAGGCTGGAAAAAACCAAACATGAAGGAAGCAGAGAATCTAATCCGGGGTTCATCACATAACAGTCTTGTACATTGTAAATGTGGGAGAGACCTGCTTTTGGACACAAAAACCCACCGGGTCTCAAATGTCAATTTCGATAAAGAGACCCAGTGCATAAAACTTGTAGGTGGAGATGGCCAGGCAGCATACGTGGTACCGCCAACAGTCATCGAGTTTTTAAAAGTTGAAGACGGGCAATCACTTCGAATTATTACCATAGATGGTTCGAGAGAACTTGAAAAGTTTGCAAAGAGCCTAAAATCAAATTCATTTAGAATGGTTGTAGTTACTTGTAATTGATTCCAAAAATCCGAAGAAAACTCTGGCCACATGTTTACGGGAACAAAAGACTATCTTCTAAATCCAAAGCATCAGAAATGATTAATTCGCTTTATCCTGACAAGAAAAAATCATTATCTGTTCTAATGAAAGAACATGGTATCAGCATCAAATCAGCACTAACCAGATTCAAGCATCAAGGATTCGTGATTCAAAATTTTGATGGTTCATACTGTCTAACCAGTTTTGGCATTTGGTTTTCAATCTCAAACCAACTTGGTGTGACATTTTTGGAACTCTGCGCACTTGCATGTGCATGTTGTGTACAAGAAAGATTAGAGTCTCATGGTAGGGAAGGATTTTACATGTTGCCAAGTTTTGAGGAAATCTTCAAAAAGTATTATTCAAAATCGCAGTTAGAAAAAGCATTCACCTATCTTAGAATAAATGGATT
>JAJSDS010000040.1 GCA_028580875.1 Nitrosotalea sp.
AAGCTCATCAAGACTCTGACCAAGCTTAGAGACCTTGGAAATACAATACTTGTTGTAGAGCACGACGAAGAAGTAATGCGAAGCTCCGACTGGATTATCGATCTTGGTCCAGATGCTGGAGTCCACGGAGGAAATGTAGTCTTTGAAGGAACAGTAAACGAAATTTTGAAAAGTGAAAAGTCAGTTACTGGACGATATCTAAAAAATCATGACGCCATAAAACTTGCCAAAGAAAGGCGACAAGCAAAAGGCAATCTAGTCCTCAAGGGTGCAGCAGAAAACAATCTCAAAAATATCGATGTCGAGTTTCCACTAGGCATGATGGTTACAGTGACAGGGGTGTCAGGATCTGGAAAATCTACCCTTGTAAATGACATATTGTACAAGGCACTGGCATCTGACATTTATGGTTCGATTGACAGGCCTGGAAAACACAAGGCAATAGCAGGAATGGACGAGATTGACAAGGTAATAGGCATAGACCAGTCGCCAATAGGTCGCACTCCACGCTCAAATCCTGCCACATACATTGGTGCATTCACCCCAATCAGGGAATTATATTCAGGAACTGAACTTTCAAAAGAACGAGGATACACACCAGGACAGTTCTCGTTTAATGTTGCAGACGGAAGATGTTTTGCATGTGAGGGCGACGGGGTCAAAAAAATAGAGATGCAGTTTCTATCAGATGTGTATGTTGTCTGCGATGAATGCAAGGGTAAGCGATACAATTCAGAGACACTTGCGGTACACTACAAAGACAAGAACATTTCAGACATTCTTGCAATGACAGTAGAAGAAGCATTAGAATTTTTCACAAACATCCCTTCAATTCAGAGAAAGCTGCAAACTGTTGCAGATGTAGGCTTGGGGTACATCAAGCTTGGACAAGCTGCCACAACATTATCAGGCGGTGAAGCACAGCGTGTAAAACTTGCATCAGAGCTATCAAAACGTGACACAGGCAGAACAGTATACATACTAGACGAGCCAACAACTGGACTTCACTTTGCAGATGTGCAGAAATTGCTTGAAGTGCTAAACAGATTGGTAAGTCTTGGAAATACAATAATCATCATAGAGCACAACATGGACGTAATCAAAAATTCTGACTGGATTATAGATTTAGGTCCAGAAGGAGGAGACGGTGGTGGAACAATTGTTGCAGTTGGAACTCCAGAGCAAGTTGCTCAAAATCCAAGGAGTTACACGGGTCAATACCTAAAACGTATTTTGAAAAATGACTCTTGACATAAACAAAGTTTCAATCCCACCACATCCAGGCATCTACATCATGAAAGATGAAACTGAAAAAATATTATACATTGGCAAGGCAAAGAATCTAAAAAATAGAGTCAAATCATATTTTTTGAAAAATCAAAACTACAAGACACAAAAGCTTGTAGAGAAAATTTCAGACATTGAGTTTGTTCTAACAGACAATGAAGAAGAGGCTTTTTTGTTAGAGGCAAACATGATCAAGCGATACAGGCCACCTTACAACATAGAGCTCAAAGACCAGCAAAGATACACGTATCTTAGGATAACAAACGAAGAGTTTCCTCGTCTCATGGTGGCAAGAAGAACAAGAACAGGACAGTTTCTTGGAGGAGGTAAGGTGTATGGTCCTTTTACACATGGTAGCTCAAAGATGCTGTCAATTGGCCTTTTGCGCAAGACATTCAAGATAAGAATCTGCAAAAGACTTCCAAAAGAGGCATGCCTTGAATACCACTTGGGAAACTGTGAGGCCCCATGCCAGTTCAAGCAGGCAAGCGAGAATTACGGAAAACACATAGCTGACCTTGAATCCATTCTAAAGGGCAAACAACGACTGGAAGATTTTGTAAACAAACTAGACTTGGAAATGAAGCAAGCATCAGAGAATCGCCAGTATGAAAAAGCAAAAGAGATACACGATACACTACAGCGGCTATCAAATCTCCAAGTCAAGCAAAAAATGGAATCTCCAAGGATAGGATCTGACGAAGAATATTTTGGAATAAAGATAAAAGATCAATCCGCACATTTGATGAGCTTTCGCTTATCCAATGGTGTCATAAAAGACAGGAACAAGTTTTCTTTTGATTTGGTTGGTGACAATACATTTTCTAGTTTCTTGTCCCAGTACTATTCCACAAATCCAATTCCAAAATATATAGTTGTAAGCGAGATGCCAGACAAAAAAGAGATACTCGAAGAAGTGCTTGCACGCTCATCTGGGTTTTCAGTCCATATCATCGTGCCAACATCTGGAAAAAGACGTGAGATAATTGAACTCATCATGAAAAACATATCACTTGCAATAACAAAAGGCGCAGACCCTGCACTTGTGGAACTCCAAGAAAAACTAGGACTGGCAAACATTCCAAGGACAATAGAGTGTTTTGACATTTCAAACCATGGTGAAGATTATGCAGTAGGTTCCATGTCATGCCTTGTTGACGGCAAGCCCCACACGTCAGGATACAGGAAATTCAAGATAAAAACAGTCAAAGGAAGAGATGATTTTGCAATGATAAACGAGATAGTCAAGAGACGATACCTAAGGCTAAAGGAAGAAAAATCAAAAATGCCAGACTTGGTACTAATTGATGGTGGAAAGGGCCAGTTAAACGCGGCTCTGAGTGCATTGCATGCAATTGGAGTAAAGGTTCCATGCGTATCGCTTGCAAAAGAAAATGAAGAGGTCTACCAGCCTAAAACCAACAAGCCACTAGTCATGGCAAGGAGCAATCCAGCACTCAAGGTCTTACAGCATGCAAGAGATGAAGCACATAGGTTTGGAGTGGCATACAACAGGGCAATACGCAAGTTTACATGATATAGCAAATTTTTCGTGTTTGCTACATTGCGCCCCACTTTAAATTCCAGGACGTGTCAGTAATATCAGGTACTAAAAATTGTCATACCCATCATTTAATTTTGCAGAAAAACTGATTCAACAAAAAGGATCCGGATACCATGTAATTCTTGGAATACTTGCAATCATAATCGGAGTCGGAGTGGGCATTGCAGTCAACAACAATTCTATAATTTATGGATCTCTTGTAGTAGGAATAGCAATGATCATTTCTGCGTTTCTGATGATCATCAAACAGTACGAAAGAGCAATAATACTACGACTTGGGAAATATCAGAGGCAAGTAGGTCCAGGCATACAAACAAGATTACCCTTTGCAGACAATATTTTGGTTGTAGACATACGAGAAAAAGTAAGTGAATTCAAAGCTGAAAGAATGCTGACAAAAGATAATGTCCCAGTAACCATTGATGCGATACTTCGTTACAAAATAATTGATGAGCGTGCCAAAGATGCAATACTAAATGTGGAAAACTTTAATCAAATGATACAACAAGTTTCTCAAACAACACTTCGTAACAATATAGGTTCTTCGCAATTTCAAGATGTGCTTTCAAAAAGAGAAGAGATCAATCAACATGTCAGAACCATAATTGCAAGTGAGGCAAGCAATTGGGGAATAGAAGTAACAGGTGTGGAAATTCGCCAGGTCATAATACCACAAGAGTTGGAATCAGCAATGTCAATGCAGGCACAAGCAGAGCGTGAAAAGAATGCAAGAGTGACATATGGAGAGTCAGAAATACTAGTTGCCAAAAAATTCGAAGAGGCAGCAAGAGTCTATGCAGACAATCCTGTCGCATATGCGCTAAGACAATCGAACATGCTATACGAATCAATCAAAGTACAGGGAAACACTATTGTCATGATTCCTTCAGAATCACTAAATGCAATGGGATTTGGAAACTTGGGAACAACCATAGCATATCTTGAGAGTACCAAAAAGGCAGTAGAACAGCAGAAATCAAAGGACGAAGTCAAACAAGAGTCAGGTTCAAAATAAAGATATTTTCCCACAGATCAGGATTTTTAATCTCCCCCTCCAGTATCACAGCCACACAATCCAAACTCATCAATTTTGCGTCCACACTTATCGCATTCATCTACAAATTGCACTTCCCATGGTTCTTTAGAATAGAGAAGAAGATGCACATTGATTTCCTTTGGAATAACATGTTGTAGTGCCAATTCCTACTCCCAGTTATCCAGCAACTTTAGGCAATAGTTGCATATTGGATAACCATTTTCTTCTGTAAACTCTGTTTTGCATCTTTTGCAGATTCTTGATTTTCTCAGTACAACTGTTTGCAATTCATACTCCTCCAGATTGTTACATCGCATACTAAAACAGCTCCCATTAGATAATTTTCAAAATATTTTTCAACCAGATTTTGTGTCATGTATTTTCCACAACATAATACGTCACCGTATCTAATAAACAACTAGGATAAAATCAGATGGTTTACATAAAGTCGTCAATAGAGCCTTCACGCAATGGTTGAGCATCATAACCCATCTTTACTAGGTCTGCTGCAAACTCATCTACAAATCCATGAACGGTGTAGATTTTTTCAGGATTGCATCTTTTTACCAAGTTAATCAATTCATTATAGTCACAATGGTCACTGAGTGGAATTGAATAGTCATGCCCTCGTGCAAAAGAAAATCTAGAAGATTGCGCCCATCCACTAAATCCAATGGTAATTGCATCATACTTTGATTTCATGTGCTTGACAAAGGCATTTCTTCCACTCATGTTTGGTGCAATCAAGAGCCATGGTTTTTTCTCAAGCAATCCTCTTGATTCTGCTTCCGTATGCCCTATTGATTCGTTAAGAGGAATTCCAAACTGCCGGTACAAGTCATTGACTTTTTTTACTGAATCGTGATAGTATGGCTGCCAATGAGAGAAAAGATATGATAGAATCTGTGCCTTGCCAAGCTCATAGCCAAGCAAGATAACTGGCTTGCCTTTCCCATATAGTTCTGAAATGATTTCATTTACACGTTTTACAGTATCATCAATTGTGGGAAAGACATATTCTGGCATTCCAAACGTACATTCTGTAATCAGAGTTTTACACTTGGGAACCATTGCACCTTTCATAAATCCCCTATCTCGAATCGAGATATCACCAGTGTAAAACACATCATCAAACAAGAGTCCCTTTGCCCCAAGTATGTGACCTGCGTCAACCATGAAAAAATTTTCGTACTCTTCGACATAGTTTTCAATCATATAGCCCCTAAGTTTTGCAATCTCAGTTGTCTGCCTTGACGCAATAAGCACGCCCTGTCCTTTCTGGTTATGCAAGTGGTCAAGATGCGCATGTGATACAAAACTAATTCCATTTCCAGTTCCACGTTTTGGATCAAGGTTGACAGTCTTATCACCATACATTACTACAATTCCATTAGATGTCATCCTAACCTTTGAATTCAATTTGAGATTTTGCCCATCAGATTGGATATAAATTGCAAGATTAACCCACCACAACATCTGGTGTGATATATTGAACAGCGATCTGTTGGTATTCAATTAAAATTAGTAAAGTGTTTATTCTTACCAGTCCAAAATCAAGTCATGCTAAATCTTGCAATCTTGATCTCAGGCAGAGGAAGCAATATGGAAAATATATTAAAATCCATTAAAAAAAATAAAATTCCAATCAAGCCAGTTCTAGTGATTTCAAACAAGCCCGATGCAAAGGGCTTGGCCGTTGCACAAAAACTAGGAGTACATACAGAGATTGTTGAAAGTAATGGCCTCAAGGGAGGAAACTGGGAGTATGATTCCAAACTCGTATCAGTATTAGAAAAATACAAGGTCACACCACAAAATGGTCTCATATGCCTTGCAGGATTTATGAGAATAATGAGCCCAGAATTTATCAGACACTACAAGGGAAAGATATTGAATATCCACCCAGCCATACTGCCCTCATTTCCAGGATTACATTCTCAAAGGCAGGCACTTGAATACGGTGTGAAATATTCAGGCTGCACAGTACACTTTGTAGACGAAGGAGTAGATACAGGCCCAATAATTTTACAAGCAGTTGTCAAAGTAAAAGACGGTGATACCGAAGAGAGTCTAGCCAAAAAAATACTAAAACAAGAACACAAGATATACCCCAAGGCAGTAAAGCTTGTTGCCAAGGGAAAGATCAAGATAGTTGGGAGAAGGACAGTAATTTCTTAACTATCAGGTCCGCCAAAAAAATACATTACAACAAGTTCTTTTTTGTTTCCATGAAATTTGTGTGGAATGTTTTTTCCAACATAGTAAGACATGCCTTCTGAAACAGAATATTCCTTTCCATCAATTGTAAGAAATCCATCACCTTTTACAACATAATAGACTTCATCGCTTTCATGCGGCTCTTGTGTATCTTCTTCACCAGGACCCAGTCTGAGAATTCCTGCTGCAATATTTTCTTTGTTTAGAAATGTATGAAAGTATGTGTCACTTTTTGCAATTTTTTTCACATACTCATTTGTATCAAATACTATTTTCATCAAATATCAGTACGGACGAGTGCTTAATGATTTTAACTAAATCACATTTTGACCATAAAGTTCCAAAGATTAAATATCCAAAAAATCATTCAAGTTTGTTTGACGGGACAGAAAATAGACGGCATTGCAGTAGCATCATCAGTCAAAGACAGGGTGAGATCAGCCGTAAAGGAATTATCAAGTGATGGCATTGTGCCATGCCTTGCTACTGTTCTAGTAGGAGATGATCCAGCTTCTGCCACATATGTTAGAAACAAGCAAAAAGCATGTGCAGATGTAGGAATTACCACAAAAGACCACAAACTTCCTGCCACGTTTTCTCAAAAAGAGATGAATTCCTTAGTCAATTTACTAAACAACGATGAGACAGTCCATGGGATTCTAGTCCAGCTTCCACTGCCAGACCAACTTGATGAATTTACAACAACATCGAGGATATCACCACTAAAGGATGTGGACGGCCTAACACCTTACAACATTGGCCTTTTGACATCAGGAAGATCAATTCTCAAGCCTTGTACTCCCTCTGGAGTAATGGAATTGTTTGACTATTACAAAATAAACTTGGAGGGAAAAAACGCAGTCATAATAAACCGAAGTAATCTTGTTGGAAAACCACTGTACAACTTGATGCTTGAAAAAAATGCTACAGTCACCACATGTCACTCTAGAACACAGAACATCAAAGAACACTGTCTTAATGCAGACATCATAGTGACAGCAATTGGAGATAGATCAAAATTCATCTTAACAGAAGACATGGTAAAAGACGGTGCAGTGGTAATTGATGTAGGCACTGCAAGACTTGAAGGAAAACTTGTAGGAGATGTGGATTATGACAACGTCATCAAAAAGGCATCATATGTCACACCTGTTCCAGGCGGAGTAGGACCTATGACCATAGCGATGCTTTTAAAAAACACCGTAACAGCTGCATCAATTAGTAAAGAATTTGTCCAACCCAGTTGAAAAAGCAAGGCTCCGCAAGCAGTTTCTAGATGCACGTGATGAACTCTCGCTTGATTTTATAAAAATTGCAAGTAACAGGATCCGGGACAATTTAAGAAAGATTGACTTTTACAGACAAGCCACGTCAATTGGTACATATTATTCAATTGGAAGTGAGGTTCAAACACATGATCTGCTGCAAGAATTTTTCAACCAAGGCAAAGAAGTTGCGCTTCCAAGAGTTGACAAGAACGATCTTGTCTTCAAAAAAATTTCTAGTCTATCAGATCTTGAGCTTGGTAACTTTTCAGTAATGGAGCCAAGGGAAAAGTGTGAGACAGTCAAGAAACTAGACGTCATACTGGTACCAGCAATTGCGCTCACACGTGAAGGGTACAGGCTAGGATACGGTTTTGGATTCTATGACAGGTACTTACATGGAAAAAAATCAAAGAAAATCGGCTTGACATACTCAAAACATGTGCTAAAATCATTTCCTCATGATGACCATGATGTCAAGATGGATTGCATAGTAACAGAGGACTCTGTTATTTACGCCAAGTAAGGCCTTTTTTGCCAATATCGGTTCTACAGTATTTAGAAGGCCAGTTGATTTTTCCTACTCTCAAGTAGGCATTTGCAATTGCCGCTTCCAGAGTATCCCCAACTGCAGTTACCCCAAGTACTCTTCCTCCACTTGTCAAAACTTTGCCATTTTCTTTTCTTGTTCCAGAATGAAAGACTGCAGAATTTGGAGTAGAATCATCAAGGCCAACAATTTCCTCATTTTTTGGATATGATTCAGGATACCCCTTTGATGCAAGTATGACACATACTGCACTTGATTTTTTCCAAGAAATTGCAGGCAATGATGAAAGTGTTCCATCGATGCTTGCCTGGATGTATTCAAGCAAGTCAGATTCCATGCGCATCATTATCGGTTGGCATTCTGGGTCACCCATTCTTGCGTTAAACTCCAAGACATATGGTTTGTCATCTTTTAGCATTATTCCAGCATACAAGAATCCCTTGAAGACGATTCCCTCTTTTTTCATCGATGAAATTGTCTTTTCAATAACATTTTTTTGAATTTCATTTGCAGTGGATTCATCAATCACAGGAGTTGGAGAATAGGTTCCCATCCCTCCAGTGTTTGGGCCCTTGTCATTGTCATAGATTCTTTTATGGTCCTGGCTTGTGGCCATCGGATAAGCAGTGGTACCATCAGAGAGCGCAATAAAAGAGGCTTCCACCCCATCTATTCTCTCCTCTAAAATAATTTTAGAGCCTGCAGCTCCAAAGCTTTTCTGAACCAATATCTTTTCAATTGCATCAACTGCCTCTGAAGAATCATTACATACAATCACACCTTTTCCAGCAGCAAGCCCGTCTGCTTTTACCACCAATGGATAATCAACAGACTTTGCAAAATCTATTGCCTTTTTTGGGTCATCAAAGACTTCAAAGCGTGCAGTAAGTATTCCATTTCTTTTCATAAAATTTTTTGCCCAAATCTTGCTTGATTCAAGCTGTGCAGCATCCTTTGTAGGGCCAAAAATTCTGAGGCCTTTTTTTGTAAATTCATCTACTATGCCATTTGAGAGAGGAACTTCAGGACCCACAACTGTGAGACAGTCATTATCCTTTGCAAATTTAGCAAGACCTTCAACATCATCTGAAGAAATATCCACATTGTTTTGCGTACCGCCATTTCCGGGAGCAAAATAAATTTTATCTACTTTTGGGCTTTGTCCAAGTTTCCAACCCAGAGCATGTTCACGTCCTCCCGAGCCTACAACTAAAACATTGACCAACGCTTTCGGCTTCAATTATCAGGTATATATTCCAAAGATTGGTGTTTTAGAAATACTCATTAAAGCACAGACTGGACATATTTTATTGAACCAAGTAGACACAACAAAATCAGTTTATCTCTTCACACATGGTAGAAGAGACTTGGAAGCAAGTGCAACAGATGCACTTGTCGCAAATGGTTTTGCAAAAGAAAAGATATTTTCTGCAAAAGCTGATGCCGTAGGAAATGTAGGTGATTACATGGCAATGCTTTGGATGCCACCAACTCCGGATCAAATAAAGATCCAAAAGATAACAAAGGTAGAGGCAGTCAAGGCAGAAGGTATGATTGGACTCTGGAAAGGAGTCTCAAAAGAAGACCTTTTCACAATACCTCTCAAGTAAATCAAAAACCATTTTCATTCTAGGTTTATTTTACTTAAAATTTTTTCACATGTTTTATCCAGTCTAGTCCATACAACATGCAATTTCCCCAATTCATGATCATGAAACTATAGATGTTGAACTAACATTACAATACACACTGAGCACATAGATAATCCCATTTAGAATCCAAGATATGTGGATTACCTTAGTCTATTGATCATGGTCTAACCATAAATTAGAATAAATCTTGAAATTACTTAATACACATAAAAAACAATAAAAATTGAATGTCAAAAAATGAAATCATAATAAGAAATGCAAACTTTAAAGATATTCCAAAAATAATTGAATTACAAAAAGAATCATTTCCCTATATGTATATTGAAGGCATGATTTGGAAAAAAGAGAGCCTAGAGAATCACATACGCATTTTTCCAGAAGGTCAGTTTATTGCAGAGAGTGATGGCGAAATAATAGGTTCTGCAAGCAGTTTGATAGTAAACATAGTTCCGGAATACAAGGAACATACTTGGATGGAAGTATGCGGGACAGCAGGATTTAGAAATCACAATCCTGCGGGGGATACACTTTATGCTGCAGATGTATCAACTCATCCAGATCATCGTAGTTTGGGCGTGGGAACCAAAATTTACGACGCACGAAAAGCACTAGCTATCAAGCTAAATTTACGAAGAATTATTGGAGGAGGTAGACTGTTCAATTATTGCGAATATGCAGACAAATTATCAGTAGATGAATATGTTAAAAAAGTCTTGGAAGGAAAGATACGAGAACCAGTACTTTATTTCCAAATGAAAAATGGATTCAAGTTCATAAAAATTCTCCCAAATTATATCAAAGATTCACGTTCATTGAATTATGCAACTTTTATTGAATGGAAGAATCCAGAATACAGGAAAGCGTCATGATCATAGACTGCCATACACACCTTAATCAATATGAATCTCTAGAAAAAATATCATCACTTGAAGATCGGGTGGAAAAACTGCTTGTTACAATGATGAGTAACAATGTAGATTATGCAATTATTCTTTCTTCGTATGTTGTAAACAAGGAAAGACCATCTACTGCAGATTTAATTGAAGCCACAAAAGGACATGACAATCTGGGAATTGTGGCTGGATACAGTATAGATAATCACACTGATGATGAACTAAAAAATTTTAGAATGTGGATTAAAGACGGATCAGTAAAAGGTTTGAAAATTTATTCAGGCTATGAACATTATTATCCCTATGATAAAAAATATCAAAAAGTTTACGATTTATGTATAGAATTTGATGTACCTGTCATGATACATACGGGAGATACTTTTTCTGAAAAAGGCAAACTGCGATATTCTCATCCCCTAAATATCGACGAACTGGCGGTCGATAATCCTGAATTAAAAATAGTCATGTGTCACTTGGGAAATCCGTGGATCGAGGATTGTCAAGAGATCGTGTACAAGAATGATAATGTGTATGCAGACATGTCTGGCCTTGCAGTTGGAAGATTTGATCATTTTTTTGAAAAAATAATGGTGGAAAAAGTTGCAGAGCTTATCAATTATGCAGGAGAGCCACGCTATCTTTTGTATGGTACGGACTGGCCAATATCAGACATGGATTCATATCTTAATTTTGTAGCCAAGCTGAAATTAAAACCAAAGTTCAGAGAAGAGTTAATGTTTAAGAACGCAAAAAGACTTTTCAAAATTTAAGATCATTACTCAAATTGCAATAGGCTGTATATCGTATACTAGAATTAGCATTCAAATTATTCCAAAAATTATTTTTCATCCAGCTAGATCATGTTTTTAAGTTTAATTTGATATCACTGAGTTATGAGTGATGAATCAGATTCAGGACTGTTGAAAAACTTGAAAGAAAAGATAGAGGAAAAACTGGATCAAGTTACCGACATGAAAGATTCTATGGTTGATAAGATAGAGGACCTCAAGGATTCAACTGAAGAAAATGTTGTCATTGCAAAAGAACTAGCCAGCTATCAGGGAAACAATATGAAAAGTGAGGGACAATTTCTAAAGAAGATCTTTCAACATAAGGACATGGTCTTTATGAAAACCGATGCGTTAGCAATAGTATTACGCAAATTGGGTGGCAATGAAGAGTTTTTGGATTTGGTGGATAAACTAACAAGAGAAGGCTACAGATTGGTCCACCAAGAAACTATAAGAAATATTCCTTTAGGTTTTGGGTTTAATTATCCATTAGGTAGTCTGTATTTCTTCCAACATGTAAAGTACATTGGCAGTATGAAATGAATGATACAAACTAATCTAACCAAATCCGCCTCGATATTCTATTAAATCAAAACTAGTGTCATACAATAAAACAACAACTTCATTCAAGATATTTTTCTTTATTACAGTATGTCTTGTACAAGTGCAGACATGAAACTCTCAAACTCAGAGTCTTGGAATTTTATTGTCTCAACTTTGTTCTGTTTAATTGCAGATTGAACTGCCTGTAGATGATAGCATTGTCGCCCCTTTTCCATTGCATTGTAGAAATAATCCTCGCATGAGCAATATCCTAAATCTAAATCAAGCCAGTGTTCATTGTCTTTTCCTACAACAGTCCAGATCTTTCTGTTGCTTGGCTCAAACAAATGTAGTTTTACGCCACTTGATGATATGACAGTCTCTACATTTCCTGCCTCTTTTTTCACAAGAATTTAATTGAAAAAACGCAGGTATAACTTTGATGGTAAAGACCAGGATTGTTCCTTCACAGCCAGCATTGATTTTGGAGGATACACAAAGGTTTCTTGTTGTTACCGACTTGCACATAGGGTTTGAGATTGGCATGATATCAAACGACATCAATGTCAGGCCAGAGGGCATGGTTGAAGAAATTCATCTTTCCTTGGAGGCATTGATCAAATCTGAAAAACCTGACAATTTGATCCTCTTGGGAGACATCAAGTCAGGCATTGATTCTATCTCAAAGATAGAGTGGCAGATGGTACCAATGTTTTTTGAGATTGGAAAAAAAATCAACACATTAGTTATTCCAGGAAACCATGATGGAAATTTAGCGCATCTTGTTCCAGATTATGTCACCATGACAGGCCCATCAGGTCTAGTCATAGGAGATACTTTACTCACACATGGCCATGTAATGCCATCTGAGAATTTTTCCCATGTAAATAAAATAGTAATGGGCCATCTCCATCCAGTATATTTTCAAGAGGGTTCAGTTCTTGACGGACAACGACTCTGGGTGTCAATCAAAACAGACAAGAGAAACATCTTTCCATCAAGCAAGGGAGACCTCGAGATAATCATAATGCCATCTTTTAACAAGTATTTTTATGCAACACACAAACGGTATCACAAAAAATCAATCTCGCCCATACTTGAGCGAGTCAAAGATACCCACTCTGCAAAGATAGTTACACTTGACGGCTCCATAATAGGAGACGAGTCAATACTCAGAAACATAATCTGATTGTAAAAAAATCACCCGACGTTTTCGTAAGACTCTAGTGGCTTCTTGGTGGTTTCATTATGCTTTAACCACTCTAGTGTCTTTGCAAAAGAGTCTGCAAGCTCAGTTGTTATCAATACAGGTATTCCAAGCTCCACTGCCTTTCTTCTTATC
>JAJSDS010000041.1 GCA_028580875.1 Nitrosotalea sp.
GCAGCGGCAGCAGCTCCAAAGGCTGGTGCAGCTCCTGCAGCGGCAGCAGCTCCAAAGGCTGGTGCAGCTCCTGCAGCGGCAGCAGCTCCAAAGGCTGGTGCAGCTCCTGCAGCTAAACCTGCAGCGGAAAAGAAAAAGTAGGTGTACTAGATGGGAGATCATCCAAAGAATTCACGAAAAATGTGGAGAAAGCCAAAACGTCCTCTTAACTATGACTTGCTAAATGAAGAATTACATGTATTGGGTACCTTTGGATTAAAGAATAAAAGAGAATTATGGAAAGCACATACAGAACTTTCAAGAATAAGAAATCAGGCAAGATCACTCTTAGCATTAACCAAGGATGTTAGAAGTACAAAAGAACCAATACTTATGAAATCACTTGCAAGAGTTGGACTAGTCAAAGAAAATTCAACATTAGATGATGTACTCAATCTAAAAGTAACTGACTTTTTGTCTAGACGATTACAAACGTTCATCCAGAAAAAAGAGTCAATCAAAAGTCCGTACTTGGCAAGACAGATAGTTGTTCACGGCCATGTGATGATTGGAGAAAGAATAGTAACAGTCCCCTCATACACGGTAAAAGTTGAAGAAGAAGATCAAATTCACTTATCTCCAGAATTAGATCTTAACAAGACAAAACAACAACCTGCCCCAGAAGTAAAAACCGAACAACCAGCCGAATAAAATACACACAATCGTTATTTATCAAGAAATTGTATAAGGTATCATATGTGCTCTATCATAGGATATCTCGGTATCAGTTCTGCAGCTCCAATAATAGTCAAGGGATTAAAAAGAATGGAATATCGTGGATATGACAGTGTAGGAGTTGCAACTTTTTCAGAACATCAAATTAACGTTAGAAAAGGAGTAGGCAAAGTTTTAGAGGTAAACAAGGCAGTAAAACTAGATGAGCTTTCAGGAACTACTGGAATAGGCCATACAAGGTGGGCCACTCATGGCATGGTCACTGATACGAATGCTCACCCACACCCGTCAAGCTCCGGAGAAGTAGCTATCGTACACAATGGAATAATTGAAAATCATGAGGAATTAAAAAAAGAGCTCCAAGAACGGGGTTATTCTTTTAAAAGTCAAACAGACAGCGAAGTAATAGCGAATCTTCTTCAATATAATTATGATAAGACTAAAGAGATCAAAAAATCTGTTGTGGAAACAGTATCTGAATTAAAAGGAAATTATGCATTTGTGGCAGTTTTTCAGGACGGTACATTAGCAGCAGCTAGGCTTCATGAGCCACTGATAATCGGAGTTGGAAAAGAAGGATTCTTTATTTCAAGCGATGTACTTGGATTTGTAGAATATACAGATGAAGTAATCTATCCAGATAACAAAGAATTTGTAATTATAGACAGAGACGGATTGAAGATCTTTGATTTTGATGCAAACCCAGTACAACATCAAATAACAAAAGTATCAAAGGAATTTGCTGATGCATACAAGGGTCAATATGCTCACTACACCTTGAAGGAGATCTCAGAGCAACCAACAACAGTGTTGAGTGCAGGAAACAACACCAAACTCGAGATTGATTTGGCTTCGGATTTGATAAAACATGCAAGAAATGTGTACATCACAGGAAGTGGAACAAGTTATAATGCTGCATTAATTGCAAAATTTCTTTTTTCAAAATATGCAAAGATAAAGATCGACCCGTTAATCTCTAGTGAAGCACAGTTTTCTCCAGACATGTTTGAAGAAAAATCAATTCTAATTGCAATATCTCAAAGTGGTGAGAGTGCAGATGTATTAGAAGCTGTAGACATTGCCAAAAAATCAGGATCAAAAATCATATCAATAGTCAACATGATGACGTCTTCACTAGTTCACCAATCCTCCATTTCCATGGGATTGAATTGCGGTCCAGAAATAGGTGTTGCAGCAACTAAAAGTTTCACATCACAACTTGTTGTACTGTATAAGATGGTTGATAAAATATGTAATGGATGTATAGAGTTGGATCTTACAAAAGTGTCAGAAGCAATAAAGAAGATCCTTTCTAATGATTCAAAAATCAAAGATGTTGCAAAGAGGCTAAAAGATGTTTCAGATATCTACGTATTAGGAAGAGGTATACATTATCCAATAGCTTCAGAGGGTTCACTAAAATTAAAAGAGCTCACATACATACATGCAGAAGGACTTCCTGGAGGAGAGTTAAAACATGGACCCTTGGCATTGATGGATTCTAATTCCTATGTTTTGATAATAAACCCAAATGATTCTACTTACAATGACACGTTAACATCAGCTAGAGAGATAAAAGCGAGAGGGGCCAAGATAATAGGAATTTCAGATAAACCAAGTGACGTATATGATTACTGGATAGATATTCCTAGCATCAATGAGTCATTATACCCACTTGTAGAGATAGTGCCAATACAACTTCTCGCATATTATGCAGCAATTGACAAAGACTTTGATCCAGATTATCCAAGAAATTTGGCAAAATCAGTAACAGTCAAGTGATTTTAGAATATTCTTTTTCAGTGAGGTCTAAAAGGCCTTTAGCATCAATACCAGTTTTTAGCATACATCCAATAGATGCACCTCCAGCACCTGCTCCTTCTTTAACAAATCCTTCAGCGTATGAGTTTAATCCAGAAATTTTGGATTCTGCGAGTTTTAGTTTAGCAACAAGTATAGGAATATCCAATATCTGCAATATTGTCTTAACAAGGCTTGCAGATTTATCTTCAACCACATAAGAGGTAGTGCCAATAGCAGTATTTTTTCCGTCAAATCCCATACTTTTTGCAAAAGCAAGCACTGCTGCCATTTGTGTACCACCAGCTAGCAATACATTAGAAAGTTCAGAGGCGGTGCTAAGAATACCTGCAATTGTTGGAATCATTGGGTCACCTAATTGTGATATGATTTCAAATGGATCTTTTGATTGAAGTCGTTTCAACGCATTCTTTACTATTTGAATTTTAAGTTCAACCGGATTTTGCGGCATGCTACTACTGACAAATCCAGTGATTCCAAATCCTTCAAGCACCCCAAGTGCAGTGGTAGTACCACCAGGAATGCTTTCTCCTATTATGACGCAATCAGATGATGCCCCAAGAAATCTCCCCAGTATTCTGCCATATTCGACGGCCTTTCCAACGTCATCAAGACTAAGAGCCGGCTCCTTTTCAATATTTTTTCCAGGATTCAAGTCCATGTTGATGAATGGGAGTTTAGGCGATATCTTGCTACCTGCATTAATAACAACGCTAGGAATACTCGCAGCTTCGAGTGCTGTTTTTGTCAACAACGCCGGAGTTGGTTTTCCATCAGGAGTCATAGGAATCACAGATATGCTTCTGCAATATCCATAGTGAATGAATTCAGCATCAGCAGGTCCTGTAAATTTTATCAAATCAGGGTGTTCTCCAGCCATGGTTATTCCAGGTATTTCAGATGTTTCAGTATAAGAAATCACAAGAGAGAAAATGAATTTCTTTCGTTCAGTTTGCGTTATGAACTCTAAACCTTTTTGCTTGTTTCCAAGTATTTCGATATCTTGCAGTATCAATCACTGCCCATGAAATCCAGGAACTCTGACTCTGTCCTAGGTTGTAATACAAAGTTTGTCTTTTTTTCTTTTCCCATAGTTGAATTTGGAGAGTTTCCATAATTGTGACCAGGATACAACATTAGGTCATCATCAAGTTTGTAGAGCGTATCAAATAGACTATGATAAAGTTCTTTTGCGCTTCCTCCAGGCAAATCAATTCTGCCACAGTTTCCTACAAAAAGTGTATCGCCAGAAAATATTTTTCCATCACCAACTAGACAGATACTATCTTTGGAGTGTCCAGGAGTATGTATCACAGTAAGTTCAGATTTTCCAAAAGTTATTTTCTCACCATCAGATATGCGCATATCATTTTTAAGAGTCGAAGATTCATGTTGTAAGATTTTAGATTTAGTATGTTTTATCATTGCATCATTACCTATCGTGTGATCAAAATGATGATGTGTATTGATAATGTACTTGACTTTTAGAGCATTCCTTTCTATGACTTCGAGCACCAACTCTAGATCCCACGAGGGATCAATGACAACAGATTCCTTGGTCTCTTCATCTTCAAGAACATAGGTAAAGTTTTGCATGTTTCCCACTTGAAGTTGGTATACTTTCATAATAATACCCCGATCTCCGCTTCTGGTGGAATTCCTATTTTTTCCACCAATATTTTTCCACACATATTTTCGTTTTTTGGCATTCCGATTTTCATCTTATGAAAAGTTACAGTCACATCGGCTTTCACACATTTGTCATTTGCGATTCCCGTATCTGGATCAAGACCAGATGGAACATCAACAGATAATTTGAAAGCATTTGATTGGTTTATCACATCTATTGCAGATGAATACGGTTCCCTAATTTTTCCAGATATTCCTGTTCCCAGTATTCCATCCACTATTATTTCTGCGTCGTTAACAATTTTACCAGCATCAGATGAAAGTATGAGATTTACAGAGTTCATTTTCTCCAAAATTTTCCAGTTTGATCGTGCTTCTTCTGTTTTTATCTTATCGGGATGTCCTAAAAGTATGACAGTAGGCACACAACCAAATGCCGCCAGGTGTCTGGCCACTACAAAAGCATCACCTCCATTATTTCCCAATCCAGCAAAGACTGTTACTTTTTTAGATGTTAAATCAGGGTAACGCTCAACAATATGTCTTGCAGTAATAGCACCAGCATTTTCCATCATCAATTTTCTAAAAAAGCCCATTTGGTGTCCATTCTCTTCAATTTGCATCATCTGTTTTACAGTAATTTCCATATCAATACAAGATTTCATGTCAAATATGGGCTTTACCAAATTAGACATTTACTTGATCCACATGATCACTAACACATCCATGATGTTTGACATGGCTCAAACTAGATTTGTTCCCAATAGAAAGACATGCAATAACAGATGAAAAACAATTATCGTTAGACATGTTTGCCAAATGCAGGGACATACAATATCATAAAATCATTAATGCGGGAGATGGGATTTGAACCCACGAAATCCTAAGATACTAGCCCCTCAAGCTAGCGCCTTTGACCAGGCTGGGCGACTCCCGCAATTGGTTTTACCCATGTATGGTTTTTATAAGCCTTGATTACTTTTTGTGACTGTGCTAATTCCTGTTAGATGTTTTACATGTGGAAATTTGATTGCTGACAAGTTTAAGGAATATCAAAATCGCGTTAAAAGTGGCGAGGATCCAGGAAAAGTTTTAGATTCTTTTGGTTTCAAAAGATATTGTTGTAGATCAATGATACTAACATCAGTTGAAACTATTCATCAAGTTATCCCATTTTATGAAGCAATAAGAAGAAGAGAACAAGAAGTAAGATCTGAATTAGAATAGAATGCCTCGGATTACATCCATTGAAGGCAGGATTCTTTACAACAGCAGAGGAAGTCAGACCATAGAAGTTGACGTAACATCAGATAATCAATACATAGGACGAGTGTGTGCACCATCAGGCGCAAGTGTTGGAAAATATGAAGCTCAGAGTTTTCCTCAGAATAAACCAGAAAAGAGTCTAGATATTTTAAAAAAGAATGCAAAAAAGTTTGTGGGCCTTGATCCATCCAATCTGAAAATAATTCATGAGACTCTAAGAGAGATCGATTCAACTCCAAATTATTCAAAAGCAGGCGGTTCACTTGCATTTGCATTAACTATCGCATCAATTGAATCAGCTTCAAAATCATTACATGTGCCAATGTTCAAGTTGCTGTCAAAAGATTCAACTTTTAGATATCCATTTCCTCTTGGGAATATCCTAGGAGGCGGAGCACATGCTGGACCAGGTACACCAGACATTCAAGAGATCCTAGTTTGTGCCATAGGCTCTAAAACTATTCGCGATGCAATAGAGGTCAATTTGATGGTACACAAAGAAGTGGGAAAGATCCTAGCAAAAAAAGATCCAAGTTTTACAAATGGAAGGGGAGATGAAGGTGGATGGGCCCCCAAATTAAAAAATGATGAAGCCTTAGAAATATCTGCAAGAGCTTGTGAACAATTAGGTTTTACATTAGGAAAGGAAGTTTCACTCGGAGTAGACTTTGCTTCATCCACACAATGGAATGAAAAGAAAAAGAGATATGTGTATGATAGAGCAGGTTTTGAAAACACGCCAGAGAAACAGATTGAGTTTGCATCAGACATAATAAAGAAATACAAACTTGTTTATGCTGAAGATGCAGTTCATGAAGAAGCATTCGAAGATATGGCAGTATTGACCAAGAAATTTCCCCGTGTTCTCATAACTGGTGATGACTTGCTGGTAACAAATACAAAAATTCTCAAAAAAGCAGTAAAAATAGGAGCTTGTAGTGGGGCGATATTGAAAGTAAATCAGGCAGGAAGTCTTTATGATGCACTTGAATTTGCCAAAGAAGCAAACAGTAACAACATAAAATTAATCACATCCCATCGATCTGGTGAATCTTCAGATTCCCACATATCACACATAGGGATCGCCACCAAATCAAAAATGCTCAAGGTTGGCATACTAGGCGGAGAGAGAATGGCCAAACTTAACGAATTGATACGACTTTCAGAGTATGATTTAATACGTGGAATGGCCGAGATTTAGAAACACAGAATGAGCAAACAAGAAGATTTTGAACACATGGAAAAATACGTACTGTCTACTGGAATAAGAGTAGGTACACAGGTAAAAACAAAATTCATGACTCCATTTGTTACCAAGGCTACAAATGAAGGACTTTACATCATAGACAGTAAGAAAACATTATCAAGAATTCAAACAGCTGCCAAATTTATCAATAGAGCAGACATTACGAAAATTCTAGTTTGTTCAGGTAGAGAATATGCTAGCACTCCTGTTGAAAAATTCTGTGAGGTCACAGGTGCAACTCCTATGCTTGGAAGATTTATGCCCGGAACTCTAACAAATCCATCGTTACCATACTATAGAGAACCAGAATTAGTTTTTGTTTCAGATCCGCAAGTAGATGAACAAGCGGTTGTAGAAGCAACCAATGCAGGAATTCCAGTAATAGGCATTTCCAATACAGATAATGTTACATCCAAGGTTGATTTGGTGATTCCAGCAAACAATAGAGGAAGAAAATCATTAGCTGCTACTTATTGGCTTTTAGCAAGAGAGATACTAATACAAAAAGGCAAATTAAAAAATGCTGACTCGATGAAGTACCAAATAGATGACTTTGAAACTAAGATAACAGAAGAAGAATTAGAGGAGGAAACTGAAAGAATGCCTCCTCAAAGAATGAGAGCACCGAGGCAATAACATAATGCAGGTAAGGACACCAGCTGTTGCTGGAATGTTCTATCCAAAAACAACTTCTGAACTTAAATCAAGCATACGAAATTGTTTTTTGCACAAATATGGTCCAGGTAGGTTGCCACCATCACCACATGACAAAAAAATCATTGGTGCAATATGCCCACATGCTGGATACGAATATTCCGGTCCAATAGCTGCCGATTCATACTATGCCATATCATCACAAAAGCCAGATCTGGTCATAATCATAGGACCAAATCATTGGGGAATAGGTCGAGATGTTGCATCAATGAAAGAAGGCGTATGGAGAACACCCATTGGAGACATAGAAGTAGATACAGAATCTGCAGTTCAGATCAACGAAGTTTCAAAGTTGATAGAATTTGATTCTTTTTCACATACAAGAGATCATTGTTTGGAGGTACAACTTCCAATGCTCCAAGAGACATTCTCCCATAAATTCAAGATTCTGCCAATAATTTTGATTGATCAGGATCATGATACGGTAATGGAAATAGGCAGGGCCATATCCACGATTGCTAGAACTAGAAAGTGCATTATAATTGGGTCTTCAGATTTTACCCATTACGAACCAAATGATTATGCACATGAGCAGGATAAATCTCTGATAGATACGATAGTTAACTTGGATATAGACAAATTTTATAGTACATTACAAAAAAAACAGATCAGTGCGTGTGGTTATGGAGCGATTGCATCAACCATGATAGCTTGTAAGGAATTAGGAGCAACCAAGGGAACCTTGATCAAGTATGCTACTAGCGGAGACATAGCAGGTGACAAGAGTTCAGTGGTAGGATATGCATCGATAGTGTTTTCATGAAATCTGTTGCATCCGCTCCAGGAAAAATTATTCTTTTTGGAGAGCACTTTGTTGTATACGGTATCAAGGCCATATTATGTTCCATAGATAAAAGAATAACAGCAACATCACAATTTAGCGATGATAAAAAAATCAGAATAAGATCATTACTTGGAGAATCTGAGATGAGTATCGAGTCACTAAATTTAGAAAGTGTGCAGCATAAATTTATGAAACCTTTCTTTTACATAGCACAAAAAGCAATAAAGGAAAACTCCATGGAACATGGCATAGAGATATCCATAGAATCAGAAATACCAGCAGGAGTCGGACTTGGTTCATCGTCGGCTGCCTGTGTAGCAGTAACAGCTTCAGTCAATGGCTTGTTTCATAAATTACCAAAGGAAGAGGTAGTAAAGATAGCCATACAGGCAGAACGTACAATATTTGAGCAAAATTCGGGGGCTGACTCGTCAGTTTCAACATTTGGTGGACTGGTATCATATGACCTAAAGAGTGGATTTCAAAATATTTCGTCTAGAAATGATTTGAGTTTTGTAATATCAAATTCTACGCAAGTTCATGATACACAGGATGTTGTAAGGCAGGTCAGAAATTTCAAGGAAGAAAACAAGGAACTTTTCAATAAATTATGTAATGAAGAAATTGAGATAATAAACAATGCAATAACATCTTTGGAAAAAAATAACTTGAGCAACTTGGGTTTATTGATGTTAAGAAATCATGATCTGCTAAAGCAGATAGGAGTATCTACAGAAAAAATAGATTTTCTGGTTAACGAAGCAAAAAAAACATCATACGGTGCAAAGATAACGGGAGCGGGCGGTGGAGGATGCATAATTTCTCTTGTAGACAATTCCAATATGGATAATACATTTAGTAACTTGAAAAAAATTTCAGATTGTTTCATAGCAAAGATAGACTATGATGGGCTCAAGTATGAGTAAAAAATATAGTAATTGTTTGAATTAGAAATTTAGTTTATACATAACATCTAGAAATTAGGTAACTACATTACTATAGCCAAAGAATCACATCTCTATTTCAGTGAGATACTTTTTAAAACCGTCCATAGCATTGTTAAAAATCATGATCTTGGTAAAACTTGGGGGTTCCATAATTACTAACAAGGAAAAACCATTAACTCCAAACAGAAATTCAATAAAAAAAATTGCTACAAGTCTCAAAAATGTAAGTGAACCTATTGTCATAGTACACGGAGGAGGATCCTTTGGTCATTACTGGTCTGTAAAGTATGATATGCATACAAAACCTGAGAGGCATGAAGCCAGAGGAGTTTCTGCAGTCAAGAATTCAATGGTGGAACTAAATAACATTGTATTAGAATTATTTTCAGAATCTGGTTTAACACCATATTGTCTGCCCCCTAGTGATTTTATGATGGGCAATAAACCACTAGTCAAGAAAGTCAAAGAAATTCCCAAGATTGCAAAGACAGGATTAACACCAATTTCTTATGGAGATGTCATGTGGTATGGAAAAAACAAATTTTACATTTTATCAGGAGATAGAATCATGGGAATCCTTTCCAAATTATTACATCCCAGACTTGCAATTTTTGTCACAAATGTGGATGGAGTATATGCAGATATGAAAAGCAAGAGGCTCTTGAATGAGGTTACAAAGGAGAAACCTATTACTTCAAAAGTATCCATGGATGTTACTGGAGGCATGTCTCGCAAGATAAAAGAGGCATTTGACATATCAAAAAATGGAACGAATGTCTTTTTTGTAAATGGAAATATTCCAAAGAGAATCACAAATGCAATAAATGGTAAGAGTTTTGAGGGAACAATATTTAGAGGATGACTATGGAACATCTTATTCTTGTAGATAATACAGATAGCCAAATAGGTACAGAGGAAAAAGTGAAATGCCATTTGCCAAATGGAAAACTTCACAGGGCCTTTACCATATTTTTATTCAATAAAGAAGGACAGCTTTTGCTTACGCAGCGAAGTATGAGTAAGATGTTGTGGCCAGGGGACTGGGATGGAACTGTAGCAAGCCATCCAAGACAATCTGAGAATTACATATCATCTGCAGAGAGAAGACTACCAGAAGAACTTGGAGTCACATGCAAATTAGATTATTTGTACAAGTTTGAATATCATGTACCCTACAAAGACATTGGATCAGAGAATGAAATTTGCGGTACTTTAATTGGAATATTAGATGATCCTTCTAAAATAAAACTCGTAGAAGACGAAATTTCAGACATAAGATGGGTTACACTAGAACAATTATTATCAGAGATTGAAAAGACGCCACAGATTTTCTGTCCATGGATGCTAGTTGCATTATATTTCTTACCAGAGTCAAATCATAACATTAGCGATAGACACAAGAAAATTCTCGAGATGTGGAATAAAGATGGCCTTAAAAATAAACTAGAGACATCGTTAAAACATCATTTTCCAGACCACAAGTGGGAGCTAAAAAAAGAATGAAGTTAGAAAAACTTGCAGAGACTGCATCCAAAATAGATTCATTTCTTTCGGCTAGGCTTGTAGGAGAACCAAAGGATCTGTACCATGCGGCAAGCTATCTTATTGATCATGGTGGAAAGAGATTAAGACCATACATGGTCATAAAGAGTTGCCAACTTTTAGGAGGAACCACAAGGCAAGCAATACCTGCTGCAGCTGCAATCGAGATGGTGCACAATTTTACGTTAGTACATGATGATATAATGGACAATGATGAGGTAAGACACGGCGTACCTACAGTTCATATGAGATTTGGGATGCCAATTGGGATTCTTGCAGGAGACTTGCTGTTTTCAAGGGCGTTTGAAACTATCTCAAAACCATATCTTCACAAGTCAGAAGATGTTGGTCTGAATCTTGTTGCTACATTAGCAAAGGCCTGCACTGATGTATGTGAAGGTCAGACACTTGACATCAGCATGGCAAAATCAAGCAAGATACCAAACGAAAAGCAGTACATAAAAATGATTGAGAAAAAAACATCATCGTTATTTGTAGCATCTTGTGCAATGGGTGCAATATCGGCAAAGAAGAATTTTTCAGACGTGGTAAGATTATCTACATTTGGAAGAAACTTGGGTATTGCTTTTCAAATAATTGATGATCTGATTGGAGTGATAGGAGATCCAAAGATTACAAAAAAACCTGTAGGAAATGATATTCGAGAAGGAAAAAAATCATTACCAATTTTGATGGCAATTAAAAAGGCTGGCAATCAAGAAAGAAAGATAATTCTTAATGCATTTGGAAATTCATCTGTTTCAAAAAGCGAAGTAGAGAGAGCTATTTCAATAATTTCTGCACTAGGGATAGAGGACATAATAAAACAAAAGGCAACACACCATTCCAACGCAGCCAAGAAATCCATATCGATATACAATGGGCCTGCAAAAAATGAGCTACTCTCTTTGCTTGATTTTGTGGTAGAGAGGAGTCTTTAATTGGATGACGAGTTAAAGAGGCTGATTCGCGGAATTGCCCTTCTTAATGCGTCTGAACACGATGGAAAGACTAGAAACGACTCGATCATATCCAAGGTAATTGGCGCAAAACCAGAACTTCGTTCCAGGATAAAAGATGTAATTCCGCTTATTTCACAAGCAGTGGAGGATGTCAACAAATTATCTGTTGAATCACAAAGAGCAGAACTTGAGAGCAAATATGCAGAATTGCTAGTAGTAAAACCAAAACAGGAAAGAGTCGGCCTTCCCACTCTTGAAGGTGCAGAACAAGGTAATGTCATTACGCGTTTTCCTCCAGAGCCCAATGGTTATCCTCACATTGGTCATGCAAAAGCATCAATCATTGATGAAGAATATGCAAAGATGTATGGTGGAAAACTTATTCTAAGATTTGATGATACAAATCCAGAAAAAGAACGCCTAGAATATTATGCGGCAATCAAAGTAGGTTTGGATTGGTTAGATGTAAAATATGATCTCATAAAAAATACTTCAGATGATATGGAGATAATTTACCAGAAAGGTAAGGAACTTATCGATTTAGGTCATGCATATGTATGCACCTGTGACAAGGAAACAATCAGTAAGAATAGGAGAGAAATGATATCATGCAAGTGTAGGGTAGGAAATCTTGATCAAAACAATAGTCGGTGGGATAAGATGTTTGATAAATTCAAACCTGGAGAAGCCATAGTTAGATTCAGAGGAGATATGAGTTCAGAGAATACGGTCATGCGAGATCCAACCTTATTTAGAATAATAGACGAACCACATCCAATTCACAAGGACAAATACAGGGTTTGGCCAAACTACGATTTTGCAGTAGCCATTGAAGATAGCATTGATGGAATTACTCATGCGTTTAGAACTAAAGAATATGAATTACGAACTGAACTGTACTATACGCTTTTAGATAAACTAAATATGCGAAAACCAAAGATGCTAGAGTTTTCAAGACTTGAATTTGAAGGAATGCCAGTATCCAAGAGAGTACTGAAACCATTAGTAGAAGAAGGAAAGGTATCAGGGTTTGATGATCCTAGGCTTCCAACTCTTGAAGGACTGCGTAGGAGAGGCATAGTTCCAGAAGCCATTCGCAAATTTGTTCTTTCTCTTGGCTTTACCAAATCCGATACTTTGCCTCCATTTGAAACACTTGAATCATTT
>JAJSDS010000042.1:0-2492 GCA_028580875.1 Nitrosotalea sp.
ATGTGGTAGAGCCAGAGGTTATCTGAAGTGGACCTAGTGAATAAAGTTGAGGATATACTTCAGGAACGGAATATGCGTAACTCACGGATGTACTATTTCCTATCAGAGCTTTCGACCATGTAAGAATTTGAACATCCCCCATAATCTGCACTGTTGCATCAGTTTTTACCTTAAATGATGACGGAACTGATTCTTGAATGATAACGTTATTTACATTTACAAATGACGAAACATCAATTTTTACTCTAAATGAATTAGGATTACTAGTAGGATCAATCTTGCTATCTGCTGTTCTTATTACATCAAAGTCAAAATTATTTGCAACCAAAAATGATGTAGTAAAGTTTGCAACACCTGATGGATTTTGAGCAGTCAAATCAACCGTATAATTTCCTGATTCTGGAACAACATACTGTGCACCATATAGACCACATGACTGATTAGCAGTTATACCATTCCCAGTTGAAAGTGTAGTTACACCGGATGTTGGATCGTGTATGTTCATCACAATGTTTGAATCACAAACAGAATGTCCACCATTATCAAGTACAACAATTGAGAAGGTAGCAGTCTCTCCCGGCCTGTATATGCTCTTTTCAGTGTTAAGTGATACTAGCCCCCATGCATAGGTTGATTCTGTAGTGTATATTCTTCCACCCTCAGACAGAGTAATTTTCATTGTATACATACCAGCTTTTCCAGCCCTCTCAGAATCAAGCTTGATGTCAAATTTTCCATCTCGTAGTTTTATAAAATTGGCATTTACAGGAACTGTTTGCCCGTTAGGGTCAATCACATCAACAGTAATTGTACTATTACTATCAGTCCATCGTCCAGTTTGTTGTGTACCAAAAGATTCACTAGTGGGTTTTCCATGTTTTTTTAGAACATCAGTACTGATGAATTCAAAATCAAATTCAGGATTTTCAGTCATCAAGTAAGATGATTTGTGTTTTGTTACAGACATGGTAATTGGCAACGTAATGTTAGATTGTATAGGCAGAGGAATTTGTGCGGTTACATTTGATTGGATTATAGTAGCATTAGCTTGAGTTGTTACGCTTAATGGAATGGTGGCATTGGTCAGAATTGACGGAATTTGAGGTTCTTTTGCGGCAGCAGCATTCTGGAGATATTCTTTGTCAATTTCAGTAGTGGATAAAGCGGATTTGTAGATATGCACTTCATCTATTTTTCCTCCAAACATGCCCTGAAAAGTTGTTTGATCACCATTTGTCGTTTTTTGGGCACCAATTAACACATCCGCATTAGACCCAAGGTTCTGAATCGTAGTTGTCTCAAGTTGTCCAGAGATAGAAATTCCAAGACCTGAAACAAATTGAGTACCTTCCTTTACTCCGTTTACATACAAACTGATAGAAGTTCCATTAAATGTGGCGGCAAGATGAGTCCATGCTTCAGGAATCTTTGATTTAGATTCCACGGTGTGCCATGATATTCCATCAAATATTGCAAATGATGCAATCTTTCTAGGGGACACATTGTTATGTATTGTCAAAAGAAATGATTTGTCTTTGCTCAGAACAGTATATTCCGAAGAGCCTTTTTGGTAATCTGGTTTTACCCATGCAGAAATAGTGAGGCTTGAGATCTGGTTTGTCGAATTTATACTTTGAGATGTAAACCCATGACCCGATAGTTCAAGCGAAGAACCATTTATTCCAGATGATGAAATAACCGCATCTCCAAATGTGTTTGACTTGTTTTGTGAATTGAGGCTAAAGTTTAGTTCAGTAGTAGGTACAGGAGTCTGCAGTGAGGAAAGATTTTCTGGAATGATGATTGGAATAATAGTATTAGGGGAATATCCAGATGATTTCACTATTGATTCAAACACATTGTGGATTTGTGCATCATCAAGGGATACATCATAGATAGACAATTCGTCAATTAATCCATTAAATGCATTGTATGTTCCCCCATTTCCTAATTGCACACCTACTAGAACATCAGAATCAGAATTCAAATTTACAATATTACCGGATTGTAATTGTCCGGATTCAGAAACTCCAAGTTTTGACACAGATTGACTGGAATCAGGACTACCATTCACGTAGATACTAATTGCACTTCCGTTAAATGTAGCAGCAAGATGAGTCCAGCCTATAGGTATTTTTGCTTTTGATTCTACAGTGTGCCATGATATTCCATCAAATATTGAGAAAGAAGCAGTTCCTTGATCTGTTGCAATATTTTGAATTTGTAAAAAAAATGAGTTGGCTTTGCTTACAATTGTAAAAGTTTTTGTTCCAGTACTATAATCAGGATGTAACCATACAGACAAGCTAAGATCTGAAAGATTATTTGTTTCAGGAATATTCTCACGCATATATCCTCCAGTAGTCAGTTGCAAGGCAGTCCCAGTGATTCCATTATTGACAATTGTTGCATTTTTCTCTATGTTTTCCGGTAGGACAGAATTTAGGTTAAAACCATAGTAACGAACTGGCTTTGTTACGTTTGATGGAACC
>JAJSDS010000042.1:2590-12557 GCA_028580875.1 Nitrosotalea sp.
CCTCTGTAGCGTTAGCTCGAGTTGTTACGTTTGATGGAACCTCTGTAGCGTTAGCTCGAGTTGTTACGTTTGATGGAACCTCTGTAGCGTTAGCTCGAGTTGTTACGTTTGATGGAATCGCAGTATCAGTAAGATTTGACTGATTTTCTGCAACATCAAGAAGATAACCGCCAGATGGAAGAACTTGTACATCATCAATTTGACCAGAAAAGAAATTATCTGTTATAGATCCATTTGCAGACGCTCCTATCAACATATCAGAAGATGATATGTCAGAGTATACAATTGGAAAGAGATCAGAAATTGTAGGAGTCTGAACTAGATCAAATGAATCAATTGTATCATCAACATAAATTCCAATAAATCGTCCGTCAAAAACACCAAGAAGTTTGGTCCAGTGAGCATCAATTGGTTTTTTTGACTCAATTGTATACCACTTGGCACCGGCATAGACTGAAAATACTGCATGGTATGCGGATCCATCATATTTTAGATAAAGTGAAAATGATTCCGGTTTATCGATTATAGTAAATTGTTTTGATGTCAGGTTATAATCAGGCTTTATCCAAGTTGATACAGTAAGATCGTGTACTTGACCCATTATAGAGCTTGTAACTCGTACAAAATCATTTTTCCCATCAAATTTTAATGAATGACCAGACGGGCCTTCCATCACTCTAATTGTGTTTCCAAACATCACAGCATTAGGATTAAGATTGGAAAAATTCCAACCAAGTATTTCTTGCATAACATTTGATTTATCATTAGACTCATTTTGATAACCATAAGATTTTGGCATTAAACCATCGTAAATTGAACTACCAGCAATAATCACAATTACCATTATAACTACAGACTGACGCATTCCCATGCTCAAATAGACCAAACTACTTAAACAAAAAGGATAGTATATACAAGATCCTAAGTCTCACGCGTGAAAATCACCCATCATAGGATCTTAGGATTTTCTAAAATCGGGTTTGTATAGTGTTATCACACATGATAATCTATCTAGAACTTTTTTTGATACGAAGTATAACAATACACCATGAAAATACGCTGTATAGGATTTAGTACCGTACTTTTAATAGCAACAAATTATCATACACCATAGGCGAAAGCAAATGCAAATTAATTCACAATCACATGCTCAAAAATATCTAGTCATATCATTGCTAGCAGTTATTGCCATGTGGGCAACAGGATATTTTTTAGGTCAAAGTGCTGCAATAATATCTAGCGACTTTGCATACATTCCTTTAACTTCAGTATTAACAATAACTGCATTTTTCCAAGTTTATCAAGCACGTAAAGAAAATAGAAATGTTTTGCCATGGTATGTGTTTGCAGTTTTTTCATTATCATATAATATTGCGCAACATATTTGGTCAATAAACGAACTAATAACTGATCAAAAACCATTTCCATCTTTTGCAGATGTTGCATTTACTATAGACACCATAAGCTTGGTGATATTCTTTATGTTAATCATCAGATCTGAAAAACAATTAATCTCAAGATGGATGTATGTAATAGCTATTCCATCAAGTTGTTTTACAATTGGATTAACAGTGTATTTTTTTATATCAAACAGTACAGAGTCAACATTAGAACAGATCCTATTATTAATATATCCAGTAATAGATAGCATAGCGTTAGTACCAGCTTTAATTGGGATAATGATGTATCTCAAAGGCAAAGTGAGTGTTGCCACATGTTTGATTTGCGTATCAATGATACCATTAACAACAGGCGATATTTTATTTCAAATCACAACGGCATCAGGTACATCGTATTCAGGTTCCATATCTGATTTGTTTTATTATATTCAAATCACTTTATTGATATTTGGAGTGTATATCATATCAAACAGTAAAACTAGATCAAGTGTAAGCGTGAGTCAGACTTGAAGATCTCTTATGCCATATTATTGATGGTTTTTTCTGTGATAATTACAAGCGAGATGACTGGGATGTATATCATATATGAGTACAAAAATACACTAGTAGAAAACTTCACACGTGATTCTGAGAAACTCAATTCAATTATGGTAAATAGAATAGATAGTTATGCAACCGAACGGCTTGTAGATGTGATAAATTTTGCAAGCGATGCTTCATTTGAATCTGCAATCAGCTTGTCAAACATGCAATTTTCCAACATGACAAACCCAGAACTATATATTGATAAAACAGACGCAGTATGGACATCGGTTCCACAACAAGAAATAACCCCATTTATGAAAGCCTTGATCGATAATCAATATTCCAAACAGCTTCGTCAAATATCAGATTCAGAAGACAAGTTATTCAACGGTAAAGTATACGGAGAAATTTTCATTACGAATGCATATGGCGTCAATGTAGCAGAGACTGATAAAACCTCAGATTACAAACAAAGTGACAAAGTCTGGTGGCAAGAAGCTAAGAAGAATGGAGTATACATAGGAGGAGTTGAACTTGACAATAGTTCTGGAAATATCTCTTTTTCAGTTGCAAAGAGAATGGATGATGAAAATGGTAATTTTCTAGGAGTAACAAAAGCTGTTGTGAATATTGGACAGATAATCAATATCATAAAAATACAGATGGTACCTTCTTCAGGCATGAATCCAATAGAATATGAGCTGGTAGACTCAGATGGCCATATTCTTTATTCTACAGACAATCATGAAAAACCATTTTCGTCCAACACTGAAAGTGAATACACCAATCAAATGAAGGATTTTTCAGGGCATTTCATGTACACAGATCCTAGTTCTAATGAAGATTACTTGGTAACATACTCACACTCTCATAGTTCAAAGGTTTCACCCCTCTTTAATTGGATATTTATTACTAAATACAAGTACTCGGAACTTTTGGAGCCAGTAACAAAACTATCAAATTACATGCTATGGATCATATTTTCACTCGTAGTTAGTGTATCAATTCTAGTATTTATCGCATCAAACAGGATTGTAAAACCAATTGAAGTACTTCAAAGTGCAATGACGGATTATAGAAATGGAAAGATTACAGAAATTAAATCAACAGGATCAAACGAAATGAATAGTCTAGTAGAACACTTCAATGAAATGATTAAAGCTGAAGAAGTCAGCAAAATCAAAGTTCTAGAGTCTAAGAATTTATACAAAGGTCTTTTTGAATTAGGTCCAGATCCAATTAGAATTTCAACACTTGATTTAAAAACTATTGAGGTCAATCAAAGCTTTTTAGATAAATTTGGATATTCCAGAGAAGAGATAATCGGAAAACCTATCTTTGAAACCATTGAAGATAGTTCAAGAAAAGTAGTAGAGTCTGTATTAGATAAATTAAGAGAAGGAGAACATGTGGAAAACATAGAAATGATGCATCATAGAAAAGACGGTACAAAAATCCCAGTTTTATTAAGTTTGAGTCTTAGTCGTGATCAAGAAGGTAAACCTTCAGGATACATTGCAATTATCAAGGATGTATCAGAAATTCATGAAGCAAGAATAAGAATTCACGAAAATGAGGAAAAAATACTGAATCAGTACTTGAAGCTAAGACAGATAGACGAATTAAAGGATGAATTTGCATCTATGATATCCCATGAATTAACCACTCCACTCTTTCCAATTAAATTTCATGCAGAAATGCTAAAGGATCCTAATATTTTTGGAAAACTAAACAAGGAGCAGCTTAATTCCATCAATGAGATTTACGAGAATACCATAAAATTAGACAAGCTAATCAGCGATATTTTAGATGTGCAAAAACTCGAACAGATGGGATTGAAATTCACTAAAACAAACTTGAGAACAGATGAGTTTATGGGTAAGATCTATGACAACAGTAAGGCAATGATGGAAAGCAAATCAATAAAATTTGAAAACTCTACGAAAGATAAAATTACAATAAATAGTGATCCGGATAGATTAGAGCAAGTAATTTCCAACCTGATAAAAAATGCAGTAGATTTTGTACCGGAAAATAATGGCAAAATCGAAATTTGTGCAAAAATGGATAGAGATGATCATGTAAAATTCTATGTCAAAGACAATGGCATTGGAATTCCAAAAGAAAAACAAGGAAACTTGTTTAAAAAGTTCTATCAGATAGATACATCAGTGAAGAGGAAACATCGTGGTAGCGGTCTTGGCCTTTCAATCTGTAAAGGTATCATAGAGGGACTAGGCGGAAAAATATGGATTGAAAGTACAGAAGGTTTAGGCACAATAGCATACTTTACAATTCCCAAAGGAGACATAACTTGAAAATTCTGATAGTTGATGATAATGAAAGTATTGTAAGCATGCTGAAAAAATTTCTTACAATCAAGGGATATGATTGTACCACTAGCCAAGATGGAAGAAATGCACTAGACATTATGTTACGAGAAAAATTCGATGTTGTCATACTGGATTTGGCCATGCCAGAGTTTACAGGTTATGACATCATAAACGAACTTGAAAAAAGTGGAAAAATAAAAGAACAAAATATCATTGTTCTTACAGCATCAGCCATAACACCCGACCAATCAGACTCTTTACAAAAACAAGGAGTCAAATCGTGTCTTAAAAAACCAGTAACTCCAGATATTCTGCTCAAAGTCATATCATCATGCCATTAAATAGACTAGTTTTGAGATTCATAACTTAACAGTTTACGAATTCTTTTTAGTTCTTGTTTGCGTTTTGCATTTGGTTTCGGATACATCATTTTGAGTCCATTGAGCACATCAAGAATAATCTGAGAAATTATCAGATGGGCATTTTCCTTGTCATCTGCTGGAATTACATACCAAGGAGCATGATGAAGACTTGTTGTTTCTAGACAATCTTCATAAGCCTTCATGTACTGTTTCCAGAATTTCCTTTCCTCAACATCTGCGGTACTAAATTTCCAGTTCTTTTTTTGATCGTCAATACGTTTGAGAAAACGTTTTCGCTGTTCCTCTTTTGAAATATGAAGGAAGAACTTGATTATCCTGGTTCCATTGCGATATAGATGATTCTCCAGATCTATAATTGAGCGATATCTATTCTTCCAGACAACCTTCTTGTTTGATTCATCCCAAAGTCCTTCACTATCAAGTATTTCAGGATGTACACGAACTATCAACACTTCTTCATAGTGAGAGCGATTGAAAATACCAATTTTTCCGCGCTCAGGTAAACATCTAATCTCACGCCATAGAAAATCATGCTCAAGTTCTTCAGCACTTGGATGTTTGAAACTGAAGACTTGGCAGCCTTGTGGATTGATACCAGACATTACATGTTTGATTGAGCTATCTTTTCCTGCAGCATCCATAGATTGGAAAATCAATAGTACTGAATACTTGTTGTACGCATAGAGAAGATTTTGCAACGAGCTCAATTCTTCAATGTGTTCACCAAGTAACTGCTTGTACTCATCTTTTGATTTGTAAACAGGCTTTACAAACGTAGGCCATTTGTCAAGTTTAACTTTTTTTCCCGGTCGTACAAGATAGTCTGCAGAATTTATTTTCACCTAAATATCTACCAGAAATTTATTCTTTCCAAGATAATTATACATATCTGATTTGTGAGACTATTTTTTCGGTAACTTTGAACCAAAAAAAGTAATGCCTTTTGTAACTGCCAAGAATCCTGCAATTATTCCAATTATTCCTCCTACTATAAAGCCACCAATTCCAAAAAAACTCAGACTTGAGAAAAACCAAACCAGTATTCCCCATTTTCTAATATGAAGTGGTTGTGCATATATCATAATTCCTCCCATGATCATCATCCCACCACTCACAATCCCAACTATTGATGTAACCAGCACGTGACCTGATAACTGAGATCCCATCATCCATTTCATATCAGGAAAAAATGCAATGTGTCTCAGAGATAAAATTGCAGCAGCAAGTACAAGGGAACCTGCAATCAAAGACAATTCAGCTACAAAACGATATGCAAGTCTTTTTGATATTGACATGAGCTCATCAAACCTAATTTATTATCTCTTTGTCTATTCTACCGTCTTTGATGAAGATTGTCCTGTCAGTTAGTTCTGCAAGTTCGGGATTGTGAGTAACCATCATTATAGTACGCTTGAATTTGCGAGACAACTCATTTAACATGTCAAATATGTCTTGGCCTGTTTTTGTATCCAAATTTCCCGTTGGCTCATCTGCCAGAATTATTGCAGGATTGTTAATCAAACATCTTGCAATTGCAACCCTTTGCTGTTGACCCCCACTCAAGTTAGCAGGCTTTTGTTTTGCCTTATCAGATATTCCTAAATATTCTAAAATTTTCATTGAACGAAAATTTGCCTCTGATGGAGATACACCAGCTATGATTGCCGGAAGCTTGACATTTTCTTGAACCGTTGTTCTGTTGACCAGATTATAAGATTGGAAGATGTAACCAATAAGGTGATTTCTCATGGTTGCAATTTCTGCATCCCCAAGTGCAAATATATCAAATCCATTTATGAACACCTTTCCAGATGTTGGTCTGTCCAATGCTCCTAGAATGTTTAGAAGTACAGATTTTCCGCTTCCAGACGGACCCATTACAGATACAAACTCACCTCTCTTTATTGTGAGGTTTATGTCCTTTAATGCCTCAACCCTACCTGCAACTGAATCAAATATTTTTGTAATGTGTTCAGTTTTTAATGCTATACCGTCAACGAGTTGTGAAGGTTTTGCAGACATTCCAGTAGCATAGTTAACATGCGTATTGGAAGGCAAGTGCTTTAACAGATTTAGCATTACATCACCATTCATGCCAATTGTATTTTAGTTCCTAGTACAATATCACTTTTGACTATCACATCAGATAATCTAACCATCGTGTTAAGTACCATAAAAATACAAAGAATTGTAAGCAAATATGTGACATTCTTTGTCATGTATACGAATAGCAAATTGTAACATATTGAGTTATAATAGTTGTGCATGATCAGTACTGATAATGTAATTCTAAACATAATATGCAAGTGATGTTTCAGGATGACATAGTTGATACAAATTCGTAACCTTACAAAGAAATATGAAAAATTAACCGCAGTTGATGATTTATCACTAGATATTGGAGAAAATGAAATTTTCGGTCTTTTAGGACCAAATGGTGCTGGTAAAACTACTGTAATACACATGCTTGCCACACTTCTCAAACCAACCTCAGGTTCTGCAACAGTGAGCAATTTTGACATAATAAAAGAATCAGCAAAAGTAAGGGCAAGCATAGGCATTGTTTTTCAGGTGCCAAGCAGCGATGACTTGTTAACAGGATATGAAAATCTAAAGATACATGCATTTTTGTATGGAGTTCCATCTCATATCAGAGAAAAACGTATCAATGATGCGTTAGAATTAGTGGGTTTAGTTGAACGAAAAAATGATCAAGTAAAGAAATATTCAGGCGGCATGCGCAGAAGACTAGAAATAGCGCGCGGGCTAATCCATGAACCCAATGTTCTCTTTTTGGATGAACCAACTTTAGGGCTAGATCCTACAAGCAGAGAGACCATGTGGAAATACATACAAAAGCTGGTCAAAGAGAAAAATATGTCAATAATTTTGACTACACATTACATGGAAGAGGCAGATCTATTATGTAATAGAATTGGAATCATTGACAAGGGTAAGATAATCGCACTTGGTACCCCTTCTGAATTAAAATCTAAACTCCATGGAGATATAGTTCGACTAAAAACCAAAGATGATAAAACAGACATTACACCATTAAAAAATCTCCATTTTATTCACAAGATAGAATCAGTGGATGGATACATTATTTTGAATGTAGATGATGCAAAAAGAAACATTCCTGAAATTCTCAAGATTATTGATACCGAATATGTAGAATATACAAGCCCAACCCTAAATGATGTATTTCTAAAATTAACTGGAAGAACCATCAAAGAGCAAGCTGAAGGCGGTTTCATGGAAAGATATGTCCAATACGATAGACATTAGAACATACGCTGGAAAACTCTATGCCCTGTGGCTAAGGGAGTTCAAGGTATTTCTTCGTGAGAAAAGCAGGCTAGTTGCATCAACTTTTACTCCACTGCTTTGGTTATTTGTCGTAGGAAACGGATTTGGTTCATCCACTTCTTTGACATCTCTACCTGCCATGGAATATCAAAAATTTCTTTTTCCAGGAATATTATGCATGTCGGTAATATTTTCTTCAGTATTTTTTGGCTCGTACATAATATGGGATAGAAAATTTGATTTTTTAAAAAGCGTCATGGTTGCACCAGTCTCAAGAGGAACCATCTTTACAGGAAAAGCCCTTGGAGGTATGACAAATTCTTTGATTCAGATCACCATACTTTTGGTCGTCGGATTCATCATAGGAGTGCACTTTACCCCGCTTGGAATTGTTGAAACTATAGTAGTGATTCTACTTTTATCGTTTGCACTCACTTCACTAGGTCTTGCCATAGGAAGCTACATGACAAGCTTGGAAGGCTTTCAAATGATTGTAAGCTTTGTTGTTTTTCCACTTTTCTTTCTTAGTGGCGCATTATTTCCACTTGACAAGCTTCCTACTTGGCTTTCAATTCTAACCACGATTGATCCTGCCACATATAGCGTTGATGCCTTGAGAAACATAATTCTGGGAATAGGAAGCAAATCTCTAGGTCTTGACATGTCTATTCTTATTTTATTTACAATAGGTCTTGGGTTAGTAGGAACACTCTCGTTTAGAAGAATGAAGGCAGTATAGGATTATTTCTTAAACATTATAAATTTACAATATAGAAAATTCGGTAGTGGATATAATTAATAAAATATCAGATATTTATCTCAGAATGCCATCTGTGCAAAAGAATTACAGATTTGTCGCATGTCTGAATCAGAATCTATAACACACTTTCTTATCAAATCAGTTGCCGTAACAATTCCCACTAGGCGGTTTCCTTCAATAACAGGCACCTTGTGAATTTTTTTCTCTTTCATAAGTTCAGCAAGTTTTCGTGCAGTATCACTTGGACTAACTGTTACCAAAGGCAATGACATCACATTTTGTACAGGCGTGGATGAGGATTTATCAAGAGATGTGATCCTGGTTACAAAGTCTCTTTCTGTCAATATACCAACAGGTATATTTTTTGAAGTAACAACCAAGCAACTAACTCCTGCATCTTCCATCATTTTGGCAGCTTCTTTGACAGTTAATGAGATATCAATTGAAATAATTTGCTTCTTCATCATATCTTTTACAAGAGTATCCATACGATGTGTCTACTAGCACATAATAAAAATATGGAATTAGATTATCAGTAATGATAATTTGGTTTCTATATTTGTTCATTTAACCAAATTATTTCAATATTGAAAGTATTTGATCCAGGTGGTTTTTTGATTTTTTATTGCTAAACTACTTGACTACCAACACAGGTATTTTGGATTTGTGAACAACATCATTTGCAACACTTCCAAGAAAAGTACTTTTCATAGTGCCTCGTCCACGAGATGTAATCACAATCAGATCAAATTTCCTATAAGATGCATATTCAGTAATCTGCCATGATTCATTCCCAAAAATTATTTTTTCATGAAATACTATCCCATGTTGAGCACAAAGTTTCTTGGCATCTGCCATGAATTGTTTTGCTTCCTTCAAAGTTTGATTATTCAGAGATGTAAGTAATGGTCCAAGGTTTATTGTATAAAACGGAGTGACACATAGTCCAGTTATCGTAGCTCCACATTGACGTGCAAGATAAATTGCTTCTTTTAATCCTCTAATTGATCTTTCAGAACCATCTAGTGCAACTAGAATTTTACTAATTTTCTGTTTCATATCAATCATGTATTATGTACAGGCATATTAACAAATACCCTATTATCAAAATTGATTTTAAATAGAGATATTATTGATAAGGATTTTAATTATTAAAAAATTGTAATAATTCCTAATTCGGTATAGTAGAATTAGGAACTATTTCTATATCAAGTGCACCGTTGTTAAAACATGTAACAATGGACTTGATCTTAGATT
>JAJSDS010000043.1 GCA_028580875.1 Nitrosotalea sp.
TTTTGATTTAATGGATGTGATTGAAATTCAGCTATGTTGTAATCAATAATTGTTGTTACGATCCTCAGTCTGATCCCTACTTGTTTTATATGATCATATTTAATGGCACCCTTGTACAACTGTTTAAAATGAAAATGGAAATCATATGTCATGAGCGAAATGATCTCAGTACCAAAAGAACTTTTGATTAAAATGCAAGCAAAACTATCTGAAACAGGGAAAAAAATTGAGCACCTTGAGGATCTTATTAAAACATAGGCCTGATGTTTTGTGGCAAAGTGTAAATCATGTGGAGTGGACTGTGACATGATCCGCGAACAGATACTCCAAATTATCTCGGAAGTGCGTTCAATAAAAGACTCAATTTCTCCTCTATCGCAGAAAGACGAGCCTCGTTTGCATCATCGACCTTCAGTGCAGCAGTAAGATCAAGCGGTCTGCCGCATTTGGTGCACCTCATTGATTGAGGTGAATTAGGCATGTCACAGAAATGGCATTTTCTAGGCAGTTTTGGCCCTGCCTCCTTATCTTTTATCATTCCATAGTGAGAAAGGATAGCTTCCTCGACATCTGCATTGACCAGATGGACGTATCTGCCAGGCATCTTTGAATCGCTGGTCCATCCATGCCTTTTTTTCATTTCAGCTTCTGTCAGGAATCTTGCAGTCTCTGTTGCCTCCGAATGTCTGAATAGGTTTAACCAAACTCTTTTTGATAGATGCGCCATCTCGCATCTGCGTTTGATTATCATTCTGGCGCCAGCGTAGGTGAGCATCTCTCCATGATACCTGCGGTCAATCTTTATCCACAATGGAGCATTTTGATTTTCTCGATAAGGATGAGCATCAATCCATGCCGCAAGATTTGGAGTAGACCTGATCAGTCTCACAGGTCTTGGACCAGTCTTACCATCCACATGAATTATTACGCCATAGTTGTCGAATTTGACGTGCTTTATCAAAAGACTTAGAATCTCGCCAGGCCTAGTTCCAGCTTCACTTTGTACATCAATAAGTGCTCTATCTCTTAGATTTTCTCCGCAAGCCCTCAATAGTTTACTTAGATCTTCTTGTGTTACAAGAGATTCGCGTGCAAGATTATCTTTTACTCTTCTTAGCCTGACACTCTTTGTCTCGGGTGGATCACCAACCTCTTTGTAATCTCGCGATCCAAGCTTGAACCATCTAAAGAAAATTTTCAAGATCTTTTTATGATCAAAACTTGAATAAGTCTCCTGACCCTTGACATCTCCATATTTTTCCACCATCTTAAATGCTAGATCATCAATCTCTCTTTTTGTAACATCCTTCCAGTCCATGCCAAGTAATCTTGACAATGAAAGGAGTGTTTGCAGGTGTCGAAGTCTTGTTGCCTTTGAAAGGGAGATAGAAACCATCATTTTATTATAATCCGAAATCAGTCTGACGTTATCATCAGAAAGTTCATCTTCCATCTGTCTGCAGACTCGTCTTATTCTGTCGTCATAATCGTAGATGTCCACAAGTTTTTTGTTTGGGAGTCTTTGGTCTTGGAGTCTCTGAGCCATTTGGTTATATAATAAAAGTTGTGGATTTAAACAGATTTAGTGGTCCCACGCGCAGGATTTGAACCTGCGACAACCCGGTTTCTGTAAGCCTGATAGGCTGAATGACGGTTAGCCGCTGGCCAACCACTACAGCCGGAAGCTCTACCAGGCTGAGCTAGCGTGGGACTGTTTCTCACGCAGTTTTTTCGTATTAAATAACTATCGATAATTCATTTTTTTTAAAAAACTTTGGATCTAAATGAGAAATTTTTGACTGATCAAATTACATATAAACAGGAAAGAAGGTCTCGATAATGTGTCGGGGGCCATGTCTGAAGGTGGATATGTATGTGTACCATATTTACAAAACAATGACTTCGTCACACTAAGGGATAGTTTTCAAAAATCTGATTTCATTGCTGACATGTATTTTGTAACAGCTACATTTTCTGAAGATGGCCGTGCATATTTTCCAACACATTCTAACACCTATCTTCTTGCTAGATTCAAAAATCGTTCTCAGACAATGAGCGAAGTTGAAAAATGTAACCCTGCCACTCCAACATTTGTATTTACAAAAAATGATGAACTATTTGAGAGATTGACAAATGATAATCTCAACTTGGTTTCTATCTATTATCTTGAACATGTGGACTCGCAATCTGATCTGTCTGATCTTGGTTTTATTGTAGCCAAACGTCATAGGGTGCGACGCGCAGAATTGGGAAATCTTAAACTATCTACCACTCAAACTCAAAAATTCACCTTTCCATATGAAGGAAATCTGATAGTTCTAGAGGTTACAAGTGACAATAAACATCAAGCTGATAACAAGTACTGTGAAAAGACAAGAAAAGAGGTACAAAGAAAAGGGATTGGAATGACCAGTCTTCTTAATCTATCAGTAATTGAGAGATTGAAATAGAATTTTTAGTAAATTTATTTTTGAAGAGATCAATTAGAATTCCAAACGATAGTAGAAAAGTTATATACTCATGTAAATTCTGTTTTGGTGATGAGTAAACCATCTGAACTTGGTGCACTAAAGATTGGCTCTTACATATTGCTTCCAGTAGGCGGTCCAAATGAGGAGCCATGTAGAATAGTTGAATATGATACAAGTAAACCAGGTAAACACGGTGCAGCAAAAGCAAGAATTGTGGGTGTCGGAATATTTGACAAGAAGAAATATTCTCACGTTTCACCAGTAAGTGCACAGGTTCAAGTTCCTCTTATTGATAAAAGAGTAGGTTCCATAATATCTAAAACTCCATCCAGTGTTCAGATTATGGATTCTGAATCGTTTGAAGTATTCGATGCACAGCAAATCGAGGATGAAATCAAGGAAAAAGTTTTGCAAGGCGTTGATGTTGAATACTGGAAAGTCATGGACAGAACTATTATAGTAAGAATCAAAAGTTAGTTTGGATGCTGATGATGACGAGAAAAGCCAACTGACTGCATGATGAAGATTATGAGTATTGAAGCATCCATGCTTTTCAAATTTTAGAATTAGTTATACGATACGACCTGTATTGGTAATACATGAAAGGGCTATGCCATGTTTGTTTGGCGTCTAATGTGGAAATTACGCTAAAAGATAATCTTACCCTATGTGATGACTGCCTGAAACGTGTAGATGCATTAGAAAAAAATTAATTGACTGATTATGCCGTGAACTTGAATTGAAATTAGCATCTCTTTTTTCAGGGGGAAAGGATAGCACCTATGCAATTTACAAGGCCAGACAAGAAGGGCATGACATTGAATGTCTTGTTTCTTTATCTCCAAAATCTGAAGAAAGTCACCTGTTGCATTATCCAAACATGGCAATTACATCAATACAGGCCAAGGCCATGAAAATACCTCAGATTTTGGCTCTGACAGAAACAAGTGATCCTGATATCGAGTTAAATGAATTACAGAATCTACTTGAAAAGGCAAAAAAGAATTTTGGAATTGATGGTATTGTTCATGGAGGTCTGTTTAGTGACTATCAGAGAACACGTTTTGAAAAAATTGGAAATAATTTAGATCTGAAAATAGTATCACCACTATGGCATATTGATCAAAAAAATTACATGCGAGAACTGTTGGAATCTAAATTCAAATTCATCATAACAAGTGTTACATCTGCAGGGCTTGATCAAACATGGTTGGGAAAGGAAATAACTATGCAAGATGTAGAACAACTTGAAAAATTATCGGTAAAATATGGTTTTAATCTAGCATTTGAAGGTGGAGAGGCTGAGACATTTGTCATTGACTGTCCACTGTTTTATTCTTCAGTTAGGATATTACACGCAAACAAGGTATGGGACGGTTACAGAGGAAGATTTGAAATAACCGAGGCCGTTTTAGAAACATAATGCTAGATGGTTTAAAAACAGGTTTACGGGCAGCACTAAAGAAAATTGTAAACTCTTCAGCAGTAGATGAAAGCCTTATCAAGGAACTTTCAAAAGATATCCAACGCGCGCTACTACAATCAGATGTAAATGTAAAACTTGTTTTTCAGATTACAAAAAATCTTGAAGAGAGATCTCTTAAAGAAACTCCACCACCTGGACTTTCTCGAAAAGACCACATTGTGAAAATTCTGTATGAAGAACTTGCCAAACTGCTTGGTACTGAAGAACAATACGTGTTCCAGCCTGGAAAAGCAAACAAAGTACTGATGCTTGGAATTCAAGGCAGTGGAAAGACTACTGTTACTTCAAAACTTGCCAAACTATTGACTAGACAAGGCTATAGGGTTGCTGTTATTGGTGCTGATACGTACCGACCTGGTGCACTTACACAGCTAAGGACAATGTGTGAAAAGACAAATGTGGAGGTATATGGTGAAGAGGGAAACAAGGACTCACCTGATATTGTAAAAAATGGTCTAAAGTATTTTGAAGGCCAAAATTTTGATGTTATCCTAATAGATACTGCGGGAAGACACAAGGAAGAAAAAGATCTTCTTGATGAAATGACACGAATTGGAAAAATTGCAAATCCTGATCTTGCGTTATTAATAATTGATGGAACAATTGGGCAACAGTGCTATAATCAAGCTGAAGCATTTCACAAGACAGTTCCAGTTGGAGGTATCATAATAACAAAATTGGACAGCAGTGCAAAAGGTGGAGGAGCTCTTGCAGCTGCAGCCGCAACAGGTGCACAGATAATGTACATTGGAACGGGAGAAAGAATTGACGATCTTGAAAAATTTTCTCCAACAAGATTTGTTGGAAGGATGCTTGGAATGGGTGATATTCAGGCATTGCTTGACATGGCAAAAAGACTTGAGACTGAAGGAAATGAAGATAGGCTAAAGAGGATTTCACATGGAAAAATGAACATGGAAGATTTCTATTTTCAAATTGAAGAAGCAACAAAGGCTGGAGGGTTACGCAATATTTTGGAAAACATGCCTGGATTTTCTGGAATGGTAAAAGAAGATCAAGTTGAGCAACAAGAACAAAGAATGGAAAAATGGCGTTTCATTATTCAATCCATGACAAAGGATGAAAAAGCTGATCCTGACTTGATAAATGCATCCAGAGTAAAAAGAATAGCAAGAGGCTCTGGCTGGCCAGAACACGAAGTAAAAGAACTTCTCAAGGCGTATAAGAATTCAAAGACCATGATGAAAGCTTCCAAGGGGCGACAGATGCAAGGCATGCTTAGAAAAATGGGACTGGGTTAGTTTAGTCGTTCTAAAAAAGATGTATCTAAATATCTTGCATTGTATAGTCTGAAATATCTTGTTGAACACCTATCAGTGTTATCAAGCACTGGGTCTCCATGAGGGAGCTTCGATCAAGGATGTAAAATCAGCTTATAGGAAACTAGCTTTGCAATTTCATCCTGACAAGAATTCTTCAGATCAGGAAAGTACCAAATTCAAGATGGTTACTGAGGCATATCAGATACTTCGTGCTGAATACAAAAATGATGTTGCAAAAAACTCTTCTGGTAAATATTATGACAAGGATTCACAGAAAAAATCCGGATTTGCCTCTGGTGCTTATTCTTGGGGTGCAAAAAAATCCGATAGGCCGCCAAATGAAGATTGGACTCGATATACTAGATATGCTGAAAATGAATATCAGGACTTTTGGGCGCACTATGAAAAGACTTTCTGGGATTATTATGAGAGAGTAAGGTCTGAAACAATATCTGAGACCGAACCCGTTCAGGTTGAAAATGATATATCGGTTTCCGTAAATGTTGACCCTGGTAAATGCATAGCATGCTGTAGCTGTGAAACAATTGCACCGTCTGTATTCAGAGTAGAAAAAAATGTCAAGGTAAATCCAAAATCTAGGGTAATCAACGAACAGGGAGCAAACTCTGAGAAAATTCTTGATGCTGCACAGACATGTCCTACAAAAGCAATCAGTGTTTCAGATAAAGAATCCTGTAAAAGGCTGTATCCTTGGTAGTATAATTAGAATTAAAACCCCTCCTTTTCTTACTTGGTATACTTGAAAAAAACAAAGATGGATGTGGTAATTGGGGAAACCAAACAAATCTTGCGCGAATACAGACTCTGTGATTATTGTCTTGGACGGATGTTTGCAAGTAAACTACGATTGGTCTCACACAAAAATCTCGGAGAAAAAATTCGAAGAACTATGAAACAAAGTAAACCCAAGTCATGCTATCTCTGCAAAAATTTGATGCCACATCTTGATGTATTCTTAAACAAGATGCTTGATATTTCAAAAGAATATGAATTCTCGACATTTCTCATAGGTGCAATTCTTCAACCCTCGATTCTGGATAGGGATGACATCATACGCTCTAAATTCAAACTTCGAGGTATTGCCGGAATAAAAAGTGATGTTACTAGAGAGATGGGGAAACAATTTGGGAAAAAAACACGAACAAAAGTCGATTATCAAAATCCTGATATTGTATTTACAGTAGATTTCAAAAAAGACCAATGCGACATAAAACCAAAAGCATTGATCTTGCAGGGTAAATACACAAAAGAAATTAGAGGTATTCCACAAAAACAAGAATCTTGCAATAGGTGCGACGGAAAAGGTTGTTTTGTATGCGACTTTCATGGTATATCTGAATTCAACAGCGTAGAAGGCCATATTGCAAAATTCTTGTTTGAAAAATTTGGTGCTCAGCAAGCAAAAATCACATGGATTGGAAGTGAAGATGAATCTAGCCTTGTCTTGGGAAACGGGAGACCATTTTTTGTCAAGATGGTAAACCCACACAAAAGAAAAATAACACTGCCAAAAAAAGTCAAACTTGGAGCTGTCACGCTTCTAAATTTGCGAGTTATTTCAAAGGTTCCAACTGAACAAATTAAATTCAAAACAGATGTCTTACTAGAAATAAGTACAGAGAAAGATCTCGCGCCTGAAGCATTGAATGTGTTAGAAAGCCTAAAAAATATGCCAATTTCGATAAGTGAAAATGCTCCATGGAAAAATCAAAAAAAAATTTATGACGTCAAGATCAAAAAGATGGATGCTAGATCCTTTACGGCACTGTTCACATTGGATGGTGGAATACCAATAAAGAGGCTTGTAACAGGTATCAATGTTGAACCAAACATAAGCATGTTGCTTGAAAATCAGTGTAAATGTATTACATTTGATTTTCATAAAATAGTGTCAGGCAACTAAATTTTTTTGAATAATTGTAGTAAATACTAGTGAATCTCTTGATAATTGGAAACTGTATAAAATCTATCTTTGTATGTCAAGCTTTTATTACAGTCAAATTCAATCTTGTTCGGTTGGATCCTTTACTTAGAGTTCATGAAGCCAGAAAAAATGGATTGATTTCAGACAAGGTACATTCCTTGATAATCAAGAGATTCGAGATAGCTTTGTCTGGGATTCGTCGAATAGAAAAAGCATCTGGAATTAATTTTCCTCTTGCGTATGTGGAACCCTCTATAGTGGTATCTCATCCCTCTGCCGGCTCATTTGACTATGGTATCCTGTTTGCAAGAACAATCCCTGTTGTTTCTAATGATAAACTAAACATCATCATACAAATCACTGCACCATTAATTGCATATGGTCTAAAAGGAACAATACATGCTATTTTGGCACATGAGTTCTTGCACTATTTGGAATTGATCAGAAAAATATCAAAAATGGATGTCTTATCAGATGAAGTAAGCAGCAATCTTTTTGAGAGTAGTTATTCTGATTCCACTAGGCTCTCTGAACCTCGTGCTGTGTTTGATGACAAAACTCTGTTATTGCACATCACTAAAAAATTTCCAGAAGGATTTCGTGATTACAAACTAGAAGATAAAGTAATGAAATTGTGGATAGAAAAAAATCTGCCCGTCATAAATATAACCATGGATACTAACATAGCAAAAATTCCTGCTTCTGTGATAGCAAATACTGAGATTGATCCAGTTCTTTTACATAAATTAGATCAAATAGAACAAAAAATTTCTCGCCTTAGGAAGAAGAAACTGTATTAATTATTGGTTAAATTCTGTAAATCCACACTTGCCACAACTTCGTCTGTTTTTATGGTTAGACATGAATACACCCTTTCCACATCTTGAACATTCTCTTTTGATTCTCTCTACTTTTTCTCCAGAAACTTTGTAATACTTGTATACTGATGGGCTTGATCCTTTCTTGCCTGCCATTACTTTGTCTCTTCCTTTGGTGCTTCTGCTTGTTCTGCGGTTGCTTCACCTTCTGGTTTTGCAGCTGCGCCTTTGGCTTTCTCAATTCTTGCAAAGACTGCTGCCTTTAGGTGTTCTTTGGCCAATTTCTCATCTTCGTATACATAGAAACTTCCTGATACTACTGGTCTTCCGGTTTCATTTTTCAACAGAACTGGTATCACAATTTTTCCTTCTAAATTGAATTTTTTTGAGATCATGTCTGCTGCCTCTAGTTTCTTCAGTCTTCCAGAAAGGCCTTTGAAATTACATGTAATTTCCCTTCTTGATAGTAGGGAGTTTTTTACATCTCGTGTAACTTCGATCATTGACATGTAATCCAAGTCCTTTTAATTGTTCATATAAATCTTAACCGCTTCTAGATAACAATTTAAGAAATCAGCATGTCAAAAATTCATGGACAGATTTATGGTTCACCTGAAAAACCTAGGTTATGTTCCAAGCGATGCTAAAGCACTACTTGCAAAAGCTGATCAGTTAACTTCTGAAATGGATGTAATTGTTAGAGATATGCGAGTCTCGACTCAATATTTGGAATTTGATGTATCTGTAAAAAAAGAAGAACTGGATGTGGTTGTTAAAAAATTTGAATCTATTGGGTTACTTTATGATGCAAGACCTGTTGTGGAAGAAAGAATTGAAAAAGAGGATGCTCTAAAAAAAGCAAAACAATACTTCAATGATGAAAGGTATTGGGAATGTCACGAAGTTCTTGAGGGTGTCTGGAAAAAAACACATGAAGGAGAAAAAGATCTTGTTCAAGGAATCATTCTTGTTGCCGCTGCATTAGTTCACTATCAAAAATATGAAAATGACATATGTCTTTCAATCTTGAATCGTGCTATGGAAAAATTCTCTAATGCCTCTGGAGTTTATTATGGAATTGATGTAAACAAGTTTCAAGAAACGGTTGGTCTGATGATATCTAGTAAATCTCTCAAACCATTTATGATTTGATCATGTTTATTGAGGTCTTGATGACGTCTGCTCCCATGAGCAGGCCAATTTTACCCTTCTTTGCTTGGTCTTCTGTGAATCTCACAGTTCCATCTTTTTTTATGAAATCTCCTGAAACTAAAACTGGCACTGGATCATCACTGTGGCTTTTGTTTATGCAGGGTGTTGAATGATCTCCTGATATTACAACTGCCACTTTTGATGTGTCAATATTGTCAAGTAATGTTCCAAAGAATCTCTTATCTATCTCTTCTATGTTTTGCATTTTGCCTATTGCGTCTCCATCATGACCAAACTCATCTGGTCCTTTGATATGTACGTAGATTGCATTCTGTGTCTCCATTGCTTTGGCGGCAACACGTGCTTTTTCTTCATAATCTGTAAGACCTCCCGCACTAAATGATTTCATCTTCAATACATTTGCAATTCCTATTTCTACTGGCATGTCAACTATGCATGAAAATTGCATTTGATGTAGGTTGTTTATTGGAACCACATCTGGGAACTTGTTTCCAGCATCACGTAATAAAATGGAATTTAGCATTTTCTTTCCCTGTTCTTTTCTATTCTTGTTAATCTGACTATCTTTCATGATCTGAAGAGACTTGTCTGTAAACTCGTTTACAAATGATGCAGAAAGCTTAGCACCATCTGATTCGTTTAGTGGTAATGATTTTTCTATCTTCATGTAATCGCCAACTGCCTTGGCAACTCCCATGCCATCTATTCTTGCATATGCAGGATCTGTATTACTAATGTCTGGCGTCAGAAATGTTCCATCACATCTTATTCTCACAATTACTCTGTGCCCAATTGTTGGGGCTACTACTACTGATGCTTTAGAGTCTGCAAACTTGAGTTTCTCTTCTATTTCACGAGCAATTGCCATGGCGTCCTCTTTTTCGATTTTTCTTCCAGCTCTTCGGTCTGTGATTATTCTCTCGTCATTTACTGTAGCAAAATTTCCTCGCAATGCAAGATCCCCATTTTTGAAATCAACTCCAACTCCGATTGCTTCTATTACTCCTCTTCCAACATATTGCGCATTCTCAAATTTGTATCCTAACATGTTGAAAACTGCAATGTCTGATTGGGGTGCTATTCCTTTACCAACTGAAATTACCTCTCCTATTGCTCCGTTTCTTGCAAGTCTGTCAAGATTTGGAGTCTTTGCATAACTGAGAGGTGTGGAGCCTTTTAGATCTGGATGGGGCAAATCTCCTATCCCATCCAAGAGAACATACACCATGTGAATGTCAGAATTATTCATTGTTTAATCTACAATTGTCCGTTTTTTCATATCACACATAAACCTTGATTTTTTAAGCGATCTAAATTCTAAAATTAGTTATTATTGATATCCTGACATGTTTTCTAAAAATGTTCTTCTGAATTTAGTGTGAGAAAATTAAATGGATGTTATGGCTGATACTTTTATCTTAAAATTTAATCTCTTTCCTGCCAGAGGGTGGTTCAAATCTACTGATATGATTTCTCCTTGTACTTCGGTTATTGTTGCAGGTACTTTTTCTCCTGTGGGGAGTCCTGCTTCAAATAATAATCCTGGAACAAGTTCTGCATCTTGTGGGAATACTTCTCTTGGTACTTTCTGAACTAGGGTTGGATCATGCTCCCCGTATGCATCAGCTGGCAAAATGCTGAACTGTTTCTCTTCATTTTCTTTCATTCCTAGCACTGCATCATCAAATCCCTTTATTACTTGACCTCCTCCCACCTCAAACTCTAGGGGATTTCCATGATCTACTGAGCTATCAAATATAGTTCCGTCATCTAAAGTTCCTGTGTATTCTATCTTGACCTTGTCACCAGTTTTTATGGTCAAGACTAAATTGCCTCCATCTGTATGTGAAAATCTAATATTTGATGTCTCTCAAACGTCATACTTTTCTCATATGTGTATACTAGAAAAATCCTTTGGTAATTCTAATTTGAACTAGTCCTGTGGAGGAAACTGCTTTTCAAATTCTTCTGCAAATTTTTCATAATGCTCTCTTGTTTTGCCTAGTTCCTTGAGTTTTGTATTTTCCACATCTTGAAGACTTTTGTTAACTTGTTCGACATCGTTTCTAAGGGCCATTTCTGCCATTTCAAATAATCTGTTGTTTTCTTTCCACAAGTGCTGTACTACATGATTGATGTATTCTTGCATGTCGACTATCAATTGGGTTGCATCCCCACTTTTCAAGTATGTTTTTGAAGATGCTTCCATTCTTGCTCCTATTTTTCGTGTAACTTCATGTTCCATCAGCATGACTGCAATTGGCCCTGAATTTCTTGGCATGCCCTTTTTTTCAAGTTCTGGAAAGAGAGAATTTTCTTCCTTACCATGATGACAAACATCTGTGAAATTCATTGAAAAATCAATTACCTGGTTTAGGATTGGTTCTGGTATGGTTGTTCCAGATTTAAGTAATGGAATGGTGGACCACATGGATTTTAGTACTTTTTCAATCAAAACATGATCTCGTTTTAATGACTCTGTTGACATTGGACAATTTTAAAGATCTGAGATTCCAATTTAAGTTTAATTTTATCAAAACACTCTTCCTGGACCAATTGGATGTCAAAATCATGCTGTATTGGTGTTTATTTCCGATCTTTGCAAAGGTTTTAAATTGCTAGATCCAAAATCTAGCAGTATGGGGGATTTACGGAAGGATTATTCTATTGATCGATTCGTAATTACATCGCCTGAAAACAATCATGTAATTGATTCAAAAAAATGTCCATATTGTCCAGGCAATGAATCGCTGACTAATCCATCAACACTTTCTCTTGTGGCAAAAGATGGAATGTTACAAAGGCTACAAGATACTGAAGATAACTATGTCCAAAATTGGTCCGTTAGAGTATTTGAAAGTAAAAATCCAATTGTTACTACTACCTCAGAAAATTCCTATAGTGATAGACCTCTTTACAGTGAACCTGCTTACGGGTATCACTATGTCGTCGTTGCTTCAGAGAAACACAAAGATTCTCTTGCAAGTATATCTACTGAACAATGGTCAAATGTACTTGTAGTAATACAAGACAGACTTAGATGGTTATACAAACAACGTGGAGTGACATATGTTTCAATATTTGTAGACCATGGAAAAGAAGCAGGTGGTTCAACAACTCATGCGCATCTTAACATCGTAACATTTTCAACAATTCCGCCTGTAATAGAACAAGAAGCAGAAGCGGCACATAAAATACTAAACGAA
>JAJSDS010000044.1 GCA_028580875.1 Nitrosotalea sp.
AGTGTCAGCAATTCTATTAAAGGGATTAGATAACGTCCAACCATTTTGTATCAATCTAGTAACATGTTCAGGCTTTATACATGCAGGAGAATTATCGCTTGATTTTACTACAAGTTGAAGGCCAACCGGGCAATGTATTTCATTTATTTTTACACCTGACTTGAATTGTTTGAGTGGTGAGAATATGACGGTGTTTTTTGCGTTTGCTGTAGTAGAGTTTGTTGTAATTATCGCAGGTCCATTATATACAGCTGGGTACGATGTGACGTTCAGAATCTTAGTAAGTGTGGGATCCTCCAAGACTTCTACAACTTTTATCGCTGTGCCGGGTATTATAGGGCCGGAGTATAGTTCAAAGGCAAATCCATGTAAAGTCAGACCTATCCCACCAGTAGAAAGTGGACCTGATCCTTCAAAATCGCTGCTAAATGTGTAATTGTATCCCTCGACTAGAGATTGAAATTGAGAGGAACTAGTTGCAAGTTTAATTGCGTTTTCTAGTGCTTTTGGGTTTTGGCCTAGATTTATCTCACTTTGTGTAGGCATAGTGCTTACGGTACCAGCACTGCTGTTGGCAAATTGCAATATAGAGAAAACATCTACACGGTTGTTACCAAGATCTGTTGTGTAGATCTTGTTTGACTTGTCAATGGCCATCCCAACCGGAACCCCAGAAATATCAATCGATGAAAGCGGATAACCTGTAGAGTCGAACTTTACTATGCGGCCATTGCCTGTGTCTGCCACATAGATGTTACCGGATTTATCAACTGTCACATCCTGAGGCGACATTGCTTCCTGTTTTGAGAGCATAGAATTGAACGACAGTACAACAGAACCAGCAGAGTTGAATTTTAAGATTCGATTGTAAGACATATCTGCAACATAGATATTATCAGAACTATCTATTGCAATACCCATTGCATTCATACAACAGTTTTGTGTGTCATTTGCAAAAAATTGGGAAATGAATTTGCCTTTTGAGTTGAATTTTTGTATTACATTAACATCTGTGACATAAATATTGCCAGAACTGTCTATTGTCACACGTTCTGCATTACCGAGCTGACCTTGGTCCGAACCTGCAGAGCCAAAGGAGTATAGCAGTATTCCCTTTGGACTGAAATTTTTTACAGTCATATTGCTCCTGTCTACTACATCAATATTGCCAGATCTGTCAACTGCTATGCCCTCTGGGATTCCTCCTTTATCAAAATCTAAGACAAAATTTCCTAAAGAATTGAATTTTTCTACTCTGTGGTTCCTGTTGTCTGCAACATAGATATTTCCAAAATCATCTACTGCTATTCCCCTCGGAAGGTCAAGTTGTCCAGATCCTGGTCCAAGAGAACCAAAAGTAATCTGAGGAGTTGTTGCATTAGCAGTGTGAATCGCGAGTGGAATTATCAACAAGAGAAAAATTATAGTTATTGACATGTACATGGATTTCATAAGTGACATTAACATTTTTTTAATGACTTAAAAAATTGGTGTAGAATTCTTCTAGATTAAAAACATGGACCGGGCCGGACATGCTACTGTACAGTTCATTTTTGCGTTCCATTATGCCTAAAATTTAATGATGAAAGATTAAAAACTTGATGCAATTTTAGCAAGTTCGCTAAGAGGCATGAGTCCAGTAAGATTAATTCTGGTATCATTTCCAACGTAGAAAAAAAGTTCTGCCTGGCTACAGCCATGGTCTTGAGGATCTGCAGATCTAATAATCTCATGTCCTAAACCTTTCTCTTTGTTGATATCAATTAATTTCCATTCAGATTGATTTGCCGGTTGTCGAATCTCGTTTGCTTTTTGATCTGGCGGCACATGATCAAAATAAATACTAATTCCACGGTCTTTATACATAAAATCTATATTAGTAAACGATGAATTTATTGGAAGTTTTGATGCCAAGACAGTTACACGATCTTTTGAAACTGCAAATTTTTTAACATCATAGCCAGCAGGAAGATATTTTGGCATTGGAATAGACTGCCCCACCAGTAAAGCTTCTGATGCGTTCACTTGTTTTCCCCCCAGAGCCAACCACTGATAAATTGGCATGGTTGTAGCAGGATATGTTACAGTACAGTCTTCAGCAAAAGTCTTTGATACTGAACGCTCTTGCATATTTGTCGTATCTGAAGTTGATTGTTTGTTTACAGTATAAACTACACTAACAAATGTTATGACAATAGTGCACGCAATAATTACCAAAAGATGTTGCGTTTTCATTTTCTTACCATTTCCTTATTATCCTTGGATGTGAACTTTCTCAATGTCTTCGAACGATACATTATCTTCAATTCCGCTTATAATGAGAGTATATGTTGATTCAGTTTGAAATCCTCCACCGATTAACATTGTAGTATCAGATATAGAATTACCTGGAATGAGCGGAGTTGTTGGTGTCACACTTTTAAAATTAAAAATATAGTTTTGATTAGTCACAAGTGTTACATTAAGACTGGTTATAGGCATCACACCAATATTTTGTATAGTTAGTTGAATCACAGGTCCTCCAGGAGTATAAGGTGGAATCATTTTAATTGCAATTACTTTTACAGTTTTATTTTCTGTATCATTTAGATTCTCAGATGGTTCTGGAAGTACTGTGACCCATCCCATAAACTGTGGATTGGTATGCCAGAAAAACTTGCCCGGTTTTGTAAAGGTGTACTCAAAGCTCTGCCCACTATACAGATAAGCTGGAAACTTCATTGTTCCAATATGACCACCAAGTGGAAATATGGCAGAGTTGGAAAATGCAATGTCGTCATCATTTGGAAGTGTAAGGAACCACACCGGTGAAGGCGTATTGTTTACCCATCTTACTGTGTTGTTTGCACCAATAGCCACGGTAAGGTTTTCTGACTTGCCTTCACATAACTTGCAACTTGGAAAGTCTTGCTCTATGATAGAGATTTTGGGTGTTATAGGTGAGTGTGGTGCTGTATCATCAAGATACGTAGCAAGGTGTTCCCATCCAAGGCCTAGAAGTTTTGTGATGTTTGCAAGCTTTACGCATGCAGGCATTCCGTTTTCCTTGTTTACAAGCAAGTACAAATCATAGCCGCATTCAACTTCACCAATCTTTGCCCCTACCTTGAGTTGTTGCAATGGCGGTATAGTACACATTGGTCCATTTGTTGGCCATGCAATGGATTGTGCATGTCCATTTAGGTAATAGTACCACCAAGCATCGTAATTGCTCTGGCTGGAGCACACCCAAGCTTTTAGGATCCCGCTTGCTGTTGCGTTGATCATTTCAATTTTTTTCATCTCCATCCACTGGCTTCCTTTGTACATGTAGTAGCCTGACCAATCTTTTTGCATTTGTTCCTTGGTTACATTAAGACCTGGAATGGCATAACATGGTGCATGTGGCCAATCAGAATTTAACAAGCACCCTTCAGAAAATTTGGTGGCCATCAAAGTCAAAAACGAAAACAAAATTATGATTATCAGCAGATGTAGAGTTTTCATTTTTCTTTAATATTGATTTTAAAATTCCAAGGACCTCCGTGAATGGCACATTTTTCGTCCATTGGAGATCCTGGTGTCATGACAATTGATGGACCTTTGTTTACCGGTACTAAATTGTGTGGGGGATGCTTTCTAATGTCCCAAAGCAATTGCTCGATTGATACATTCAACTCTTGTGCATTTTTATCTAATGGCGGAATTACAATCAGTGATATTTCTGAAAAATTATCATGTTTGTTTGCTCCTCCCCATAGCGAGTCGCCAAACTGCCCTCCGCCACTACGTGCACCATATCTGTTAAACATGTAATGATTTCCAAGGTCGTCCCACATCCTTATTGTGGGAGTACAGAGTCCACTAGTCCAGTCTCCTTGGTGTACAATACTGTCTTTTACATACATGATTATCTTCATGCAATTGTCATAAACCTCAATTGCGGATATCGTTGCCTCAAAATCATCGCTCTTAATTTTTTGTACAACCGCTATGACACTATTCAGGTTTCCTCCTCTGGTAATCATACCGATGAAATTCTCAGGAATTCCATCTGACAGTTCTACTGATGTGTCCCTGTCAACAATCCATGCATCAGAAGGTGGTGATGCATCTATGACAAAAAATCCCAGAGTCTTTTTTGGATCATGTCTTCCAATTATACGGTCCCATTTTGATACAATAACTTGTTCATCCAGCCAATTCAAATTGAAATTTTCTTTTTCGTTAGATTCTATGGCATAAATTGGTTTTACTATTATCTTATTTGCCTTGACCGCATTTGATTTTTGCAATTCCACAAGATTGCCAATATGAAAATTTTGTAAATTTGAATATGTCAGATCACTTACCCTGATCACAGGTACGTTTCTGCTGACCTCATCCAAACAAACAAAGTTTTTTTCATTTGGGTTGTAATGATCATCATCCAATTGAATACAGAAGGCATATGTTGTTCTACCTCCGATCATTTTCACTATGTCTCCTTTCTGTATCCCTAGTTTTTGCATGTGTATTTTTTCCATCCTAATTCTGGTCTTTCCCAAATCATCTGAATGTGAGATTTGCATTCTAAAATATTGGCTCAAAGTATACGCGTACTGGACAGACATGGTTTAAAAAAGTGGCGTAGATTTCTTCTAGAGTAGAAAGAGTAAACTGAACTAAATGTTATTTCATAACAAATCACAAAATAGAGTCTTACAAGTTCCTACACAATATTGTTTCATTTTTAGTTTAATACTCTTTTTATGAATCACAGTAACTGACCGGGGGTGTTTGAACATATTGAGGGTGCTACATCTCGATTTCCGCGCCGTAAAATAATCAGGTTAGTAGTGTAAAAACCTGAAAACCTTTCCTTCATTTTTTATTTTTAATCTCCAAACCAGTTTTTAGACGAATTTACTGAGAGAATCTAAATTTTGTTTTTGCTGATGGCGATTACATATTTAGTAAATCGTTGATGTTGAAAGTTTTCAGAATTGATTCAGACCTCATTCTTAGACTTACATTACTAATACCAGCAGCTTTTGCAATCTCTCTTTGGGTAAATCTCTCTCCATTGATTGTACATGAAACATAAAGTGCGGAGGCTGTCAAAGCTATCGGATTTTTCCCTTCCGAGTATCCTGTTTCTCTAGTCTTTGCTAGAATAGTTAATGTATCCCTGCAACTTTTTTCACTGGCTCCTATAGTACGTCCTACCCTAGTAACAAAATCAGAAGAGTTGTAAGATTCTATCTTCAGATCCAGATTATTAATCAATATCCGGACATGCCTTGACAGATCTTTGATGCTCACGTTGCCTGCTGATGCAACATCAGGAATGGTTCTTGGAGTATTGGCCATCCTACAGGACAAGTATAATGAAGCCAGCGCCAGACAATCAATCCCACATCCCCTTGCCTTCTTGGCTTTTACCTTTCTGTAAAGATAGGCGGCTTCCTCAATTACTGCATCAGGTATTGCAAGTTTTGTTTGTACTGTATCAATTAGAATAAATGCAGATTTCATGTTTGTTTTGCATGATTTTGATTTACTTCTACTATCCCACATTCTCAATCTGTCAAATGTTTGCTTCATACTTCCAGATAGCGAGCATCCAGAAGCATCTCTGTTTGTCCTTCCTATGATTGTTGACAAACCCATATCGTTTATTGCAAGCGAGGTTTTAGCACCAGTCCTAGACTTTTCAAAAAATTCTTCACTAGTAAATGCATGCTGTTCTGGACCTGAAATTGTAGTCTTCTCAACTAGTATCAAACCACAGCTTGAACACAAAATCTCTCCACTTTGGTCATCAGTTACAACCAATCCTTTGGTACAGCTTTCATTTGTGCATTTTTCAATATCTTGGTAAACCATGTATAAAATCAGGACCTCTAGTAGGTCGTTTTTCTTATTTAAACGCTGACAATTTTAGGTTTAGCTAATTGTCTTTTTTGTCATCAGGATGAATCTTTCTTAATGTTTCATGTATCTGATTCCTAAAAATTGTAAGTCCTATCCTCTTTGCATATGGTTCTCCTTTTGCAAAAGACTCTGCCATCTTGCCTACCAATTTAATATCTACTTTGGGTGGCATTGGTGGCTCAAAAGGATCAACATATGCCTCTATGATAGTCGGCACAGTTTGCGCCATTGCTTCATGCATAACCTTTCCAATATCTTGAGGTTCTTTAATCGAATATCCTTTTCCACCACATGCTTCTGCAAACTTGACAAAATCTATTGGAGAAAATTCTACACCATACTCCGGATTCCCAAGAAATGCAAGTTGTTCCCATCTAATCATTCCAAGAATATTATTTTTTATTATGACAACTTTTATCGGGAGATTATATTTTACAGCCGTAGCAAACTCTCCCATCAGCATTGTAAATCCACCATCTCCCACGAAAGCGACAGACTGCCTATCAGGAAATGCAATTTGAGCCGCTATTGCATATGGCAAGCCACATGCCATCGTTGAAAGAGTTCCAGAGAGGGAAAATTTCATGCCTTTTTTGATATCAATATGGCGTGCTGCCCAGATAGTGTTAGTTCCACTATCTACTGAAATTATTGCATTATCTTTCAATTCCTCTGAAACTGCTATTGCAATCAGCTGTGGTTTTATTGGCGTAGCCAACGGATCGGAAGAATGCATCAGACTATGCCATTTCTTCATGGATTCTTGTTTTGATTTTAGAAACTTGTTATCCTTTTGATGTAATAATGGTAATAACTTGTCAAGAGTACGTTTTGCATCACCAACTAGCCCAACCTCTACTGGATATCTGAGCCCAATTTTTTCAGGAAACAAGTCAATCTGAATTCCTCTTGCATTTCCGGGTTTTGGAAGATATTCCATATACGGAAATGAGGTTCCAATCATCAACAAGGTATCTGCTTCAGCCATTGCATCACTTGCAGGTTCAGTACCAAGCAATCCTAGCCCTCCTATGCAATATGAATTATCATCAGGTATGACTGCCTTACCAAGAAGTGCTTTGACTATAGGTGCAGAAAGTTTCTTTGCAACTTCAATTACTTGATCTCCTGCATCAAGTGCTCCCTGTCCTACTAACAAAACAATCTTGTTACCTGAGTTTAGAATTTCTGCAGCTTTTTCAAGTAAGATCATGTCAGGAATTCTTGCCGCAGTTGTTGGGGAAAGAAGATGAGCTGTATGTCCCCCAACATTATGTCTTGTGTATTTGCCTTCAAGTTTTCGCTCTTGCGTATCGATTGGAATGGTTATGTGACTTACGCCTCTTAGTGCCAGTGCACTTCGACATGCAATGTCAATTACAGACTCGGCATGTTCTGGGCCGTTGATCATGTTGTTGTAAACTGCAACATCTGAAAACAATTGCAACAGATTTACATCTTGTTGATATTTCGTTCCCATTGTATCAGAATATGTGTTTCCAGTGATTGCAAGTACTGGAGCGCCATCTGCTTTTGCATCATACAATCCAGTTAGCAGATGAGTTGCACCTGGGCCCGATGTAGCCAAACAGACTCCAAGTTTGCCAGTGTATTTGGCATATGCGCATGCCATAAAGGCAGCTGATTCTTCATGTCTTACCAGAATGAATTTTATCTTATCTTGGTGACGTCTCAATGCTTCAATCACTCCATTGATTCCATCTCCTGGCAATCCAAAAATTACCTCTACTCCCCATCTGAGTAGGCCTTCAACAATTATATCGGATGTTTTGAGCCCGTCATATTCTGTCATAAAATAAAAGACTCGTACTTGGATAAGAGTATTCTTTAGATTGTCAAATCAATTGGAATGCAAATCTTATACTTTTTCCAGTTTTGAAAGCAAATTCTCAATCTTTTCTGCATCGATTGCAAAATCTTGATTAATGCTTTCCACAGGGCATGCACCTTCGGCAAACTTTAGTATTTCAATTAGCATTGCAATGTCTTTTTCATTTAGCGTTATTTGTTTGTCCATCGAATCTCATATGTATGGATTTGATATAAACATCAGGTCAATTCCCAATGTTTGCCATTGTGATTCAACAGGAATTTCGATCTTTGAGAATCTTCCTTTTCTTTTAAATATCTAAACATTAAATGAATAACACGCATTGCTATTTGCATGATCTGATAGACGCATTTCGTAAAAAAGACAAAAAGGGATCAGACTCTAGCCAGAATTCACATGCGCTATGAGTTTACAAAATGTAAAGATCAGGGGTTTGGCAAGGTGGAACTTTTAGCATCTTCAAAATCAGGCAATATTGCCACACCGGATATGCCAGAATCCATAACTCTTAGAATTTCAAAATCCAGTCCTGCCGAAAACGTACTGGCTACTTTTGAAGAATTTAAAGTTCCTGTTAAAAAATGGACTACTGTATTAGAAGCAATCTTATACGTTAAACAAAACTTCGATCATTCAGTTGCTGTAAGATATTCATGCCGACAGGCATCATGCGGTTCATGTGGAATGAGAATAAATGGGTATCCTAGACTTGCATGTTATACAAAAATCTCTGAGCTTGATTCAAATGTTATAACTGTTGAACCCATGTACAACTTTCCAGTACTAAGAGACTTGGCAGTTGATATGACTCAGATGTTTGCGACCCATAAAAAAATGAAGCCGTACATAATCAATGAAGAGTCAGAACTTGGTCCAGGTAAAAAAGAATTTTTACAAACACCAAAAGACGTGGAGAATTATCTCCAGTTCTCTTACTGTATAAAATGCGGATTATGTAATTCCGGATGTCCTACAATGGCTACAGACAAGTCATTTATTGGTCCACAGGGTCTAGCCCAGGCATATAGATATGTTGCAGACAGCAGAGACAAAGGAGCAAAGGACCGATTAAAGATTGTAGACGAATCACATGGGATTTGGAGATGTCATTTTGCAGGAACATGCAGTCATGTTTGCCCAAAAGGGGTAGATCCAGCAATGGCCATTCAGCTATTACGAGGGTACTTGCTTGGTTTCAAAAAATAGAGTTTTATTTTCTTTCACGTGTTGTTTGAGTTTCTTCATTGGTTAGTCAGAGAAATTCTCACAGATTTCACTTGATTGTATTTTAACTCTGGTTCCATCCTTGCCATACATGTAAAGTTTATCGAGTTCTTCTCCGGCAGTCTTTTTGTGCGAGGCATCACAGAATGGTTGATTTTTGCTCAAACCGCACATACAAATCCACTTGGATTCATTTCCTACTTTGATTTCCATTGGACCCATAGCATCCTTTTTTACCAACCTTGCCATTTTGATGATCCCTATTGATCATGCACAGATAAAAAGCAAGTGTTGGTCCACATATCCAATTCTTAGAACGTCGTTTCTTCCATTTATTTTATAGACGTAGGTGATGTTTTCTAGATATCAAGATACCTACATCTGATGTGTACCTACAATATTGTATTATTTACAATTGCAATACTTTCTGTTTATATCATTCAATATGGTAAATTAGACATGGTTCAGATAGACCTTAGTGAAGAAGATCTTAAGACGATAGCTGCAGTTTTGAGATTTTCAATATCTGCTTGTCCCTTGGGAGGCATCAGTCAAGATATTGAAATAGATGAAGAAAAACTTGAAAAATTAATTTCCAAGATGGAAAAAGGACTCGAATGAACAGAATTTCTTTCAAATGTCATTCTCCATCAGTGATAAAACTAAATTATTGTCATGTTGTTGGAATATAGTATGGAATTAAGTGAATTTGGGTGATATCAGATTTTGACGTATTATGCAAAAAAGTACTAGAAATTGACAAGAACATACGATCCGCACGTGTGATAAACGGCATGGGCCGACTGATAGCTGGTGGAATGAGAGAAGGGGTGGAGTCATTAGAGGGTTTGAAAAATGACGAGTTATTGTTTATGAATTTGGCACTAGAGGTGAAACTCAGGCACGATTTTGATGACGAGTTTGGAACAGTAGATTTTGTGGTATTTTATCGCGGGAAGATAATCATCATGAGCTTTCCATTCGATGATAATGTACTCTATGTATCTGCTGAAAAGCAAATCGATTTTAAGAAAATCCCATTTGAAATTCTTAAAATAATGGACAAATAAATTCAGGAATAACTTTACAAGAATATTGGAAATGGTGTGTTGATCAAAATCATAGTATGAATTCTTTCAAGTCATCAAATCTCTGATAATGCCAGAATTGTATCTCTTTCTCCCTGTTCCATAAGATTCTTTATCGTGGTGATGGAAAAATCAGCATCCTCGAATAGAAAATGCGAGTCTTCCTTGCGTTGGATTCTCACTATTTGATCTATAATTGCGCCTCTCTCTTGAGCTATCTCATGGTATTCTTTTTGAATATTTGAAAACTTTGTCCTTGAATTTTCATCTAATGAAGATTTGTCAAGAATTTCATACATGTTTCTAATAAGGCCAAGCTGTCGATTAATCAGTTTTGACATGTGTAATGTATACAGTATCTTATCCACATGCGTGATATCTCTGGCCCGATGCCAAACTTCAATCATATTTCTAGGAAGATCATGCTGTTCATGAGGAAACAGATCTACGAGATAGACATTCTTGTTGTGTTTTGGAGATGCATCTATCACTTCACGAAGAGGGGTATTGTTCAATAATGTACCATCCCAGAGATATCTACCATTAATTCTAGTCCATGAAATTCCGTAAAACGGATATCCAGCACTAGCAAGAACATGGTCTGCAGTTATGTTATCATACATGCTATCAAATATCGATGGTCTTGCATTTTCTATGTCAGTTGAAGTAACAATCAATCTAGGACTGTCTGGTTCTCTTAATTTCTTGAAATCCACATACTTGTTCAAAGTATTCATCAACGGAGTTTTATCGTAAAGATAAGGCCACAAAAATGGAAAAAAATAATCTGCCGATGGTAAAAACCACTTTGGAAAAAAAGCATTAGGATTGCCAAAAACTGCCGAGTACATTGCGGAAAAACGTGATCTCACATTATAAGGTAAATTTGGAGGAGTGACACTATCTGCCAAATCCAGCCAGAAACTTTCTAGGTCTTTTATAGGATCATTCTTTGCACATGCGATTATTGTTGCGTTAATTGCTCCGATTGAAGTACCAGCTACAATATCAAATTTTATTTTACGCTTGTGCAGTGACTTGTAAACGCCACATTCGTATGCGCCAAGTGAACCACCTCCTTGCAAGATGAGTACAGTTTCACTTGCTTGAACCCCTGTGTGTTTAGATATATTCATTTCAGATTTAGATCTTGGTCGTACCGTGTCTTGAGAATTACTCATACATTTCTCCAGTTAAAAATTATCACTAAAATTCCGCATATGTGCATCAACCTCATCCTGTGGAGATGGAGATTTGTTTTCGTGCTTATGCTCATTTTTATGAACGCGTCCTTCCATTTTTTTCTGGTGTTCTTCTCTTGAATGATGGAGCCTATCTTTCTCATGGATGAATTCCTTTCCACAATTATCGCATTTCACAATGGTATGATGATGTTGGTGTCTGGCATGATCTACTAGCTCTTCGTATGATACAAATTTTTTATCACATTGTTCGCATTGGAGTTTTTTGTTAAATAGGTTCATCATATATCGAACTCCCTGTGATTATTTTGTAATGTGTTGTGTTCCTTGACTTTATTATTTTTATTTTCATATGAATCATATATTTTCTCAATACTTTTGGTTGTTTGTACTAGTCTCTTATCAGAGTCTGAAAGTAGATCTTTTTTTCTAATCCCTAATGCATCTTGGTATGAGACATTAAACTTGTTTGCGTTTGCTATAAAAATAGCAATATTGTTTGATGCCATGAAAAGATTGTTCATGCAAATGTTTCTGAGATTGGAAAAAACTACATCGATGTTTTCAATTGCCTGATTTAGAAAATAATTTCTCATGTATTGGTATGATGTGAGCGAGTAATACCACAATGGATTGAAATTACCCAGATTTTTTTCTATTTCCAAATACTGTGAGATTATTTTGTACGAATTTTTTATGAATTCATCAGATAGATCAAAATAGAATGCAAACAAATCTTTGGATAATGAGTTAACTTTTTCCAAACTT
>JAJSDS010000045.1 GCA_028580875.1 Nitrosotalea sp.
CCATTGCAACTGCAAATTATTTGGCAAGAAAGTATGGAGTCAAGTCTGGCATGCCAATTAAATTTGCAAAAAAGAAGCTAGAAGAGATTCCCGAGGCAGTTTTTCTACCCACAGACTTTGAGTATTATACAGAGATATCAGATAAGGCAATGAGCATAATCAGAAATCATGCTGATATTTTTGAGTATGTTGGAAGAGATGAAGCATATCTTGATGTTACAAATAGAACAGAACAGGATTTTAAAAAAGCAGCACATTTAGCACAGCAACTCAAAAATTCGTTGCGCACTGCAATCAAGCTCTCAAGTACTATAGGGGTATCATCAAACAAGCTTGTCTCCAAGATTGCGTCAGACTACAAAAAACCAGATGGTCTTACAATAATTGAGCCCCAAGATGTAGCATCATTTTTGGATCCGTTGCCAATAAGATCAATTCCAGGAATAGGCAAAAAATCAGAAGAAAAGTTTTTGGAGATGAATTTGGAGACAATATCGCAGCTTCGTAGTGTGGATGTCTTTACATTAAACGGATTATTTGGAAGAAAGGTTGGCTCATACATTTACAATGCAGCACGCGGCATAGATGAAGAACCAGTATCTCCAAGACATGACCCGATTCAATATAGCAGAATTGTGACACTAAAACAAGATTCCAAGGATTTTGATTTTCTTGCAAAAGATTTGGAAAAGCTTTGTGATGACCTGCATGAAACTATAATCAAAGACAACATACTTTTCAAATCAGTCGGCATACAGTTTGTCCAGTCTGACTTGTCAAACAAGACAAAGTCAAAGACTCTGAGAAATCCAACTTCAAGTTTAGATGAACTGAAAAAAACTGTAATCCAGTTGTTAAAAGACTCACTTGAGGATCAAAAATTACCCATCAGGCGACTTGGAGTAAGGGTGTCAGATTTTTCACAGATCAGCGGGCAGGTAGACATTACAAGATTTTTTTAAATCAAGACACCAACTCGGGATGCCAGCCTTTTGTGCTCATCGTGAGAGATCCACTCCACATGAAGATACTCAAATATCTCGCGGTCATCCATGCCAAGCCTTCTGGCTTCCTCTACTGCAATAGCATATGCTTCAATTTCAGTAGGCCTGTCAACATAAGAATATGACTCGTCGTAAAGATCAAGACCTTGCCTTTGCTGTTTTACATGAACCAATTCATGGATGATGTCAAGATAGAGAATCTTTTTTTCAGAACTTTTGAGATGTTTTTTCCCAATTACAATTGATGCGTCATCGTTTTGCACATGCATGTAATGCGTGTTCTCATTTACAATCACAGAAATGTTTTCAAATACATAGTCAAGGTCTTCTTTTGTTTGAAATATTTTTAAAAGAATTTCAGCACTTTTTAGATTTACAAAGATCTCGTCAAGGTTGTAGGTTCCATTTTCTACATCATGGTTTACTTTGATCTGGTGCAGTTTTTCCGCCTCCTAGTTTTTTGATTCGTTTTGTTTCAATGTATGTTACTATGAGTAAGAATATGAAAAGCCATGGCAAGAACATGATCTCACCTGCAATTCCATGGAATGACTCGAACTCGTTTACATTGGTAGACACCTTGAGGACAAAAATTGACAACGACAAAATTCTGATAACGTTTACAGTTATTGTACCCACTACACCCAGAGCAAAATAGCAAATCTTTCTGTTTCGTGGTATGTTCATCTTAAACAAAAATGCCATCATGACAAGCGAGTAGATTATGATGCTGTGTACACCTGCAGATGGCCAAAACACTTGCAGCGCAAATGGGCCATGGTCTCCACTTAGGAACATGACATTTCCGTGTGAGGTTGCAGTTCCCAGATGAAACAGGTTTATCAAAAACACATCAAGTTTTACAAGATATGGTACTACGTATTGCAACGGGCCCAGTGAATCATATGGGAAAAAGGCATCAAGAGATAAGATGATTGCAGTACCCGCAGCATAAATTGGGCCTGCAGGAGATATTCGAATCCACCTCTTGCCAAACAGAATGGTCATACTTATCATGAAAAATGCCGCAATCACGATAAAGTCCCACATCCAAGTCCAAGAATCTTTTAGCTGAACATGAAAATGAGGTGCTTCAGAAATCAAGTAATTTTTCAAACCAAATTCTAAACCAACAAGGTATCCTATCACGATAACAGCAAGAGGAATTATTGCAAGAAGGCGTTTTTTTGGAATTTCTAATTTTAGGCCAATTAGTTCTGCTGCGATAAAGGCCATTGCAAAAAGAAATCCTCCTCTACCTTGATTCCACCCAAGACTAAATGTTCCAGGAAATACGGCTAGTGCAAATAACACAGGAGCTGCAAGTATTGCCAGTGCAAAGATAACGCTCTTGTTTTGCAACAAGTTAAGTCCAAATTGCGTTAAATAAAAACTCTAGCAACTAGAAAAAATCTGATATTGATTTTTGTTTTTTTGCCAAATACAGTTTACTGTGAGCAAGCCACTCTTTTTTTGCAATGCTCAATTTTTTACAGGCAAAATCCAACCCTTCTTGGAAATTTGAAACTACAGATGGTTTTTGTTTTAGAGCCATGCGAATTCCTTCTCTTACTTGCCATACTCCAACTGGAACTGCATATTCTGGTCTGATCTCTCTGAGCACCATGACAGCAGCCTGGATTTTGTTCTCATCAAGATATTCAGCCACTGCAAGCCTTGATGCAAAGTGAGCTCCAGCAGTTTCAGGATAGTGTGTCAGTCCTTTGACATCTTCAAAATCAGAGCCAAATCCCACGTTTCCTTGTTCATCATACCATGCCTCCTGCATCTCAAACATCCATCTACCTGGAAACATGACAACAGCAAAAAAGTTGCCCAAATGATCATACGAGAACACAAGTGGAGTGTCCAGTACACTATATTCCAGTATTTTCTCAACAAGAGATTTTGAGACAATGTCATCTGTTGCAGTAATGCTCCACCGGGTTGGGACAAGTTTTCGGTTTTTCCCAAACATTCCTATGCTAAAGCATTTCTGGATTCTTGAGATTTCTATGCCCCTGTTGTACAATTCCACGATTGCGTCATTTGCCAAAAGATCACAGTCATAAAATGTACGTTGTATGTTCTTGTCAGACGAAGAGTTTGAAAATTTGGCAGACTTTATCTCTCCAATAGGACCAAAAATTGGGCTATCCCCATCAATTGATACAGTGGGTGACGCATTTTTTACAAGTTCCATCTCAGCGTCAGTTGATTTTTCAGACATGGACATCTCCTGTAGGTTTTCAATGTACTTTTGCCCTACATCATCAATCTTTACAGGCTTTATTCCGCGAACCAAGCTTAGCCTATAGTTTACTATATCCTCAAGGCTTTTTCCAGTCCATTTCTCAGGAGCATCCAAGATCATGGTATCTCCATGCACCGGAGGAAGCATTGGACCCACCAAGACTTTGGGATAACCATATGCCCCAACAAAGACAGAAGGAGGAGTAGAACCATCAACATGATTAGATGAAAACAGATTACCGTAGCGTGAAAGATATTCTTTCCAGTTAGATTCTATTGCCTTTCGTATATCTGCAGCAGTGCGTTTCACACAAATTCTAATTCATTCGTGCTAATAATATTATTCAGATCATTTGTTTCAAGTTATATTCAACTAGTCATTCACAATTTCATATCATGGATTCTGAAACTTTTGGGATCGAGAAAGGATATGGAGAGCGAGCAATAGAGTGGATGAACGAAGAAGCAAAAAAGATGGGATGGAAGTTTGAGGCAAGGTTATACAATTATGAAATTCAGACAAAGAATTTTGGTGCGTTTGAAATGTTTTCATTAATAGGCGATCCAAAAGCTGCAAGAGAGATAACCATGAAGGCAAGCAAGCGATTTAAGATCAAAGTCATAGAGGGAGGATACAAGACAAGGAAACTCTTGGTCAAGGTTGCAAAAAACGAATACGGAATTGTTAAAAAAGACAACCGAGTGATAGGCCAGATTGAGTTTGAGTCTTCAAGATTTGGACATGGAGACTGGAAGATAACAAAGGAAGAAAGAAAATAACATTTACAATGATTTTGCCAAAAGTTGTGTTACCCGCAATGGTTCTGGAATAGAGCCCTGCAGAGTAAAATGATCTAGTAACTTTTGTGCCTCTTTTGTAGTACATCCTTCAGTTCTAATATAAAGTTCATAGCCTGTGTGTAACCTAATCTTAGATCTGCTCCCAAGTTTGCAATATTTGGTAATTTTTTGTTCATAATAATCTGGAAAGTGATTTTTTATTGCAGATTCTATTCCCACGGACTTTTCATAAGTTACTCCAATAACTGGCAATCCAGTTTCTTTTCGAAGCATTGCAATATCGATGATGTTATACATTGCAATTATCAACCCAGAGATCAAGACAAAACTAATGTCATCTCGACCAAGTTTTGAGTACATTTTAAGAATTGAGCTAGTTGCATCATCTCCACCAATAGTACATCGGCCAAAAACAAACCCATCAATTACAAAATCCCTACGCATTACCACACCAGCAAGTTTTGATCGTTTATCACCTTGCTTGAAACTCTCTGCTATTACCAGTCCTCTCAGGCCTTTTTTTTCAAGATGGATATGACTCATTTTTCTTGACTCTGGTAAATTTCCTATAAAACAGACCAACTAGAACCATGCATATTCCAGTCAACACAGACCATGATGTCAGAGCAACAGTATCAAGCAGAGCCAAATCTTACCTCACATTATATGGTTGACCTATTTTAGTGAATTCAAAAACATGCAGGTATTTTGCAAAATAATCTTACTTGGTAATTTTTCCACTACCCACGATGCGAATAGATGCAGATTCTGGCTTTAAAATGACACATGTGTCACCTTTTTCGTAGACTGTGGGCTTGTCAAGGGAGAGTTTCATCGGGTTAAGTGAGACGATTTTTACAGGTCGTATTTGCAATCCAATGCTTACAAGAAACATCTGGTTTTCGGCAATCTGGTCCTTGAAAAACTTGCTTTGTGTATAATCAATCTCTATTTCTTGTGAGATCAGCATCTTGTCAGCCATCCCAAGTACATCACCGCGCTTTACATCGTCAGGCGATGCACCCTTCACTGCCAGCCCTACTCGTGCAGGACATACAGCATCTTCTACAGAATCATCATGCATTTGGATTGATTTTACTACTACGTCTGATCCTTTTGGTAATAGTTTCAAATTTTCATACACCTTGAGCTTGCCTTGAGTTATTTTTCCAAGGATTACAGTGCCAACACCTTTTACATCAAAACAATGATCAATTACTATTGTAGTTGGGCCATCCTTAGAAATCGGCTCGAGTAGATCAATTTCTTTTTTGAGGTTTTCAGGTTCCACCATTTTGTACTGTTCGACAACAGTCCCCTTTATCATAGAAAGTAACGTGTTCTTGTCAACATCAAAAGAATGAGAAAGTATGCCTTGTTTTTTTCCAAGCATGTCAAGTGCAATTATTTGCTCGCCGGTAAATTTGTCAAGCTTTGTCACATGAAATACAACATACTCGCCCATGTTTATAGCCTGAAACAGGGATTGAATCTTGTCTGGAAATGATGTGGGTATTGTCCATGTACGTAAAACGCCGGATTCTTTTTTATCATAAATTGTAATATCTGTACTAGTTCCTTTTTTTCCAAAATCCTTTGCAAGTGACTCGTCGGCAAGAAGTGTAAAATTGATTGATTTCATTTTATTTTTAAAATTTATGGACTAGTAAAATATCTTGTGGAATCTAAGTTTTAATAGATTCTAAGTCCACTAGGAAGATTTACTTATTTTGTGCTGTTAGTAGTGGTCAGACCTGTCATTGTACCTGCTGGCATTGCGTGCATCATCATGGCCAACTGTGAGATGGCATTATTCATTGTTGCTTGTGGTACTGATTGGCCTCGTGCATCATTTAGGAAAACCATTACGCTCTGTCTGTATTGTTTTATCAAGGCGTGGTAATGGGTTCGCTCATCCTGATATTTTGCAGTTATAGTATTAAGTTGCAGAGAGCAATCTTGTTTTATCTTATCAATATCACTTGGAGCAGCGGCCTGAACTTTGTCTCTGCAGTCAAGCATCACTTTGCGTGTGTCATCACCTTGTTGTGTAAAGTCTGCAACTGCTTGATGAATAAAAGTGGAAACCTGCATTGCAGCCTGCGTATCATTAGATTGAGGAACAGTAGAATTGGTTGTAGTCTTGGTCTGATTCATCATACCGGTAGAATTGGACGGTGGCATTGTCATGGTTTTGTTCATCATACCTGTTTGGTTAGATGACACAGCCATTGTTCCATTGGAGCTAGTTTGATTTGTCATAGTTCCATTAGATACAGCTGCATAAGATAGTCCGACTGGCAAGATCATTGCACTAGTCAGAATCATAACAATAACTGGAATGGTATTAAGTTTCAACAATAATAGATTTTTTTAATTACTCTTTAAGTGAAAAGACGAATTTCCATCATGCATGAAGTTAATATTTTTACACCAATTACAAGCCCGCATACGCTCTAAATGTCAAAAACAGTAGTACAGTTACCGCTATTTGTCAGATACAATTGCAAGAATCAAGTCTACTTTGTAATGTAGTTCCAGCCTAGGATTCACTTCTAGTTTCCATGAAATGAAACTTGGCTTGCAAGTATTGCCTACCACTTTGAATCCGATTTGTTGTAGTTTTGATCTTAGTGATTTTTCATCCAGCCTAACTTTAACAGAGCTTTTCCCTCGTTCATAGTCATAAGGGTCCGATAAGATTACAAATCTTTTGGTCTGTAGTTTTATAATTTTTAAAAGTTTTATTGGCTCAATTAATTCAAGCACATTAAGTGCCATGACTACATCAAATTTTATAGTACCAAATGGCCTAGACAGAGAATCAGCAAGAAAGAAATCCGCGTCTTTTATTTTACGTTTTTTTGCTTCAAGCAAAGCAAAAAACGACTTGTCAATCCCAAAGACTTTGCCATGATATTTGGCTGCAACTTCAGACATTGCCCCTATAGAACAACCATGCTCCAAGAAAAAATCTGATTGTGGCAATTGTTCTATGACATGTTTAACTTTGATCTGAAATGAAGATGGTTTACTTTTCAGGTATATTGCAACCCAGTTTTTTTCCAAATCTGTTACATCGTCACCAATTTTTTTTATCCCTTGAAGAGATTTCCTTATCAGAGATTTTATCCTAGAATTTTTCACAGTCAATAAAAGATGCCCTCCTAGTTTTGCCCGAATTGAAAAAAACAAGGAAAGGTCTTCAATTAGAAAGGGTATAGATGATATTATTGGATAAACTCCATCGCACTTTACACATGAAAGCAATCCTTCTGTAACTTCATTGTCAGATTCAAAGGATTCAAGTTCTAACTTGTGTCCGCATTTGACACATCTCACATACTGTAGACTAGATTTGTGCAATGAAGTTCACCAGTCAGCAAGAGATTAAATCTATAACTATTATCTATTCTGAAATCTTATTTTCTTGGAATGGTCCAGAGTTATACCAGCAATATCTAAAATAATCTAGGCACCACTCGTGGAATAGTTGATCTTTGCTATAGAACATTTCACGCATGTCAGCATCACCATCAAGAGTAGGAAACAGAACACATGCCTCTTTTTCATTTAATACAACAACGACTTTGACGCCTTCCTTCATCTTTCTTTCAACCAATCCTTTGTCAAGCAAGTCCTTTATCCCCAACTTGACGAGTAGTTCTTTTCGTCCCTTTGGGACAATCACAGTATCAGAAAATATGTAGTTGAGTGTAATACCACGTTTTACTCTTGCAAGTAATGGCTCTATCAAATCCAAAGGAACTTCTGTGAATAATTCATAGATGTACTCGTCAGCATTTTTGTACACGTGTTTCCATTGTTCTAGAACATTGACAAATCCTTTGATCTGTTGTCCTCCTGCCAATGCGCCAATTCTCTGTATAAACTTCATAGGAATGTCACCAAAATCATGAGTTTCAAAATATTTCCTATTTTTTGACAAGAACAGCAATGACGGGACCTGAGTGCACATTGTTTTTCCATAGGTAGTCAGATCATAGTATCCATCTTTGTCTTTCATTATCAGACCTGCATTTGAGAGGCGCTCAAAGTTTCTGTGCACCTCTTGAACAGTGGCATGCAACTCTTTTGCCATATTAGAAATCTTTGATTTTTGTTCCAATAGTTTGAAGATTATCTTTAGTCGTTGCTCACTTGCAAGTTCTAGAAAATCATTTGCGGCATTTTCATAAATCGTGCCCACGACAGACTTGATTCAAGTATAAATGTAAATCTTACTAAGTAGAACACCAATAAAACTAATCACTAGAAAGTATAGAGGTACATTGTTAAACTAGAATATCATCATAGTGATTATATGATAACAGTAGACTGTAGAAGCATTCCTTCCTTAAAGTCACCCCTTGCAGTTTACACATCAGATCAAGTAGGCGCAATTCCTGCATTGAAGATACACCAATTTGTGCTTGCCCCAGTAAGTGACGAAGATGTAGATTCTACCAGAGTAATAAAAGCAATCAAGGATTTTCTCAATTCACTATCAATTGAAAAACATTTTGCCGTAATACAGAACAAAAATGTAATCTCCATAATTGCTTTAGATGATTTCAAGTTAGAAGCACCACCAATGCAAGCAACAGATCAGTTTTTCTCGTGCGTGCATTGTGGTCATGTGACTCAATTTGAGACAGTACACAACAATCACATGAAGATACATTATTTGTAAAAATCACAATAAAAATTTTTGAAGATTATTCTCTATTGAGATACTACTTCGTAAAATGTCGGCTTGGGTAGCCCTTCCATGTAAGAATGACCCTTTGACTGGATCTGAAAATGTTCCTGAGTTTTATGCATTGTTTCAAATTGTTCCTTGGTCTCAAACTCTACCAAAATTACATGTTTACCAGTACGAGATTCAAGTAGTCTCCTCCTTACAAAGCCATCAAATTTTGAAAGTTCTACATTGGACTTGCTTATCCAGTCCTTGAATTCTGCTTCAGAACCTTTCTTTATCTGAATTTCGGCTGAGACTATAAACATGGAATAAGACAATAATAGTTTGAATAATAATATTTCTAAGATTCTCAGATATAGTGAACTCGAAAACGTTTTCAAGTCCCAGAGCACACTTGCACGACTCAATAGTCCTAAATAACGGAATAATTCGTTCAAGAGTATGAATGAGAAACTCTTGGCATATGGATCAATTGCTGCTGCAATTGTCATAATGTCAACAATAGTGTTTCCATTTTGGAATTTGATTCCTGACATGGTGACAGAAAAAGTTCGAGTCGTATACAAAGAAGGAGACAAGTGTACAGTAGAAACAAGTGATGGCTACAACATACGCAATATACCATGTGCCAACGCAAAGATAGGCGATAACATTACGGCAACGTACGATGTCAAAGTAAAAGACAGAGAGCACAAGATTTAGCAGATTAGAGAAGTTTTAGATCCTTTGTAACTTTATCAATCATTTCTTCAGGAGCAGGGCCTATTGAGATACAGGTAATAGTGCCAGGTTCAATCTGAGTATGGCCTGCATCAGTAACTTCAGACCAGGGCAGATCATGCGATATTGCATCTTTTTTTACTCTATCAAGTTCAGACAAGCTTGATACTTTGACGACGACTTTTTCTTGACCATATCGTTCCCATTGGTCAAACCACTCTCGTTTTGATTTTCTAACATGTTCTGCTCCCAAGACACATGCATGTCCAACTTGAGCTGCAATTTTTCCGGTGCCCATTCCAAGATCCTTTCGTACTACAATTACCTGCTTTATTACACCCATACTAATTTGAAATTACATTAGGACATGTTAAACTTTTGAGTTGTTATGACAAAAAATTAGCCATCAGATACATTGTGTGTTTTTTTAAATTATAATATCAATAAATAACGGCAGTGTTCTAATGAATACATGCCCGGTATGAAATGCGTATCATGCGGAATTGGATTCTTTTCTGCCACTGGTTCAGATAAATGCTCCAAGTGTTCAGGTAAAGGTCAACAAGAAGCCGCACATGGTCACGATTCTTGTGGCTGCGGTCACAGCCATTAGAAAACTCTAGTGGTCATGTGATAAATCTCCCTTTTTTGACAGAATCATACAAAAGCAAATTTTCTAAAATCCGTAGTGAATTAATAGTGCAGACGCGACAAAAAATAAGACGACATGGATTATGATGTAGTAATAGCAGGTGGAAGCGTTGCAGGACTCTTGTGTGCACGAGAGATTGCAAGTAAGAATCACAGTGTTCTAGTCATAGAGGAAGATTCTGAGCTTGGAACACCAGAGCACTGTGGAGGAGTAGTCAGCATACCTGCAATGGACGACCTTGGCATCATACCAATGAGGGCTACACTTGACAACAAGATACGTTCTGCAAAGATAGTAGGACCATCTGGAAAAAATTTTACGTTAGATGCAAGACCCCAGCAAGTCATAGTCTTAGATAGGCGAGAATTTGACAAGCAGATTGCACACCAAGCCCAAATCAAGGGCGCAGAAATCAGAGTAAAATCATCACTAAGAGAGATAACAAAAGAAGGAGTAAGAACATCCGACGGAGAGATAAAATGCAAAGTTGTTGTAGATGCAAGAGGTGTAACATCACTTGTACAAAAAGACAGAACTGGTACGCTTCAATCTGCACAATATGAAATCTTTGCAGATTGGATAGACAAGGAAAGAATTGAAGTTTATCTAGATCAGGAAAAATATCCCGGATTCTTTGCATGGGTCATACCTACTAGAAGAGATGAAGCAAAAGTAGGAGTAGCAGGAAAGGGAATCAATCCTGCTCTTGCAATAGAGGAATTTCTAAATGCAAAAGGAAAACATTCCACCATAAGAAAGATATTTGCCCCCATCTGGGTCAAAGGGCCAATCAAGGAATTCGTAACAGGCAATGTTGTAACAATAGGAGACGCCGCAGGACAAGCAAAACCTACAACAGCAGGAGGAATTTACTCATCAGGAGTCGGCGGAATACTTGCAGGACAAGCAATTTCCAAGTTTTTAGAATCAGGAAGTAAATCAGACTTATCAGAATATCAAAAAAAATGGAATGAAAAATTTGGCAAAGAATTTGAAAACATGCTTCTTGCACGTTCCCTTCTTGAGAGACTTGACAACAAATCAATTGATGGAATATTTGAGTCGATAACACCTAAGATGCTTGATGAGATCTCAAAGGAAGGAAGTTTTGATTTCCATACAACATCGGTTGCAAAGTTATTGGGTGTACGAGGATCAGTTAAGGCAATCCAATCAATTCTTGGAAATGAATTGAGAAGATTGTTAAACTGAGCAATATTTGATAAGCAAGGTATAAATTCGGTAGAAATCGAGTTTTATCATGTCATCAACTATCGCATTACCTGTGTGCAGTTCTTGTCACAGACCAATAATGCCTAACGATAAGTGTGTAAAATTTAACTGTCCTAGTTGTGGCTCAGTATTGCTTTGGAGATGTGAAAGTTGCAGAGAGGCTGCAAGAGTATACAAGTGCAATTCATGCAATTTTGAAGGACCTTAGAAATTGGCTCGACTTTCACTTAGAGCAAAAATACTTCCAACCGGAACTGAGATAGATCTAGATGACATTGCAAAAAAAATTTCATCTTCACTAAAAGAAGGTATTACGCTATCAAAATATGTAAAAGAACCACTTGCTTTTGGTCTCTATTTTCTTAATGCAGAGTTTTCTCTAGACGACAAAGAAGGCCAAATGGATTCTCTTGAAAATACAGTGCGTGCAGTTGAAGGAGTAGGAGAATTCGAAGTGTTAGGTTTAAGCCGAACATCTGTCGATATGAAGTAGGTGCCACCTTGGTAAAAAAAGACGAACTGCTACAAATGCGGGTCGGCGAAGCAAAGCAAAGAGATGTTGGAAAACGACGTGCAAGGATAGAA
>JAJSDS010000046.1 GCA_028580875.1 Nitrosotalea sp.
GGTGTACTACTCTCTACGGTCATCTTCTTTAGTACCTTGACCCAATAGATCATTATCATGGCAGCTATCCCAATCAGTATGAAACTAACGTATCCTTGTGAAGATCTTAACGATAGCATATACACTACACCAAGAAACAGCAAGACCATTAAGGGAATTATGAAATCAAGTGACTTGTCATTAGAGTATCTGCTTTTGTAGCTTGCCAAAGATATTCTGTATGATTTAACTATGCTCCAAATATAAACACTCGTAGAATTTTGACCAAAATTTAACGCGTATTTATTTCATGATCGTATCTTGAAATTAATGTAATTTTCTTTAGGTGGTTTCCCATCTTTTGAACAAGTTGTGCTCAATTCCGAATTGATCCAAGCATTTTCCTACCACATGATTCAAAACATCATCAATATTCTTTGGCCTGTTGTAAAAACCTGGCATGGCAGGCAATATGACAACTCCGATTCTAGAAAGCTTGAGCATGTTTTCAAGATGTATGCTAGTAAGTGGGGTCTCCCTTGGAACTATCAACAACTTGCGAGACTCTTTCATTGTGACTCCAGCTGCTCTGGCCACCAAGGTTTCTTCATATCCATTGGCAATACTTGAAAGCGTCTTCATGGTGCATGGGATTATTATCATACCATCTGTTTTGTGTGTACCACTTGATACACTTGCAGCCATGTTTGTGTCATCTGAATAATGGTCAGCCAATGATTTTACATATTTTAAATCATAATCAGTTTCTAATGTCAAGCATTTTTTTGCCCATTCTGTCATGATTAAATGGACATCAACTTTGCATTGTTTGAGAACTTCTAACATTCTCACACCATATGCAATTCCAGAACTTCCAGTTAATCCTATGATTAATCTCATGAGAAGATTGACCGTGTTCCATATTTAATTTCAACTGTGATTCTGGCATGTTTATTTATGGCATCACAAGTCTCACTATTTGTGAGTGTCAATATTGATACTGTCGAAGAAAATATAGTTTCAGAGCTTAGACTGTCTCCCATTCAATCCAAAGTTTATGTTCTAGTTGTAAAAACAGGCAAAATGTCTGCACATGATATAGCAAAGAATCTTGGCATATCAGAAGATGAGGCACATCAAGTAGCAACAAGTTTGATTCAAAATGGTGGATTTATTGATATTACAAAAACAGAATTTGAGTCCATGCATCCTAGATTTGCCGTTGTCAATATGTACAGAAGAATGTGCGAACGGGAAAATATTCCATTTAAGAAGAATCTCTTGGTAGATAACATTTCAATTATTTTAGAAAAACCGTATGATGATGCAAGAACTAAATATAACCGATAATGGAGGAGGAAACATGTCTCTAGACGAAGAGTCTTCTTGTAATCATGAAATAGTATACTTTGGAGTCACAAATCTAAATTATGAAAGAAGAACTATAGGTTCAGTTGATACTTGGAGATGTGTCAAGTGCAAGAAAATCTTCTGTGAAGAAAAACAGCTTGGAATTGAGAGCATAGTTGATTATGTTGGGATGCCAAAAATATCTGCGGATCAAAAATGGGCTGTACTGTTATGCAATCTTAAAAAACACAAGGATAAATGGAAACTTGTCAAGATAAAACAAGATGATGAAATTCAACATGAATGTGTTGATGAAAAAGTAATAAAACTTAGGGTAAAAAACTTCAAAATTGAAGATGACAAACACTGGAATTTTCTAATCGAAACCTCCATTAACAAAGCAGTAGAGATCTAAGTCTTAGATGGATATTCAAGTTCATATCAATAATGTACGTGGTAGCCAAATAGCTGCCAAGATAACTGGTACTTTTACTATTGATGCTCACCCCTTCAAGTTTACTGCAATTGCATTTGGTAGAATTGGTGGACATAACATTGGTGCCAAGATATCAAAAACTGTTGAAAAAAATCTTGTAAAACTGGGATATGATGTAGATGAAGTGATAAACGAACTACAGCAAAGACTTGTGCGTGGTGATATCACACTTCCAGAAGGGCTTACAAAAGACTCTTTTGCTGACGGCTAAAACTGTGCTTCTTCAAATGCCTTGTGACATGAGCAACCACGTTGTTGTGGTATGGAATCAAAAAGCAGTGAAAGTATGTTCTTTGTAGTTCCTACGTTTTTAGATAAAGTCTCTAGAACTTCCTTTGCAGTGACAGGCTTGTCCGCCCATACGTCATAATCTGTTACTGTTGAAATTGATACATAACACATCTGGGCTTCTCTTGCAAGCTGGCATTCTGGAACTAGGGTCATTCCTATTATGTCTGCACCTATGACATTTTTGTAAAACTTTGATTCGGCTCTTGTTGAAAATCTTGGTCCCTCAATGCATATGTATGTGGCATCTTTGTGGATGTGTAAATTCATCTTCTTTGTTACCTCTGAGACAACATTTTGAAGCTCGGGGCAAAATGGATCTGCGACTGATATGTGAATGACTTTGTTATCTTCGTAGAGTGTATACTTTCTTGACTTTGTAAAATCAATGAACTGGGATGGTAATACAACATCGCCCGGTTTTAATTCCTCCTTTAAGCTTCCAACTGCTGACGGTGCAATGATTCTTTTAATTCCCATTTCTTTGAACGCCCAAATATTTGCTCTAAAGTTTATCAGATGTGGGGGAATGGTATGTTTTTTACCGTGTCTTGGCATGAATGCAACTTTTCTCCCCTTGTACATTCCAACTGTTATGGAATCTGAAGTCTTACCAAATGGTGTGTCTATGGTGATCTCTTTGCTCTCTGTGAGAAGGCCAGAATCATATATTCCGGTTCCGCCAAAAATGCCTATCTCTGCTTGCTCTGTCAATATTTCACCAATGAATTGTATTTGTAATTCTTGATTGCCTTTGAACCTTTAAGATCAGTCAATTCTATTATGAATGCAAAACCCGATATCTTGCCGCCTATCTTTTCAATTAATTTTGCGGCTGCCTTTGCTGTTCCTCCTGTTGCAAGCAAATCATCGCAGATGTATACTTTCTGGCCTTTTTTTATTGCATCAGCTTGAATCTCCATTGTTGCGGTTCCATATTCAATACTGTATGATACTTTGTGAGTAAGACCTGGTAACTTTCCTTGTTTTCTAATCATGATCATTCCCTTGTTGTATTTGAGTGCCAGCGCGCAGGCAAGGGGAAAACCTCTTGATTCAATTCCTGCAAAAACATCCACATCGTTTGGATGGATTATCTTTGTAAACTCGTCTATGACAAGCGATAAAGCTGATGGATCTCTTAATAGAGGACTAATATCTCTGAACAAAATTCCTTTTTTTGGAAAGTCTGGTATCTCAGATATCTTGTCTTTTAGGTTCACAAATCGTTGACAAGTGGTGGATATAAAAAATATTACTAATTAGATTTTTTATTGAATTGTTATGCTGATTACTGCTTTGCCTGTGATAGACGATGCCTCTACTGTGTATATGCCTGGGTTGACATTGCGAGGAACTTGCCAATCTGTCACATAATCACCTCTGTTTGTAGCTGATGTTGGCAGGGTGTCAATAACTGTACTGTTGCTATTGATAGTAATCTTCACTGATGCAGTAACACCAGCATCTGATCCGGAGATTGCTACAATGTCTCCTCGTGTATATACCCCGGAAGATCTATCCAGCTGAACTGTGATTGCTTGTTTGGATGATTTTACAATTATTGGTACAGATGAATGATTTACTCCACTAATGCCATCAAGTTTCCACGTTCCTGGAACTGCAATGGATGGTATGCTAAAATCAAATGAAGAAAAGTGTCCAGTCTTGTCTGTAAATGTCTGCACTGATTTTACTATCTGTCCATTTGGATCAGTTAGAGTGATCTGAAGGAGACTATTTGCATTGGCAGTTCCAATAATTATGATGTTGTCTCCTGGTAGATATGAATCCTTTACTGTCTTAAGTGCTATTGCTCCAGTGCTAGTTGAAAGTCCAACTGCAAATGATTTTTCAACCTTTTCTTCTGCATGTGATACTACGGCAGAATAAATTCCCGGTGTGTATGATGTCAAATTAAATGAATATGATGCTTGTCCATCTGATCCCAAATTGATAATATCTGCAAACTTTTGTTTATCTGATGGATCCACTATTATGAGGTTGAGAGTTGAGGATGAGGGACCTGTGACGCTGACAACTGGTTTGTCTGTATTCTGATAACTGAGTTTGTCTAGTGTTGCTGTTATGTGTGGCGATACATCTTCACCTACTCCAAAGAAAACAACTACATGGTCAGTACCTTGTGTTATATCTACTGAATATGTCCCTTTTATGGCCGAATCTGCTATCTTGTATGATGTGGAAACTGTACCGTTGGATGTCACATTTGCATCCTTTGCATAAACCTGTTGACTAGTAGGATCCTTGATGATAAAATGTACGAGTTGATTTGAAATCGAAGTACCATTTATGGAAATTGTCTGTCCAGGCTCATACCTTGTTGCAGACGGAGTCACTGAAATATTATGGGTAGTAACAATGCTGTATTGCTTGGTTACCTGAATTTTTCCATCTGAAGCTGTTACAGTATATTTACCAAAACTTCTATCAATTGGCACTACGTTAGTCATTGAATACTTGCCGTCCTTGTCCGTTTCTACTGTAGATGTTGTTATTGGATTTCCTTTTGAATCAAGGAGTGTTATGGTTACGGTGCTTTGAGGATCAGCCGTACCGGAAATTGTTTTTGTATCCCCCTGATGATATATAGGATCAACATTTAATGTTAGAGGAATACTTGTTTGTATGTTCTGATGATCTTTTGATTGTGGTTTGATATTTGTAGAAAATGATTTCTGGTTACCTTGTAGATCCTTTAGAATAAAGTTGACACTTCCAGGTTGCTCCGAGTCTGGTAGGACTACAGTTGCAACAAAGTTTCCTTTGTCATTAGATGAAAATGATCCAATCTTATCATTGCCTACATACAGATCAAGACTAGCTAGTGCTGAAAAACTTAGGCCTACTACCCTAATATGGGAACCTGGTGATGGAGATGAAGGAATTATTCTAAATACTGATGTATCAAGTATGCCTCGAGGAGTTGGCGGCGGTGGAGTGGTACTATCACTACTTGGTGATGACTTGCCTAGATTATCACTGCCAGGCGGTGGTGTTGTGGTATTTGATTGAACTCCGATTTCTCCTGTTTCTCTATCTACATTGTTTGCATCTGATGTCTTCCAGGTAAAAGTTGGTGACTGCTGATCTGTTTTTATTTCAAAAGATATTGTATCTCCAGGTTTTAGTGGATTTGTTGTACTAAATGCAAGTGTGGTTGAAGTCTTTACTCCCTGCCAGCCATTTTCGCTTTTGAATGACTTGAAGGTACCGTCTCCGTTTATTTGTAAAGTAAATGAGGTTATGTCAGCAGTATTGTTTACACTATTACTAACTGAAATCACCGTTACACCAGCTGCTGTATTTGTCGAAGTTACGGTTACAAATTCTGGAGCTGCAAAAGCTGAATGTGTGGTATACATTGTAGATATGCTACCAACTATTATGGCAAAAATGATGACTGATTTTAATAACACGTTACTCATCCACATCCTTTCTCTCAATTAAATCTTAATAAGAAATTCTACTTTTATTGTTTGTACTATAGTACAATTTATGAGTAAAGTACAAATGCTGATATTTTTTGTCTCATCTATTACTGGTTATGGATGACTGTACACCCAGATTCTGATTCTGTCTTATTCTCTCAGCAATCAATCTGTATAGTGACCTGAACTGGTCCTTTGTCTTGTCTGATAAAAAGTCTGTCTCACCGAGTACTATTTTTTCACAAATATATCTGCAAATATCCTCTCTGTCAAATTTTTCCCAGCCTAGATGTTGGTTCTCTTTCCAAATCTCATTTAGATTGTCTATTATGCTCTTTTTGCCCTTGCTTGATACTTGGTCTTTTGTGAGCGTTACATATCCTTCTTTTCTTAATTTGACTTCATAAGTTTGGTTTACTGCATAAAGATAATCATCATCCATCAAAAGGTCTTCTATGAATAATTTTGGCTGTCCTGCCAATTCGAAGAAAATCATCTGCACTGATTTGAATTCGTTAGACTGTAGCTCGGCTGCAATTTTTCGTGATTCTTCAGTGTTATCTAATAAGATAAAAGTGTCATACCCGTGATTTTTATAAAATATTGCAAGCGACATGACTGAATTCTTGTTGTATGCTGCAACTATGTTGAGTGGATTCATGGATAGATTTGGATCTTTTAGGAATCTATCAAATGCATTAAGATACATACAATCAGACATTGTTTCAACTATGATCACAGGTCTAGAGTTAAAGCCAATCTGTTTGTCAACTATTGATTCTACAAGACCTCTAGATAGTCCATATAATATTGGAATGAGTGTTTGATCATCTGCATTCCAATAATCATAATAGATTTTACTTAGGTGTCTTCTCTTATCAAGTTCTACTACTAACAAGTTTCCTTGGGTATAGTCAAATATCATAAATGGTGAGTGGGTTGCATACAGTATTTGATTAGAACCTGCAAGGCCTTTTAGCAGGTCTGAAATTCCTCTTTGTTGTGCAGGATGCAGGTTTCTTGCAGGCTCGTCAAGTAACAGTATTGCTTCCTTTAATTCAGCTTTCTGCGTTTCTGCTGCAAAGTTTACTATGAATGAAAAAGTCCACTTGAATCCTTCAGCTCTTCTGTTGAGCAACCCTGTATTTGTAACAGTACCATCTTTGTGTACATCTGATATTACAACACTCAAAACATTTCCTGGATTCCATCTCAGCTCTACATGAATCGGGTCTCCCTTCCATGCTGGGTTGAGCCTCTCACTGAGTCTTCTACTTGAAGTGTGCAGTAATTTTATCAATCGCGATGGACTGTTTTGAACCTCTTCAAGTTTTTGAGCATCAAGCTCTGCTAAATAAAATAAATTGTTTACAGTTTCTGCCTTGTCAAACTCTTCGACGTATTCCAAGCCCTTTGCTCTAATTCCTTTTGTTTCCCTGACAAATTCCTCAAGATCAATATTTCCAAGTATTTTTTTGTAGTCTGAAAAGTAGACAAATCTAGGGTGTAACTTGTCTTCTATGAAATTATCCAGTGCAGAACGTTCGTTTGTTCCTATTAGCATGTTGTCAAATATGCTTTCTAAATCTTGGTAGATGTCTTTCCATTCTGAAATTATCTGTGGCTCTTGTGATGCAAGCAGGTAAATGTTGTTGTTAAATTCTGCCATCATGTCCATAAAGACTTCACGGGTTCGTGGCGGAGGGGCACTTAGGAACTTGATATCAACTCTAATTCGTATGGGATTTGGCATGGCTGCCACAAAAGACTTGATCCTGTCTACGAAATTTTCCCAAGAGTTGAGTCTCTTACTTGCCTCGCCGCTGATTTTCACATCGCCAAAATCATACTGTACTCTGGGATGCTTGTTTGTTCTATAGATCTTCATTGTCCTTATGTCTTGGAGATTTGGAAATTTTTCTCGAATTAATGCAGTCTCTTTTTCGTTTAGTACAAATTCTCCTTCTGCTAATCTTATCTCTGACTTTAACTCCTCTGTCATTTCGTCACACAAATCAAGTTCAGAAAGTTTTGTATCCTTGTTAAGTAGTGTAAGGGCTTCTAAAATTGTGGTCTTGCCACTTTCATTTCTTCCTACAAATGCTGCAAGATCTCCGACTTTGATTTCGCCAGAATCATGAATGCAACGATAACCTTGAACTCTAAACTTTCTAAGTCGCATCTAGCGGCTATTGGCTTGGCTGTGATTTAACTTATTCGTCAAATTTGTTATTTGTAACTTTTTTGACCAAATAGATATATGGGAACTAGAGCGGTTATACTGTAATTGGCAGTAAAAAAAATTGCTTATCTTGTTTTTGTCTTTCCTGTAGTTGTGTCACTGATTTTTGGAGGATATGTACTGTCTGATGTTTTGGGACAACCTGGTAGACAATTGAACATGTGGCAATACAAGTTTACGTCAAACATTGGACAACAAGAGGGAGACAAACAAATCCGATTGTTGAACCTTGTCAGTAATTATACGGTATCTACTCCATTGAACTTTGGTGTGATGGTGAACAATACTTCGTTTGACTGTGGTGATTTGTATATGACAATATATGATCCAAATACATCACCAGCACAGGTAGTTGTTCAGCATGCGTACTTTACGCAGTGTTTTGCACAAACTAACTCTAATCTGCCAATCCAAGATACATTTTCAGCCGTAATTGACAAACCGGGAATATACAAGATTGAGGCAGAAATGAAGGACAAGACTGGCCAAAATAGTATTCATGTATCGGCCAACTTTAGGGTACAATAAGAAAATTATATGTTATTATATTCCACGAGTGTTTGTAATAATGAGGAGTAGCGCGTTCTATTTATTGTGATTAATTATGGCTAAAAAAGAAAAAAAACCAACCAAAAAAGCTGAAGAGAAAAAGGAAGTAACCAAGGCAGAAAAGAAGAAGGAATCTCCCAAGGTTGTCAAGAAAACAGAATCTGACAAACTGGAAAAGAAAAAATCTAAAGATGGCAAGAAAAAGGATGCTGAACTTTCCGAAGAAGAACTAGAAGCAATTGATGAAAAGGAGATAGAAAATTTCCAGATAGAAGGACTGGATATGGAGAAATTGAAAACAACTGTTTTGGGTTTGGTTGCAAAACGTGGTGACAATGGCATGTTTCAAAGTGAACTGTGGAAGAAACTCAAACTCTCAAGCAGAGATGGCTCAAGACTTGCACTAAAACTTGAAAGGCAACATCTTGTCAAAAGAGAAAAAATTCTTGAAAATGGGCGTTGGACCTACAAACTAAAGATTGCACATGTACCAGTAACAACGCAATCGATAGAGTCTGCTCCTTGTTTGATATGTCCTGTGGAATCAAAGTGTACGCTAGAAGGAGAAATTAGTCCGAGAACTTGTCCTTTGATTGAACAATGGGTCTTAACTGAACTTACTACAAAGAAGGCAAAGAAATGAAATTAATCGATGCAAGGCGTGACTTGTATAGACGATTAGCACATAAGGAAGGATATAGAAGTAGAGCTGCATACAAATTAAAAGAATTAAACACATCTTATAGAATAATTGGTCCTGGATTTTTTGTCTTGGATCTTGGTTGTGCCCCTGGGGGATGGACCCAGGTTGCGCACGAACTTGCAGGAAACAAGGGACAAGTCATGGGTATTGACAAATCATTTGTTGAGGAAATTCCAGAGGTTCACTTTATTCGTGGAGATATTGAAGATGAATCTGTTGTAGAGCAAATTTTTGATTATTTTGGAGGAAAAGTAAATGCAGTAATCTGTGATCTCTCGCCAACAGTTACTGGAATGTGGGATGTGGATCACTCTAGACAAATCTCACTTAATTATGCTGCAAGTAAGATAATGGATCAAGTGTTAGCAAAAAAGGGTAATGCATTATTCAAAGTCTTTGATGGACAGTACTCAATTGAGTTCAGAGACTATATCCGAAAGAAATTTGCCAAGGTGCAATTAAGAAAACCACAAGCAAGCAGAAAGTCAAGTAGCGAACTATACTATGTCTGCTTGGGATATCTTGGAAATTAAACCAGCGACAAAATCTCATCTATAGTTGCATCAGTCTTGAATCCTGTAGGATTCATGCTTGTTTTTGTGGCTCTATGTCCTATTGATTTGATCTTTTCTATTATGTTGGCAAGAGATGGTGGTGCTGACTGTTTTCTATGTGCAATTTCGTCTAGTGTAAAATAAGCCGGTGGCATGTCTGTCTCTCCTTGACATTTTTCCAAGAATACTGCGCACGACTTGTCAACTGTGAGATTTTTTTCCTCTAATATCATGGAATCTACAAAACTTTTGTCATGTAGACTGTCTATCCAAAGCGGCCCTGCAAGTTTTGCCTTTGAGCCGCAAATATTGCATGTATGTTCTACCTCGCGCACAACTTTTCTGTTTCCACAATTATCGCAATGTAGTATGTACCCCATGCATTCTTTGGTATTTGTCCTGACGAGTATTTTGACATAGGCTTTGTAGTAATGCATACTGTGCTGAACAAATAGTGGTGCTATCATGATATCAAGTCGGCCTGCAACCATATTCATGCAACCAAGGACCAATCGTAACGCAATTTCGTTTCCATATGTTGTTTTAACGGGAGTTCCGTAATACTTGCGCTTACATGCTTCTGGAAATATTCCATGCAAGACAGTCATGTCCGTGGCCGTCACTGACAAGAGCCCTCCATGAAAGGTTGCCCTTATTGCACAGTCAAGATAACGAGAAGGTGCACCAAATGGATCCACATCCACAATTGCACCACGTCCATCTCTTGTTGAATGAAGACTCAAAAACCTACAGGCCTCATTTTCAGAAAACTCACATTTTGTAACTTGATTCAACTCTGCAATACTTTTTCCAATCTCAAGCGCTTGTGGGTTGACATCATTTACAATCACTTTTTCTATTGAACTAATTTCATTTGCAACTCTTATGCTTCTTGCACCTATTCCTGCAAGTGAATCCAAAAAAATCTTTGGACCCTTAAAGTTTCTTAAAAATGCTGAATATGCTATTATGGAAAAATCTCTGCTTACTCTTGCCCTTGGGTTAAAAAACGCTGGTTCCTTTGGAGGAACTTTTTCTGATAATGATTCCTTTGGTACCAGCAACCTTGTAGTTCCCTCTATTATCTCTGCAAGCTCATACTCCAAGGACTTTCTTGACCTAAAATGATTTAATAAATTGAAATGTATCTGCTAGGCCTCTGAAAAACTACTCAAATACTGATTTTTTTCAAAGTCAAATGAGAAGGAAATCCTTTGCCTCAAAAAAACCCGAAAGCTCCTTTGAGAGCTGGTCTGAGAATATTCCTAATATCTCAAAATCACTAGGCGAGAGGGATTTCCCACTGAAAATAGCTAAAACTGCTACGACTTCTCCCTTGTACAATATTGGATATCCTGCAAAAGACTTGAGTTTCTCCTTTTTTGCCCACTCGTGATATTTTATTCTTGGATCGTGTATCACATCATTTGAAACTACGGGTTTCTTTGTCTTTGCAATAGAGCCGATCTTCAAAGAGTTTATTGGTATTCTGGAAAATTCACCGTCTATGTTTTTGTACTTGCCTGCGCTATACTTTAGAATCAACATCTTTGACTTTTTATCATAAAACCAGATTCTTGCAAACTTGGCATTAAAATATTTTACAAGGCTTTCAACTATTGATTGGAGTCGATCATTTAGATTGTCATATTTTTTTATGGAATTTAGTATTGTGTATACATGCAGCTTTTTTTCATTTGTGGCATACTCGTCAAATAGAACATAGGGCGAAGATTTTGTCGCTTTTGATTCGTATGACCGAAGATCAGATATGACATCTGAAAATCTATTTAGAAAATTGTTTGTTTCAAGATCATATTGTTCAATTGATGAGAAAACAAAATGACAAACCCAATCAAAATCACCGCTCATTCTTGCTGAATAAATACAAAAAGGTGATTCATTTAGATATCTTGTCAACCTCTCGACTCCATCAGCAACATTTTTTGAAAATTTGAATTTGACAAGTATTGTTCTATTGACCTTTTCTGATACTAAACTGGGATTCAAAATCGCAGAATATCCAAGAATAACCTTGTTTTTCTCTAGTCTTGCAAGTCTCTGTCTTACTGCTCTATCTGTGATTGTAAAGCCCATGCCTTGCAGTGTATTGGATATTTCCTGTGAAGAAACTCTGGCGTTTCTCCCCAAGTGTGAAAGTATGACCTTGTCTATGTCATCAAGCATATGGTATGTTGGAATCTGTTATTAATATTAATTTCCGAATTGGAAATTAAGGGGTAAATTGGAATGTTCTATAGTATTATTTACTTCCAAATTGGAAATTTTTCAATAAAAT
>JAJSDS010000047.1 GCA_028580875.1 Nitrosotalea sp.
GTAATGCATCAACTACATCTTCAATTGTACATGCTCTTTCTCTTAGTTTATCTTGATTGAGATTAAGTTTAATCTTTGTAGAATAATCAGTTTCAGTACTAGATATCAATGCGCTGATTTTGGTGTGCAATATTTCTCTGGCTACTTTGATTGCTTTTTCTTTTGACTTTTTGTGATTTTCTTCCAAGTAAATATCCATTGTTGGAGTCACAGGTTTCTTTCTTGCATCAACAAGTTCAATCAGTCTAGGAAGTCCTAGTGTTACGTTTCTTTCTCTAATACCTGCAAAGTGGAATGTTCTAAGGGTCATCTGAGTACCTGGTTCTCCTATAGATTGTGCTGTAACTACACCTACTGCTTGTCCAGGCTCTACCTTGGCATTATCATAGAGTTCTAATGCTTTTTTACAGACTTTGTCAACACCTTCTTTACTAAGTTTTGACTCTAGTAGAGCTTCTAGTACAGTTTTGGATAATCGTGGATTAAACGTCTTGACATATTTTTTCGCCAGATCTGATATCTCTTCTTTTGTGGCTTTCTTTCCTGAATCAATGATACTTTCAGATTCAATCAACCTAGCAATTCTAAATGCTTCACCATGATCACTTTTTGCTACATCAATACCATCTTCACCATAAAGGAATTGTATTATGTGACCGTGTGGATCTCTTACTGTTCCATCATACTCTAGCTTTAGATGCTCTAGTGCATTGATGAGTCTTCTTTGCATGTAACCACTTTGTTGTGTTCTAACTGCAGTATCTACAAGACCCTCTCTTCCTCCCATTGCATGGAAGAAGAATTCTAGTGTAGAGAGTCCTTCTCTATAGTTTGATTTTACAAATCCTTTACCGTCTGGATTTGCGTCATTTTCTTTGAAGTGTGGTAATGCCCTGTTACTGTAACCCTTGAGAATTCTTCGACCTCTAATAGATTGTTGACCTAGTGCACCTGCCATTTGACCAATGTTCAATGAAGAACCTCTAGCTCCAGTTGTTGCCATGATTCTGCCAGCGTTTGTTTCATCAAAAGATTTGTCTGCAGAGTTTCCAGCTTTATCTCTTGCTTTTGAGAGCTCATTTACAATATACGCTTCTAATGCTTCCTCAGCTGAAAGACCCCTACTGAGTTGTAGAGTACCCTTCTTTGCTTGTGCAATAAAATCATAGACTTTATCATAAGATTCTTGAATATTTTCTAGAATTCCATCTTTGGTCTTTGTTGCAAGTTCAAGGTCAGCATAACCATAACTAAATCCATATCCAGTGATGAATTGTTTTAACATAATTAGAATGGAGTTTAAGAAGTTCTTTGCTTCTTCATATCCATAGTCTTTTGTAATTCTATGTAAAACACTGTCAGGTTCTTCTGCACCAATTGATGCTTTATCAATTACACCACTAACTAGTTGGCCATTTTTAATTACGACATCTTTTACAGGACCCTTTGTACCTTTAGACCATTTTGAAGTTATCACATAGTTGAAGTCTTTTGGTAAGAAGAGTGAGAACAGCTGTTTTCCACTATAAAGTGAACCACCTTTTGCTTTTACAGCAGGTTCTGGGAATGTTCCACTGTAACCAGCCAACATTGCAAGGTTTGCAAATTCTTGTGGTGTTAAAGTTGTATCATCCTTTGTGAGCAAATATGCGCCTGTAATGAAATCACGTAATGCGCCAATTATTGGGCCTCCATATCTTGGAGATATTAATTGATCCTGTACACGCATCAAGAGTATAGCTTCTGCTCTTGCTTCTTCACTTTGTGGTACGTGAAGATTCATTTCATCACCATCAAAGTCAGCGTTGTAAGGAGGGCAGACTGAAGGATGCAATCTAAATGTCTTACCAGGCAATACTCTAACATAATGTCCCATGATTGACATTTGGTGCAATGATGGTTGTCTGTTAAACATTACAATGTCACCATCAGAGAGATGTCTTTCTACAAGATATCCGATTTCAATATTATTTGCAATGGTTTCTCTGTCTTCTACAAAATCAAGTCTAATTTTAACTCCGTCAGGTCTTACAATATAATTAGCTCCTGGGAACTTGCTTGGTCCGTTTATGACAAGTTTTTTCAGTCTTTCAATGTTCCACTCTGTTACAACTTCTGGAATTGTCAATTTAGTTGCGACAGCTTCTGGAACTCCTACTTCAGAGATTTGCAAGTTTGGATCAGGTGAAATAACAGTTCTACTTGAAAAGTCGACTCTTTTTCCAGATAATGAACCTCTGAATCTTCCTTCTTTTCCTTTCAGTCTTTGTGTGAGAGTCTTAAGAGGTCTTCCGGATCTGTGATGAGCTTGCGGAATTCCAGATACTTCATTATCAAAATAAGTAGTAACATGATATTGTAAAAGATCAACCAAGTCTTGTACGATAAGCGGAGGTGTTCCAGCTTCTTTGCTCTCTTTGAGTCTTTGATTAACTCTTATGATGTCTACTAGCTTGTGAGTCAAATCATCTTCAGATCTAATTCCTGTTTCTAAAATGATAGACGGTCTTACTGTAACTGGAGGCACTGGTAGGACTTGCAAGATAAACCACTCTGGTCTTGCAGTGGTAGGATCATATCCCAACAATTTAAGATCTTCATCAATCATGTGTGAGAATCTTTCACGTATTGTAATTGGCAATAATCTATTTTCGCCAAGCTCAGTTCTTTCTATGAATATTGTTGGTTTTGTGAATATCAACTCATATTGTGATTTACCACAATGAGGACATGTTTTTTCCTTCTTGGCTCTTTCAATTATTTCAGTTGGAATGTGTTTGATTGAAATTACAGTATAAGCTGCTTCCTTTTTCATGATTTGATGATATTCTTCTAGCTCCTCTTGTGGAATTTTTAATCGAGCGCAGGATCTACATGTAGTCAGCAAAAGTTTGTAGATATTATCAATGAATGCAATATGTAAAACAGGTTCTGCAAGTTCAATATGACCAAAGTGACCTGGACATCTTGCAGCAGTATTACCACATGTAAGACATTTCTGGCCTGGTTCAAGCGTACCAAGTCTTCCATCCATTAATCCACCTTGAACTGACATTCCATCTTCATCATATGTCTCAGGTGCAGTAATCTCAGCAACAGAATATTTTCTAATTTCTGTTGGCGACCATACCGAGAACTTTATTCCGTCTATTACTTTGATTGTCTCAAGTGCCATTATACTCTCTCCTTTATCAAAAGTCTTGGTGCTACATCAAGACTCATCATTTCTTGTAGAAGAAGTTTAAACGCATATGCAACAGATATGGATGTAACTTTTGCCTTATCGCCACAGACTCTGCATACAAATCTTCTTTGTTTAATATCATAATAAGAAACCAAGCCACATCTCTCACAGATATAGATGTCAGCCTTGTCAGATTCATCAAGCAATCTATCTTTTAACATCATTGATGCACCGTATGCAATAAGACAATCACGCTCCATTTCACCAAATCTCAAACCTCCACCTCTTGCACGTCCCTCTGTTGGTTGTTTTGTCAACATTTGCACTTGACCTCTTGCTCTTGCATGAATCTTGTCTGCAACCATATGGTGAAGTTTTTGATAATATACAACTCCTATGAATACATCCACTGCAAATGGTTTTCCGGTTCTTCCATCGTACATTACTTCTTTTCCAGAATATTTGAATCCATTTTGTTCTAAAACACCTTTTACATCTTCAAGTTTTTCACCAACAAAAGCAGAGCCATCCATTTTGCTTCCACGCAATGCAGCAGCTTTTCCAGTTACAGATTCTAAGAACATTCCAACAGTCATTCTGGACGGGAAAGCATGTGGATTAATCATAACGTCCGGGACAACTCCATCAGCAGTATATGGAAGATCTTCTTGATTCACAAGTAAACCTACTACACCTTTCTGGCCGTGTCTTGATGCAAATTTGTCACCAATTTCAGGAATTCTAAGATCTCTGACTCTTATCTTATACATTCTTCCTCCATCATGTGATTGAGTCATAACAACAGTATCAACAACTCCATTTTCAGATGGTCTAACTCCTATGGAAGTATCTCTTCTGTATGGTCCTTTTACCTCAAATTCTCTATATTCTTCCATGAATCTTGGCGGACTTGTTTTTCCAATCAATATATCTCCACCCTGTGCTGTTGACTCGGTAGCGATAACTCCATCTTCTTCTAATAATCTGTATGCCTTGTCACCTCTGAATCCACGAATATTTCCTTCTGCAGTTGGAATCTCAAAATTATCTCTCATGCCTCCAGGATACTGTTTTGCCTCAGCCTCGTAGATTCTATAGAAGAATGTTCGACCAAGACCTCTATCAATTGAGGACTTGCTCAAGACAATAGCATCTTCAATATTATATCCATCAAATGGTAATACTGCAACAACACAATTCTGACCAGCTGGTCTGTCCTCTAGTCCTAGAAGACCCATTGCTTTGGTATTAACGATTGGAGTTTGAGGATACAACATCAGATGCTGTCTTACATATGTACTAGCATTCATGAGTGGAGTTGAAAATCCAAGACTTTGTTTTGCCATCGCAGATTCATATGTATTTCTTGGAGACTGGTTATGTTCAGGATATGGAATTATTGATGCACCTGCACCTAGAATTGCAGATGGGAACACTTCCATGTGAGTATGTTTTTTTATGTCAGTTTCATCAATTGCAATGTAGGAGTTTTCTTCCTCATTAGCATCTACCAATTCGATAATTCCCATGTGTAGCAAATCTGTCCATGAAAGGAACTTTTTGCTTACTTTGTCGATTAATTCTTGTGTTAAGAGAATTTTATTATCCTTGATTACAATTAGAGGACGCAAGACTCTTCCAGCATTACAATTGACATAAAGTCTCTTTGTGGATCCTTCAAAGCTGGACTGGTATAAGAAAATTCCAACGTGTGGATGAATTTTGAAATTTCTTCTAAGATCTCTTAGGGAATCAACCAATTTCTGACCGTCTTTAAAGTATCCAATCAGTCTACCATCTACAAACACTCTAGTACCTTCTTTTTTCAATTCATCTTTTGCATCAGATACATAAGTTGCACCCAAATCATAGAGTTTTTCTATTATATCCTCAGATGGAACATTTACAGAAATTATTGCAGAAAGGGCCAAGTTCTTTACTAATCCACAGTTTGATCCTTCAGGAGTTTCACTTGGACATATTCTGCCAAAGTGTGTAGCATGAAGATCTCTTGCTTCAAAGTTTGGTTGGCTTCTACTCAAAGGTGATTGAATTCTTCTAAGATGGCTGATAGTTGAAAGATAATTAGTTCTATCAAGAAGTTGAGTTACACCAACTCTGCCTCTACCCCAATTTCCAGTTGCAATAGCATTATTCATTTTATCAGTAACAATTCCAGGTCTAACAGCTGCTGCCACTGCATTGATACCTCTTTTTTGACCAGATCTTTCCAATTGATATTTCATGTCCCGGACTAGGTTTCTGAATGCAGTTCTGAAAAGATCAGCAAGCATTTGACCTGCAAATTTTATGACTTTATTGCCATAGTGATCTTTATCATCAGTAGCAATCCAGCCCAACTTTAATTCTATTAATTTGCATGTGGCTTCACCCAAGAATAGTGCTTTTTCTTTTCTGTTATCAGGGTGTTTACCAAGATGTGGAAGAAGACCCCAATCAAGTAATGTTTCTGCTCTTTTTATCTGGAATTCTTCAAGCATACCTGGTGCAATTCTTTTACTAATGTAGACTATGGCATCTTTTGCAGTTGGTACGTCACCTGATTTTTCAAATGAACCTTCAAGTTCATCTTGAATATCATCAACTAATGATACAGATGCAGCTATCTCTCTATCAGATTCAAGACCTAATGCTCGCATTAGGGTTACTACAGGAATATCAACAGGAGAGCCAGGAATTTTTGCAACAATAAGGCCGTCATTTTTCATTATCAATTCCAATTTTGCTCGATAACCAACAATTGAAGAATAGACTTTGGCTTTGAAGACAGTATTACCGCCCACAGTTTCTCTGTCTACAATTATTTTATTGTAAGAAAGATCTTCTAGTCCTACTATAACTCGTTCAGAACCATTAATGATAAAGTAACCACCAGGATCACTTGGATCTTCGCCATGTTCTACAAGTTTCTGTTCAGACAGATTATGCAAGATGCAAGCGTTAGATCTAACCATAACAGGCATGTCTCCAATGTGAATATATCGTGATTCGAGAATTTTTCCATCTTCAACAACACTTGCTTCAAGCATTATAGGAGAAGCATATGTGACATTTCTAAGTCGTGCCTCCATTGGTGCAATATGAGTAATAGAGCCATCCAACTCCATCATACGTGGTTGTTGAAGTTTTACTTTGCCAAGTTGAATTTTGTATGGATATTCAGCACTTTCAATTTCAATTTGTCCAACTTCATCAATAATACTTTGAAGTCCTCTTTCAAGAAATTCATCATATGAGTTTAGATGTTGCCTTGCAATTCCTTCTCTTTTTAGTATATCTTGAATTATAGGCCAGCGTTTATTCGAAATGTTTGCCATTATTCTTCCACCACATACCTGTAGTACAGGCTCTCTCCAGCAGTAGGACTTTTTCTTGTAATTTTTATCATATCACCCGGTTTTACACCCAAACCTCTGATTGCTGGATCGCTCACATAGATTAACGGCATTTCAGTTGGTTTGGTATGATATTTTTCAAGAACCTTCTCTGCTTCGTCTTTATTTATGATCTCATGTTTTGGAACATAGATGTGATCCGGAATGAGTATTTTCTCTTTTTTACTTATCATGTTTAAAATCTCCTTTGAACATTAGCTGTAAACGTATGACTAATCCACAAACTAAGATGCATCCACCGAGAGGTTAATATATATCTAATTGGAAGCGTGTCAAAAATAGCACCTTTTGTCAATAATTTTTTCCGCAACTTTAAATAGCAAAAAAAAATATTTCCAACCAGGATGAGTACTCGCTTTAAAGGATTTGCGTTACTTGTAATTCTAGTTTGCACCATAGGAGTAGCCCCTGCTTTTGCTGCTTCTGCTGCGCTCTTGAATAATACAGGTGTAAATCCCACAAGTGCTACGTCTGGAAATACGGGCGCAATCACTGTCACAACAGACAAGACTTCATACAATGATGGAGACAAGGTTATGATATCAGGAAGTACACAAGACTATATTTCTGATACACCAATCACAGTCAGGATCATTAGCCCAATAGGAAACATTGTCAAAGTCGATCAAGTGGATTTGGGATCTGACAGAACGTTTTCAACATCTATAACGGCTACAGGTGCTCTTTGGCAGGAAGCTGGAGCATACACAGTTAAGGTACAATATGGTAGCCCTGATAGAACAGCTGAAACAACATTCCAATTTGCAGGATCTGCCAGCCCTGGTACAGGAAATACAATAAAAGTTGATGGTACAGACCTTTCTGTAAAATATAGTATAACCAATGGTAAAGTCCTCGGCATAAAGGCAGACATCCAGTCAAAGTCTCTTATCGTATCGATACAGACTACTGGAGATGGAGTATTAACAGTCACACTCCCAAGAGCACTGATTAATGCAACATTGCCAACCGGTCAGGATGACAAGTACTATGTACTAGTAGACAATCAGGAAGCAGATTTCCAAGAGACAAGCACTACAACAACCGACAGAACTCTATCAATTCCATTTACAGATGGAACTGAAGAAATAGAGATAATCGGTACACAGATAATTCCAGAGTTTGGCCCAATCGCAGCTCTAGTACTTGCAATTGCAATAGTATCAATTATTGCAGTGTCAGCAAAGACTGGACTAAGATTTATGCCAAAATACTAGAACTCTCTACTTTTTCATTTTTTAAGACTCTGTTACCTTCTCGGTACACAATTCGCCGTATTTCTCGTCGAGACATGGAGAAAATGATCTGTTTAAGACTTGGTAGAAGTTTGATTAAATAATGTCTGACGAAACTGGAGTTTTAGTATTTGGCATTTTTGTTGCTTTTGTAGGTTTTCTACTGATTGTGTCCTCGCCTTTTGATAATCTAGTCATGGGACTTACTGGAATGAAAACACACCAATTACAAGACATTTCGATTATCTCCCTGTTTGGTGGTGCCACTTTTGCTGTTGTTGCGTGGGCGTCTGCAAAAAAATCCGGTAAATAAACCAAACCCCCAAGTGATAGAACATAATATCAAGACCTTAGTTTCTGGAAACATAATCATAAGCTAGCCCTCTGAATCAGGATAAAAGGAAAAAATCTGTTACTTCTCTACCATCCAATCCAAACCCAATTACTACCCTGAAAATAATGAAGCTATGAAAACCCAATATTTCTCCCAAAAATGCAAATCCAGTGATTGCATTTTTCATGTCCCTACTGGTAACTTAGTGAAATATGTCCTACCAAGGTACTAGTTCCTTTTTTAAATATACATAAATATCCATTATGGTTAATCGCCAATAAGATGAGTACTCATAAAGAATATGCGTTGATCGCAATTCTTGCTACGGCAGCTGTAGTAGGTGTGGTACCTGCTTTTGCAGCAGATAACCCGTACCTCGCATGCCCCGACTGTAACGACACCAGCAACATACAACAGATACCACCAATAGCAATCACGGTGACAACTGACAAACCAGTTTATGATCACAATTCACAAATTATGGTCACTGGACATGTTGCAAATCCATACCCAGGACAAGATGTGGCCATAAAAGTAACAAGCCCATCAGGTAATGTAGTAACAGCAGCTCAAGTAACCTTAGACAACAATGGAGATTTTGTTACCAAGATAAGCACTGTTGGCAATCTCTGGTTTGAGAATGGACAATACACAATTACAGTACAACAAGGAGACGAACAAGCAAGAGTTAATTCAGCTGTATTCCAACTCGCAGGTGAAGCACCAGCAATTCCAGAGTTTGGCCCAATCGCAGCTCTAGTACTTGCAATTGCAATAGTATCAATTATTGCAGTGTCAGCAAAGACTGGACTAAGATTTATGCCAAAATACTAGAACTCTCTACTTTTTCATTTTTTATGATTTTAAGATGTCAGTGGAAACACTAACAAATTTCACCACTGGACACAATGAATATTTTAGATAATAGATGCGTTCATCACTCAGATCAATGTTGGATCAATTAACAATATCATCTAAATTTCAATTATCTTTTTAAATATACATAAATAGTCTTACTTCATAATCGCAAATAAGATGAGTACTCATAAAGAATATGCGTTGATCGCAATTCTTGCTACGGCAGCTGTAGTAGGCATCATGCCGGCATTTGCATTATCACCGGCAGATACAACAACATATTCAAGCCAAATCAGCCCAAGTACTGGATCTCAACAAATTCTGCCAATTGTAGTGTCAACTGATAAAGACACGTATGACAGACAGTCAACAATAATTGTTACAGGACATGTCCAAAATTCCATAGGCGGACAAGCTGTTACAATGAAGGTTTCAGACTCCAATGGAAAGATTGTAGAAATAGATCAGCTAACATTGAGCAACAATGGTGATTTTCAAGATAAAATCAACACTTCAAGCCCACTATGGACTTCAGGTGGAACTTATACCATTTATGTTCAAGCTGGATCACAACAAGGACTTCTTTCAACAACAACACAGTTCACTTTACCAGGTGGTGGCGGACAGACAAGTTGTACATCACAACAACTCTCAGCTACAATAGGTGCTGAAACATACTGCATTGATTACACCATTGATAACGGAACAGTTTCAGGAGCAACGTTAGACTCTGCATCAAAGACACTTGTTGTCAACATACAAGCAAGTGGTGATGGTCAGATAACTCTTAACATTCCAAGATCAGTGTTAGATGCAAAAAGCGGTACAAATGACAGCGTCTTTGCAGTCTTAATTGATGGTGAACAAGTACAACAATTCACAGATTCACCGTCCACAGATACAAGAACTGTTACAATCCCATTCCAAATGGCATCAGAGAAAATTGAGATAATCGGTACACAAATAGTTCCAGAGTTTGGCCCAATCGCAGCTCTAGTACTTGCAATTGCAATAGTATCAATTATTGCAGTGTCAGCAAAGACTGGACTAAGATTTATGCCAAAATACTAGGACGCTCTACTTTTTCATTTTTTATTACTAACATAGTAAAGGAAATATACAACGGAAAGACACAATCACAATATGCAATATGCACCTATTTTCATGGTAATGATTTTATCGTTCTCGACACTATCAGTACCTATTTTTGCACAACAGGATGCAACACCATCAGCATCACCACCTGCAGCACCACTAATTACAACTAGTATAGATAAAACATCATACACATTAGGAGATACAATTGTAATTTCAGGTCAAGTACAATCAGTAGTAGTTGGAACTCCATTAGTCATACAGATATTTGATCCAAACAATAGTCTAGTCCAAGTAGCACAAATCGATGTTTCAGAAGATGGCAAGTATACAGATACCATAAAAGCAGTAGGACCATATTGGAAATTAAATGGAGTTTATACGGTCAAGGTACAATACGGACCTCCAAATGTAACTGCACAGTCTACTTTTACTTTTCAAAGTACACCCACTACTATTAGCAATGTATTCCAGCTCAAAGATCCTAGTAGTCAACAGACTTTCAATGTCAATTACACAATAAGCGGAGGATCTGTAAAGACTATGACTATAGATGCTCAAAGTTTGTCCGTGATTGTTTCAATAAATTCTACAAGTGATGGAACCATTACACTACAACTACCAAGAGCTTTGATCGATTCAAAGACAACTTCAGGTCAAGATGACGCATTTATCATCCTAATAGATGGAGCAGAGGTCAAACCACAAAGTGAGTCTGCAAATAATGATTTTAGAAATATAACAGTTCAATTTTTGCAAGGAGATCAGGATATCGAGATAATCGGTACACAGATAGTTCCAGAGTTTGGCCCAATCGCAGCTCTAGTACTTGCAATTGCAATAGTATCAATTATTGCAGTGTCAGCAAAGACTGGACTAAGATTTATGCCAAAATACTAGAACTAAAAGTCAAATTTTCTTTTATCAATACATAAATACTCAGGATCCTTGAGTATTGGCTAGCAAGTATGAAAAGATCAAGTGTCTTTTATTTAGTTTTATTGGTAATCACTGCAAGTATTGCTGTAATTACATTACCAGCTTATGCACAAACACCTGTAACTAATCCAAAAGGAAACACAACAACTGCATATGATCTCTTACAACAAGAAGCTAATCAGACAGGTGTGAGTAAATCCACATTAGCACCATTGGCTATCGCCACCGACTTACCATCATATAATCAAGGAGACACTATCATCATGGCAGGACATGTAAGAGACCCCGAGAATGCAACCGCTGTAACAATCAAGGTTATTAGCCCAATAAAGAATCTAGTTTTCATAGGTCAACTAACACCATCGGCAGATGGAAGTTTTACCAAAACATTTGCAGCTACAGGCCCATATTGGAAAGATGCTGGCAATTACACAATAACTGCACAATATGGATTATACACAAATGCAACCGTACAATTCCACTATAATGGCGGAGATGGAAGTTCTACCATCACCAAAGCCATCAATGCAACATACGGATTGCAATCAGGCAATCAAATTTACAACATACCCTACATAATAAAGGGAGGTACTGTTAGCAGTATGAACATCTTAGCACAGCAGTATACTTTAGAAATTACATTGAATACTAATGCAGATGGTTCTATCACAGTCACTCTTCCTAGAAACATGATAGATGCAAAAGTACCACCACCACCAAATCCTGATGCAAATTTGACAGGAGCTAGTGTAAATGTAGCAGGATTAGAAGATAGTTCTTTC
>JAJSDS010000048.1 GCA_028580875.1 Nitrosotalea sp.
GGAAGGAACTGCGTTACTTGCTCCTGGTGATATGCACATGGTAGTGTCTCCATCACGTCAAATCCAGTTGGATCATGGACCAAAAAGATTCGGAGTACGACCCGCAGTGAATGTTACAATGGTATCTGCTTCTGAAGTGTTTGGTGCAAATACTATAGGAGTACTTCTATCTGGAATGGGACAAGATGGGGCTTTTGGAATGAAGATGGTAAAGAAAAGAAGTGGTATGACACTTGCACAAAATGAATCATCTTCTGTGGTTTATGGCATGGCAAAAGCTGCAAATGATCTTCATGCTGTTGATAAAATGGTTGATGCAGATAGCCTAGCACATGAAATTGTAAAGGTGGTAAAACAGATTGTCTGAAAACAGTAAATACCGTGAAATGTTTGTGCAGGAAGCATTAGAGCATGTTGAAAGTTTAAACCAACATCTCTTAAAACTTGAAGAAGAGCCAAACGTACGGGAACATGTTGACGTACTGTTTAGATCTGCTCATACGATAAAAGGCATGGCTGCAACTATGAGTTATGATCAGATTCGTGAGATTTGTAAAACAATTGAAGAAATTTTTGACAAATTTAGAAAAGGTGAAGAAACAATAACCACAGAACTTGGCAATGTAATATTTTATGGAATTGATCTCTTAAAACAACTAATACATGATGAAACAAAAATAATTAATCTTGACGAATTTCTCAATTATGTGAAAAATCCCTCAGATCTAAAACAAAATCATGATGAATCAGAAACTACATTGACCTCGCAGGTAAAATCACCCACAGTTAGAGTGAAAATGCATGACTTGGATTCACTTGTAAACTTGGTAGGTGAGATGATGATATCAAAAATGAGACTAGAGCAGATATTGCACACTCACGACTCTGATGAAGGTCGGGAGATTCTAATGACTTTGGGCCGATTGATAACTGACATTCAATATCAAACAATGAAAATTAGGTTGGTTCCAATCGATCAGGTCTTCAATAGGTTTTCACGAATGATAAGGGATGTTTCAACTTCGCTTGGAAAAGAAGTGAAACTTGACGTGGATGATTCTGGTATTGAGCTTGACCGTACTGTATTGGACGCTATAACTGATCCTCTTCTCCACATGCTCAGAAATGCAGTGGATCATGGGCTTGAGACTCCATCTGAACGACGAGAAAAGGGGAAAACAGAAACTGGTACCATACGACTCCGTGCAAGTAGGATGGGAGATCGTGTAGAAATCTATGTGGAGGATGATGGCAGGGGAATTGATCTTGAAGCTATCAAAACAAAAGCATTGGAAAAACAAATCATGACAGCAGAGGAGATTGCACACATGTCTGATGAAGAAATTGTTGGTCTGATTGGAACTCCTGGGCTTTCAACTGCAAAGACAGTTACTGATATTTCTGGTCGTGGAGTTGGAATGGACGTAGTCATGACACAGGTGAAAAATGTGGGAGGACAGGTAAAGATCCTCACTACAAAAGGAAGTGGTACTAGCATAGTACTAACAATTCCAATGAGTTTGGCTATAATAGGTGGCCTGCTTGTAAATATAGCACATCAAAAATATGTACTTCCACTTTCTAGCATATCTACTACTATAACCGTAGACAAAAATGAGATAAAAAATGTGCATGGGAAAGAAATGATAACACTTAGAGACAAGGTTGTACCAATAATTAGGGCGTCAAAACTTCTTGGTCTAGTTTCTACAATTGATGAGACATCCAACTCTCAGATAAATATTGTAGTAGTAGATAAAGATGGTAAATCTTATGGCTTAATTGTGGATTCACTTGAACGAGAACAAGAAGTTGTAATAAAACGTCTGGAAGGGTTATCAAATTCGTCTAATGCATTTTCTGATGCCACTATTTTACCTGATGGCAAAGTAGCATTAATCCTAGAGCCGTCATTGTTGGTGTAAAAAATGAAAATGTCAACCAACGCATTAAATCCTGTTGAATTGAATGTTCTTGAGGGAGTTCTTGATTCTTACATAACTCAAAAAACATCAGTTGCACTATCTTCACTTCTTGGGGAATCAATTCATCATGTTGTAAAACAAACACATGTGGAAATTTCTAAGATTGGCGATATGAATAAAGTTGTAAAAGAAATAGTTGCCTGTTCTGTATTTCTATATGGAGGTGGTGATATCCGTCTTGGTATTTTGTATACTATTCCAGAGCAAGATGCAAAACAACTTGCTGCAAAACTAATGTGCACTGATAAAATAGATTCTCTTGACGATTTATCAAAATCTGCTATATCTGAAGTAGGAAATATAATGTCAGGTTCATTTTTTAATGCACTAGCTGATCATACTGGATTGAAGGTGGAGCTTTCTACTCCTGATTTTGCTATGACGTCCATTTCTGCATTATTGGAGCCACATGCATCTGAATTTGTATGTCCTACTAGTGATATGGTCACTGAAGTTGAATTTACTGGAAACGATAGTGGTTTACGACTACACATGCTAATAATTCAAGATTATGATAACGCAAGAAAACTGATGAATCCTAAAAGGTGACAAGGGCATGGGAAAACTTACTGTTGGTTATTCTCTGTGCGTAATTGATGATCTTGGTGAAAAAAATTGAGCCTAAATGATCTAACTCTTGATGCCAATATAGTGGCTGAATTTAACAAAGTTTTTGCAAGTTATGGACTAGATCTTGCCAGATACAAACCTGCTTTTATAAAAAGAAGATTGGATAGAAGAATGAGAATACTGAACATTTCTGAATACTCGCAATATCTTTTGACACTAAGAGATAACCGTAAAGAATTTGAAGAAATATTTACATCACTTTCTATCAATGTAACAAATTTTTTCAGAGATTCTGGGGTATTTGATAGATTTCAATTATCAATACTACCTAAAATATTGTCAGATCTTAGAGATGATAAAATACGTATTTGGAGTGCAGGTTGTGCCTCAGGTGAGGAACCATATTCTATTGCAATGATGTTCAAACAAGCTACTGAAAAACTATCTAATCTTAAGGTCGAAATTATTGCAAATGATGTTAACAAATTCGCAATTGAATTTGCGCAACGCGGAATATATCCTGCAAAAAGCGTGGAAAGTTTACCATCAGATGTGAAATCAATTAATTTTCAAAAAAGAATTAGTGGTGACAATAATGTGGAATATGAAGTCAAACCAAGTATAAAAAATATGGTGACCTTCAAAGTTGGTGATATTCTATCTGATACAATAAAGTATTTTGATGTCATATTTTGCAGAAATGTATTGATATATTATGAAAAAGAAGCGCAGGAATTAATATTTACAAAATTCTACAAGGGTTTGAAAGAAAAAGGATATTTAGTATTGGGAATGGATGAAACCATGTTTGGGCGACGATGTCAAAAATTATTCAATCCTCTAATGGCAAGAGAACGAATTTATCAAAAAATATTACAACAAAATAATTAAAACGATGTTTGCACAAATTGAAAAATTTATGTAATTTAATCCTGTATGATCAAATTGGACAAGCGTACTAATATTACAATCTTTATTAAAAAACTCTTGATGGAGCGTGTATTTTTGTATTCTAAAACACTTGATATGGATGAATCTTTGTTACAGTCAAATTATGAAAAATACCTGAAAATACTGTGGAGACATAATCATGTCTACCACTAGCGTAGTCAAAGTCCTGATTGTTGATGATGCATCATTTATGAGAGTTGTACTCAAAGACATACTAGTTTCTCATGGGCTGGTGTCGCAAATCTATGAAGCAGGAGATGGTATTGCTGCAGTAGAGGCATACAAGCAATTCAAGCCAGATGTTGTCACAATGGATGTAAACATGCCAAAGGCTGATGGAATCCAGGCTCTCAAGGCAATCATACAATTCAATCCACGTGCAAAGGTGATCATGGTTACATCAGTTGAACAAAAACACATCGTACAGGATGCTATAAAATCTGGTGCAAGAGACTATGTGATAAAACCATTTGATAGATCTAACGTGGCAATGGTGATGAGCAAGGTTATCAGGTCGAAATAGTATGGTATTTCATAAAACGTTTAGCGTTTCAAAAATTGCATCTTTTCGTATGATTCATGGTGAGTCATAAAAGTTGAACACTAGATGCAATGATCTGCAAAAATTAAATTCAACTCTTGATTCTTTTATTGTTTACAGAACGATTCCCTCCCTTGGTTCTCTGTTGGAAGAACCTGTAACGCATGTTCTGAGAAAAACACAAGAAATTCTCATGATGAATCTTGATGAAATAATTCCAGATCTTGAAGAAATGAATGTCATGTCTGCCGTGTACATAAAATGTATGGGAGATATTCACATGGGTGTATTATTGTACCTGCCAGAGCAAGAATCAAAAATATTAGCTCAAAAATTACTTGGCAAGCCAATCTCTGAAGAACTTGCTGGACTTGCTACCTCATCGATATCTGAAATTGGAAACATCCTTACTGCATCACTGATCAATGCAATATCTCTTGGTACTGGATACAAAATTTGTTCATCAGTTCCTGGCTATGCAGTTGAATTCTTCAGAACACTACTAGAAGCAGTAGTATCTGATTTTGAAAATAAATCTGACTCTTTGATTGTCTCAACTGTAGAACTTCACGGGATTAATTCTGGTATCAATATGCACATGATCTTGATTCAAGATCCTTCTGAAATAAAAAAACTTGTGCTATAGAGTTTGATTTTTCAATGAATAATATAATTGAAATAAAAATGGGAGGTTTGGAAATAATCACTGATGAAACAATAGAATTAAAAACTTTTGTTGGTTCGTGCGTTGCTATCTGTTTATTTGATCTGGTGTCAAAAGTTGCAGGTATGGCTCACATCATGTTGCCAAAAAAGTCTGATGGTAAACAATCTACTGGGAAAAATGATATAGGGAAATATGCTGATGAGGCGCTCTTATACATGGTTTACAATATGGTTCACAAAGGCGCAGACCCAAAGAGAATCAAAGCAAAAATGGCAGGGGGGGCTACTATATTTGCCCATGAATCAGAAACCAGTTTGTTCAACGTCGGACCTCGAAACATTGCATTCTTAAAACAGATCTTACGAGAAAATGATATTCCTCTTATTTCTGAAGACACCGGTGAAAATTTTGGAAGATGGGTCAAGTTTAACTTGCATTCAGGGGAGATGCTTGTTACATCCAATCTAAAAAAATTTAAAAAAACAATTTGACGTTGTCACATACTCGACAAAGTATCATTGTACTAAATGACTAAATTGTCATTATCTGCTAAATTGTGAATCTGAATATTGAGTACTGGCGAATGATTTCTTAGATAGATAAATATCTGACCCTGCTCAAATGATCTGTGGGAATGATAGGCACTGAGGGACAGGCTATCTGATATTAAGGAAAAGCTAATTGTATTTGCGGTAATTACTGGCATATTCTTGCCTGTACGGATGGCTTTCTATACATATTTTTCAGCACATTGGATTGGAAGCCTAGGTCTAGTATCATCACTCATGTTTGTATTGATATTTCTTTCACACAAGAAAAAGCTTGGACGTTTTGGAGTCATATTTCTGAATCAGTTGACAAAGACAATAAAAGGTAAATCTGGAAAGATTGCTATTGTTTTTTCTTTGGTACTGATTGCTTATTTTTCAAGTACACTTGTATGGATTGAACGGGGAAACACCATATATTCTGATGAAAAACACTTGGTTTCTCAAATCATATTTTCAAATTATGATGAAAATAAAATAAATTCAGATGATATTCACAAGATTATGAATATTCAACAAGGAAATACAATAATTGATACATCAAATGTAAGCTACGCCGATCAAATCATATCTATGACATATGCCATAATGAATGACATGATGGGTGGTTGGATGGTTAATCTTGATATGATACTTCTTGTGGAACAATTTGAATTCTTAGGATTCATAATCTTATACCGTAAAATCTATACTGCGCCAACTGTGTAAAATTAGTACATTATGATTGACATGCTATTTTACGAGCAGTGTAGGGCATGATGCATACTGTGAAACCCCTATTGACACACTGCCTAATAGCAATGGTTTGAATCCTGTTCTTCCTCTAGTGCCCATGACTATAAGATCCACCTTATTTGTGTTAACAAAAGTTGTAAGTATTTCCACTACTGAACTGCAAGACATGACTCGTGCCTCAACTGGAATTTTTTTCATGGCTGCAATTTTCTGTAACTTTTGTAATTCTACTATGGCGTTATTTTTCAATTCATCAACAATCTTTGCATGCTCTGAAATGTAAAATGGTTCTTCTTCTGGAGGTCTAAATAGGCATGTAACAACTGTAATCTTTGATCTGAATTTTATTGCAATTTCTAGTGCTACTTTAAATGCATTGTTTGAATAGCTTGAACCATCATATGGCACAAAAATATGATTGAATATGTATCTTCACCATATTGCATTATCTTGCTACTTCTCGTGGAAATAACTTAGCTTGTTTGTAATAAAAATACATGATGTGTTTTGATGCTAGTTATTTTGGGAGTGGTTGCTCTGATTGACATATTTTAATGTCATGTGTTTGTTTGAAATACACAACCATAAGGGTTAATGTATCTGTTGGATGAATAAAAATTGGATTGTCTCAGTCTCAACCTGAACCACAAAAAAAGTCTCTTGTAGAAGACCTGAGCGTGCTTACAGGCAAGGCCTTTAAAGAATTGGATGCTACAAGAAGTGAACTCCAAGAAAAAGAACGTCTCTTGACAAATATCGCAAACGAATCCATGGAAAAGATCAAGGAATTATCCAACATCAATCATGATCTACAAGATAAAGTAGGATTTTTACTCGATATTAGCGCCTCATTGAACAAGAAAAATGACGAACTGATCAAATCTAACATGGAACTTGAAAAACAAAAATTCCATTATGATCAAATGACTAGAGATTTAAAGTCCAAGCTAGATACTGTTCTATCAAAAGAAAAAGAACTGTCAATGCAGAGAGACTTTCTTGCAAAACAGGTCGATGAGAAGACACAGGATTTGATAAAAGCTGAAAAGTTTACGGTGATAGGAGAATTGGCTGCAAGACTTGCACATGACCTTCGAAACCCTCTATCTATTGTCAAAAATACCATGGATATAATGCGAGCAAAACCAAACATGCGTATTGAAGAAAAATTGCAACATTTTGGAAGATTTGATAGAGCTATCCAAAGGATGACACACCAGATAGATGATGTATTAAACTTTGTAAAAAGATCAGAACTCATGTTACAACAGACATCGTTACTTTCTATGCTTGATGGTGCAATAAGCAATACACTAATTCCTCCAGAAGTAATAGTATCAAAACCGTATACTGACGTGTCGATAAACTGTGACTCGAGAAAACTTGAAGCGGTATTTTCAAACTTGATAAACAATGCAATACAGGCAATGGATGACAAGGGAGAGATTAAAATGCGAATAATGGATTTGGGATATAATGTACAACTAGAATTTGAAGATACCGGTCCTGGAATTCCATTAGAAATTCAATCCAAAGTATTTGATCCGCTGTTCACTACGAAACAAACAGGTACTGGTCTTGGACTATCAATATGTAAAAATATTGTGGAACAGCACGGAGGTACATTGACAGTAAAATCACCTCCTACAATTTTTACAATACGACTACCAAAAAATATTGCGCCAAAATATCAAGTAAATAATAATTATACTGTTTGAGTTTCTGGAAATAGTTGTGTGAGAAATTTACTGTGATTTTTTTCCACGCATGATGTGTATGATTTTTCCATCGTCTAAAGTATATCTTACGGCAATTATTCTTTCTAATGGAATTTCATAACCACCATCACTAGAATTTTCACTTGGTCTGACGCACATATCTTTTGCAGTGAGTGTGTTTGACTCAGGTGCAGGTTTGAACTGTTCAAAAAGCATCTTGGATATTGCAGTCCTGATCAGCTCCTGGCTGGTACAGCCTTCTTTTTTACTTGCCTTGTTAATGCTTTGAATCATGGCATGTGGAAGATCTAATGTTATGGTATCAGTCAATCATGATTAAATACTAATTTTCTATACATAAACAACTCTGCAATTTTTTTAATTATCTGTGTCCAAAATGGCAAAAATCTGCAGCTTTAACGTATGTTTTTGAGTGCATGACTATTTTCTATTTTATTGACCAGAAATTCTAGAGAAAAGGGTTTTTGAATTATCTCTACATCATCTTTGAGAAACACTGCTGCATCGTCTAAAATTCCATTTCCAAACGCAGATACAAAGATTATCTTTTGGTGGGGTCGTAATTCAAGTATCTCTTTTGCTACTCGTACACCATTTTTCTTTGGCATGACAAAATCAAGCAAAACTACATTGAAGGGATTGGCATCCGAATGACTTTCTTCTAATTTTTTCTTGTATGCCTCAACACATGCTTCCCCATCTTTTGCTATAGTGATATCATGTTGATGCTTTTCAAAGACTTTTTTGTACTGTAACCCTGCAAACTCATTGTCGTCTGCTGCTAAGATGTGTAGCCCCATTTGTTTTCTTATTTGACTTGAATAATTAATTTGATTAAGATTAGTGTGTTCGATCTGAACATACTCAATTCATTATTTTTTGATGTAATTCTTTGGTGTTTAAATGCTTCATGATTGGAATTGTGAATTTGAATGTTGCACCTACATCTTTGTTGTTATATGCAAAAATATGTCCTCCATGAGCATTTATTATTTCTCTACTCAAGTATAATCCTAGACCATTGCCATTCCATGATTCAGACTTGGGACCTTTTGTAATGAATTTGTTGAACAAGTTTGGAAGTATATCTTGATGTATTCCTGGACCTGAATCGCTTATTGTAACTTCAACAAAGTTTTTTTGAATGTTACTCTGCATTATGATTTTGATGTTTCCTCTTTCTGTAAATTTTAATGCATTATTTATCACGTTACGAATAACTTGACCTATCCTTACTCTATCTGCTTCTATGTCTATTCCTTTTTCTAAGATTGTTTCAATTGTTATTTTCTTGTCTAGATTCAATCTGTATGATGATGATATTTCAATTAACAAATCACTCAGACTAAATTTTTCATATGATAAATACAGTATTCCGTTATCTATTCTGCTTACATCAAGAATTCTATTGGCTACCTCTTCTAATTGTCTTGCTTGTTTAGATATTCCTGCAAGAGCTTCTTCACTTCCAATGTCTCCGTTTCGTGCAAGTTCAACAAAACCGTATATCGGATGAAGTGGACTCTTTAATTCATGTGATGCAATATTTATGAAATCATCTTTTAATACATTCATTCTTTCTAACTTTTTGTTTGCATTTTGAAGAGATCTTGTTTTTTTGATAACCTCTCGTACTAGATCTTTGTTGATTAGGTTCAAGAAATACCCCAAGGCTAATGACATGACTCCTGTTGAGGCTATTATTATCATCTGTAAAGTAAATGATTTCTGTTTGCTTTCCTCTACTCCAGCATTGAGGCTATCTGTCAATTTTTGCACCTCGTCATTTAGCAGAATTGTTTTCAAATTGATTTGGTTTTGTTGTGACTTGATTGCAGTTATCGTGGTGTCTGGGTTATTTGCCTTATTATTATCATATGCGTTAAAAACTTGGCCTACTTTTTGGATATATTGTAAATGAATTGATTCTATTTCACTTAGATTTGTATTCATTATGGTAAGATCTTTTGTGGTGTCGTCATCCAGATCATAATTTAGAAATGTATTGGTCAGATCCTTTATTTTTTTGATTTCATAATTCCATTCATTACTATGTGATTCAAACTGGATCTTGGCAGTCTCATAATTTTTTTGATTAGATAGTTTTTGATATGTTATGGCATCATCAAAGCTATTTTGTTGCATCTGTTGTATTGAATACATTCTAGTTATTCCCTGACCTACGGGCATATTCAAATCTGATAAAACCTTCATTTGGTTTGTAATTGCATATGTTGTAAACGCATTAAGAAATAACGCAAGACCGAGCATCATTATTATCATTGCAACAGATATCCCGATTCTCAAACTTGTACTTGTTTTATGATTTTCCAAAATCAGTCATCTCCAAGAATTATGTAGTTGTATATCATAAACAGTTGTCACTTGTTTGATATCTGTAAACCAGTTTGTATGTTCTTACTTGTACCAAACATACAAACAACCGATGTCTTCATTTTTGTTAGCCTGTTCTGCTTGGACCTACTGGAACTGAAGTGCCTTCATATCCGTCCCAATCTTTGAATCCTTGTTTAGCTTTTTCTCTCCACAAATAAATTGGCCATCCTTCAATCTGAGTAATTAAAGCTTGCAGTGTAAACGGTTTGTTCATAACTTCAACTGTTTCATTTAACTGCCTGAGTTTTTTTATCAGGCTGTTGCCATAGCCTGTTATGAAAATTATTCTTTGCTTGAGATTTATTTTTTGTATCTCTTTTGCAACATCTATGCCATCCATTCCTGGCATATTTTGATCAAGTATTACAAGATCAAAATATGGCTTTTCATTCTCTGTGTGTTGTTTTGTATAATCACTATATGTTTGGAGGCATTCAATTCCATCTCTTGTAGTTATCACTAAATGTCCTCTTTCTTCTAATGCCATTTTATACGAATCTGCAAGATCCTTGTAGTCTTCTGCTACCAGTATCCTCAATGACCAGTCTTTCAACAATTCTAATTATGCGATAGAATCGATTTAGTATCTTGTATGTTCAGATTAAACAGATCGTGTATGTTTTACATCGTATGATTTAGCCTGTTCTGCTTGGACCTACTGGAACTGAAGTACCTGTGTGACCATCCCATTCCTTGAATCCTTTTTTTAACATTTCACGTAATTTGGAAACTGGCCATCCTTCGACTTCTGCTAATAATGCTTCAACCGTAAATGGTTTATTCATGACTGATGCATTGCTGGTTAACTGCTTGAGTTTTGGTATTACATCATTGCCATAACCTGTTATGAAAATAATTTTTTGTTTTGCGTCTACTTTTTGTATCTCTTTTGCAGTCTCAATACCATCCATTCCTGGCATGTTTTGATCAAGTATCACAAGATCAAAGTGTTTCTTTATCTGCCCGTCCGGTTGTTTTGTATATTGTTTGTATACTCTCTGGCACTCAATACCGTTTGTTGTTATGATTACTTCGTGCCCTCTTCCCTCTAGTGCCATTTTGTACGAATCGGCAAGATCCTTGTAGTCTTCTGCTACTAATATTCTAAGAGCCATATGACTTTTGATGCAAGTTCAAATCATTTAGAAATTTGTGTGTTTGATTTGTACACAATGTTATTGACTAGGCACATTGATAAATGTCAATTTAATGCTTTTATGTATTTTTCAAAATCAATCTCGCTTTCTAAGAGCTTGATGTATCGAGAGTCTAATGAAATTATGTGATCAATTAATGGGGCTAGTTCGTCATCTTTTCCTTGTTTGAATGTACTAAATGATTTGTAATATAGGGCACTTGTATTGTCTGGATTTGATTTTAAAACTAGATCATAATATTCTATGGCCTCTTCATGTCTTTCTAAAGATGCTAGAATTCTTCCTGCCTGTAATACTACTTCTCCATACTGGGAATTTTGATTTATGATGCATTGGTAACACCATAAAGCTTCCTCAAACCTAGACAAGGACTCTAGCGCAACACCTTTGTGGTATAACGCGGGTAAATATTTTGGATTAAAATCCAATATTTCATTAAAATACGTAATTGCTTCTTCAAAAGAACTTGTTTCCAATGATGACATGCCTTTATTATATAATCTTAGTTTCTCAAATAATGATTTTTTATGAAATG
>JAJSDS010000049.1 GCA_028580875.1 Nitrosotalea sp.
TGTCATTGTTGTATTCTTTTCCTGCAAAGAACTGCAATCCCTTGAGGCCTTCGAGATCCTCTTTTCTTGAAATCATGACAAGTATTGCCTCTGGGATGAATTTCTTTAAGAGGTAGTTTTTCATGTCTGCATTTTTTGTATTAATCATTGTAATCTCTACTGGTTTTTTCAAGTATGCATATACTGAATTTAGCAATTGTCCAAACCCAAATGGATTTTCTGCAGCCATAACCGCAAGAGACTCCATCACTTTGACTGACACATCAAGATATTTTTTTTCTTGTGTGAGATGGTACAATCTCATCATAACTCCTGCTGCAACAGAGTTTCCAGACGGTAATGACAAGTCGTAGATGTTCTTTGTCCTGATGATCAGTTTTTCGTGGTTGTCGGCAGTAAAGAAAAAGTTCTTGTGGTTTTCATCCCAGAAATGCTCAAGCAGATAATTTGCATAGTATACGGCAAGGTCTAGATACTTTTTTGAGGGCTCGACTTCAAAGTAATCAAGCAATGCATTTACAAAATATGCATAATCATCAAGATATGCCTTGAGCTTTGACTGGCCATCTTTGTATGTGTGAAGCAGTTCACCATCTCTTGTCAGTTTCTCTTCAATGAATTTTATACAGTTTCTTGCGGCATCAAGAAAATCTTCATCTCCAGATACACGATATCCCTTGATAAATGACGTAATCATCAGAGAGTTCCAGCTTGTCATGATTTTATCATCTCGTCCAGGACGCACACGTTTTGCCCTTGCTGCATAGAGTTTCTCGCGTGATTGCTTTAAGATTTGCATGATTTCAGATTCTGGCTTGCCAAAATGAAACGCTATTGAGGACAGGCTCATGCTATTGTACAGTATGGTATGTCCCTCAAAGTTTCCACCATCAGTTACGTCATAGTATAGACAAAAGATATCAGAATCTTGTCCTAGTATTTCCTGGATCTCTTTTTTCTTCCAGACATAGAATTTTCCTTCCTCTCCTTCAGAATCTGCATCCTCTGCAGAATAAAATCCGCCTTCAGGTGATGTCATTTGCCCCAAGATATATCGAAGCGTATCATGGATAACCTCAAGATATCGCGGGTCTTTTGAAATCTGATATGCTTCAGCATAGACTGGCGGCAATAGTGCATTGTCATATAGCATCTTTTCAAAATGTGGCACCAGCCACCTTGAATCAGTAGAATACCGGTGGAATCCTCCACCGAGTTGATCATACATTCCGCCGTTTGCCATCTTGGATAAAGTCTTGAAGACAAAGTCTTGGAATTTTGCAATGCCAGATAATTTAGAATATCGCAGCATAAATGAAAGATTTGACGCATTTGGAAATTTTGGAGCTTGCCCGAATCCGCCGTTTGTAGTATCGGCAATTGATAACAGGTTTACTGCAGCTTCATCAAGTATTGACCTTTCCAGTTTAGAATCAAGTGAAATAGATTCTGTTTTTTGCAAAGTGTTGACAAAATTCTCAGCCGCTTGTTCTACATTTCCAGGTTTTTCTTTCCAGGCCTGTGCCAATTGAAGTACAAGACTGCCAAATCCAGGTCTGCCGTAGCTGTCAAGAGGTGGAAAATATGTACCAACATAAAATGGCCTTTGGTCTGGTGTCAAAAACACACTAAGGGGCCAGCCTCCACTACCTGTATTTAGTTGGCACACCTTTTGGTAAATGTCATCAATATCTGGTCGCTCTTCTCTGTCTACTTTGATGTTGACAAAATTCTCATTCATTGCACGGGCAATCTCTTCGTTCTCAAATGACTCATGAGCCATAACATGGCACCAGTGACATGCACTATACCCTACACTGAGAAAGATTGGCTTGTTTTCTTGTTTTGCCTTGGCCAATGCCTCTTCTCCCCACGCATACCACTGGACCGGATTTTGAGCATGCTGTAAAAGATATGGACTGGACTCTTTGATCAAATTATTTGGCAATACCTCATACAAGAAAATTACAGTATTTGTATTGATCTCTTTAACAGAAACAATAATCTTACGTGCTTTGATGGAAAATCCAAGTAATGAAATTTGTACCAGTGTTAATAATTTTGGCAATCTCTGTGCTGTGTATCACAGGTTATGCAGGTCAAGTATTTGCACAGCAGACAAGTGCATGCCAGCCAAATACTATTTGTGCGCACCCTGGAGACATGCTAAGGTACAACATTTCGTTCAGAGACATTAACAGTTCTGTGACCTATAGTTTTGGAAAAATGGTGGATGTAAGTAACATCAACCTAGTGCAAACCCAAAATGATCCAAGCGGTGCACAAAATACCACTTTGGTTTTAAACCTAAAGACAGGTTATGTGCACAGCCCACAGGATGCAAATACAGTAAGACCATTTCTTGAAGTCTTGGCATCACCAATCAATTACAGCAAGACAGATACTTCGGTTACACAGCTAGTGACAGATTTCAATGGTTTCAAAAGAACTGCACTTGTTGCATTCCACTCTAGTGAAAACAGTACATCAAAGATAGTATATGATATAGAATCAGGAATTTTGCTAGAAGAGCACTCATCATCGATTGTAACAATCAATGGCAATCCAGAGATTGTTGATTTTGCAGACAAGTTATCTAGTACAAATATGTTAAGTGCGAACTCGGATGCATTCAAGAACATGAAGAGCAACATCTCAATACCAAAGTGGGTCAAGACCACTGCAAAGATGTGGTCCCAAGGAGACGTGCAGGATTCAGATTTCACAAATGCAATCCAGTATCTCATATCAAATGGAATAATGAACATTCCACATGAGGCATCAGGAAGCAGTTCCACTCAGACAATTCCAACATGGCTAAAGCACAGCACTGCAATGTGGTCAGACGGTCAGATAACAGATGAAGAATTTGTACAAAGCATCCAGTGGCTTATTACAAAAGGCATAATCCAAGTAGGAAACTAGAGTTAAATAAAACTAGAAAATGGTTCAGTTATGAATTGTAAGAGGTGCCATCATACAAGTGATGCACACATACCATCAGAAGAAAGTAAATCTCTTGTAAAATTTGGCAAGTGCCTTGTAAGGACTTGCACGTGTACACAATTTTTAGAGCCCATTGAAGAAATTGATGACGAATTGGTCTAGACTTACTTTGATGTTGAATTTACCACAACATTTTCTGACAGAGTCACTTTCTTTGCAGTGCTATTGCCAGATGTGTGATTTGTAGACACTGATGCATTGTCAACAATTGCGACACGGTCAGAATTGCTGTTCGAAGGAGTACCGGATTTTGTACCAGTTGAATTCACAGGTTGCACACTGGTGGAGTTTACCGGTTTTATACCAGTGGAATTTACTGGTTTAACTACACCTGTACTGTTGACAGCATTTTTGGTAGCATTTGTAACAGTAGCGTTCACAGGAGTTACAACCGCAGTTGCATTTTGCGGCACAGGTGCCGTACTTGTCGCATTAGGCAACACAACAGGAGCTGGTGGCGGTGGAATCAACTTTGGAGGCATTGATTTGAAGTTGTTAATATTTGCAGATACCAAAGAAAGATCATAGTTTGAACCAAGCACTTGTTTTAGGTTGTCATCAAACGATGAAGTCAGAGTAATTATCTGTACTAATTTATCCACATTTGCAGAACTGTATCTTGCAGAATCATTTACTGCAGCACCAGATGTAGGATCAAGTGTTTGAGATGCAAGTCTAGCGCCAACAGGCATTACAGAATTAAAAGACACTACATTATATCCAGATGTGGGAGTCATTGCGTATACTTCAGCTAAAGAAACTGATTGTGTATTATTTGCAATAGATGTACCAAAGATTAGGACTTGACCTTTCTGACCGTTATAATCCGGAGTGTTTTGATCTTTTAGTTTTTCTGCTTCATCTAATGTACTTGCAGAACCCAAGAGTTGTAGCTTGGCACCAATGGGTTGAGTGTAATCAAAGACAACTATAGTATAACCGCTTTTTGGTGTCATGGAATCAATTTCCTGTTTTGCCATGATATCACCTGAGAAATGGTAATTGTCACCTATTGCCCATACAAGTAGACCAATGAGAACTAGAGACACTGAAATTACAATCATCGTATAACCAACTTTTCTATAATTGTGAGGATTCTTGTCTTTCACAACAGGTTTTGAGTTGTCCGATGGCTCTGCAGAATGAGACATTTGCTTCCCAACAATTGGGGGCTGAATTTAATCTTTTATTGCAGTGGTGCAGAACACCCAAGACTGGAGCTACTTTTTGTCCTGATCCATTTTGAAGATCTGCACCATCATCAGATCTAGTGCTTTTTTGAGATGCTCAAACTCGTCTACAAAGTGTTTTTGATTTTCTGCTAATACCTGCAGTACCCCCAATAGAGACTTTTTTTCTCTGTCAGTTGATGCAGCCTCCAGTGCACTTATCCGTGATATCAATACATCAAGTTCTTTTTTGAGTTCTTGACCATGGGGTTTTGTCTTGTCCATCAAGTCAAACTTGTCTGCCATGATATATGAATATTAAAATCAAGGCACCCACTAGACGTAACCATGTTTGATGAAAAATTAGAATCGCTTGGCATATCTCTTCCAACACCGCCCAAGCCCGCTGGCTCATACATTCCGGTTGTAAGGACAGGTAACTTGGTCTTTGTATCAGGACAGATTCCAGTAAAAGACGGACAGGTACAATTCAAGGGACAAGTACCAACAAGCATTTCAGTAGAAGAGGCACAAAAAGCAGCCAAGTTGTGCATAACAAATGTCTTGGCACAACTAAAATCAGAACTTGGGACACTGGATAAAATATCAAAGATTGTGCGAGTATCAGGATTTGTCAACAGTTCTCCAGAGTTTTACGAGCACCCAAAGATAATCAATGCTGCATCTGATCTTCTCTTTGAAATATTTGGCGAGAAAGGAAAACATACAAGAATTGCAGTAGGAGTTGCAAGTTTGCCGCTAAATTCTGCAGTTGAAATTGATTTGATTGCAGAGACTATTTGAGTTTTGAATTAAATTTCTTCAAGAACATGCCAATCTTTTCTTTTGGTATGACTGCACCACATGCCTTGTCATGTCCTCCGCCAGAGCCACCAAGTTCTGTTGCCAACTGGTTTACAATTCTGCCAAGATGTATCTTGCATGATTTTGCACCCCTGACGGATACTGCATAGATTCCCTGCTCTTCGCGCAATTTGTATGACACGCCAACTTCTTTTCCTGACAATCCCAAGACAAAGTTTACTGCCATACTTGCACCAGAGTCTGTCACTTCCATGTAGGAGAGATTTTTCATTTTCTTCATATTGTCCTTGACTTTTTGTATGACACCTGAAATTCTTTCTGCTTGAATTCTTGCAAACTCAAATGTGTTGTTTATCTGGTGGGGATACTTGGACTCACTTAGCTCGTCTACAAGATATAATAAAAATTCAGGATCTTTTTGGTGGCTAGTAATTGTAAATGTAAGAACTGTGGCCTCCAAGAGTACAAACTGTCTATCAAATCGTTGCAGTTGTGCTGCGCCAATCGGTCTGTCCTCCATGTAATCAGTTACTGCAGCACACGCTGCAAGAAAAGAACCATAGTCAGACAATTTGGACTTGAATGCATTGTACACCTGGACTGTGGTGCACTCGTTTACTGTATGAATTAGTTTTACCTTCAAAGCTTTGATCTTCTTTTTTATTGAATCTTCGATATCATGATGGTCAACATAGGTAATTGAAACCTTGTTTTTTCGCAATGCCTTGAGTAATTCTACAAACTGATCTTGGTTTGATTTGCTCAATCCAAGGTCGCAGATAAATAGCGTCTTTAGTTTGTCGTCGTTTTTTAGAGCCTCAAGCTCATTCATCAATCCAGGATAATCAACTAGTTTTGTTTCTCCGCCAAACGCCTTTCTGATTAGTGATGCAGAGCTTACTCCGTCAGCGTCTTCTTTGTGGGAAACGCAGACAACTCTAGTTCGTGCCATGGATTATTCACGGGATAGAAACCCCTCATTTAAACTAAAAAACAGGCTTTGCTTTCTTTAGGCTCATGTATGTCTTGAATTCTGCAACAAGTGTTTGGTGTCCCTTGACATCCTGTAACACTACGCAGTACATGTCATAAAACGAGATTCCAAGCAATCTTGATTCTCTGTCAAGATCAGAAATCTCTTGCAAGACTCTAGGATCCTTTGTCTCTACCACAAAATTGTCCACCATACGGACAAATTCGTCATCCCATTGACTCATTTCTACTAATTCATGACAAATTTTGCTATAATTACCAAAGTTGTTAGATTAGACCAACTGCTTAATTTTTTATTTACCAAATTAGTAATAATTTAATACGTATTTTTTCCATTATAACCCGTGCAGACAAAGAACATCGGTCTTCGAAACATCGAAGTGGCAGACACCAAGATTTCTGCAATAGACGGTGTCAATGGCAAGCTGATTTACAGAGGCTATGACATACTTGATTTGGTAAAAAAATCAACATTTGAGGAGACTGCATGCCTTCTTCTCAATGAGGACTTGCCTACACAGGATGTTCTTACTGCTTTTTCAGACAAACTCGTTGAAACTCGTGAAATTCCAGAGGGTTTGGAGAAGACCTTAAGAAATATCCCCAAGACTGCAAATCCAATGGACGTATTACAGTCCACAGTATCCATGATGGCAGTATATGACAATCAAAAAACAGATGACAGAGAAACCAACTATAACAGAGCAATTGATCTGATTTCGAAGATCCCAATCATAGTAGCATGCTGGGACAGGATTAGAAATGACAGGGAGATAATCCCGCCATCAAAGAAGCTAAACCATGCCGGAAATTTCCTGTACATGCTCACAGGAAAAGAACCTGATACCGAGGCTGCAAGGATTTTTGATATCTGTTTGATATTACATGCAGAACACAGCTTTAATGCATCAACATTTGCAGCACGAGAGGTCGCATCAACACGTGCAAACATGTATGCTGCAGTAAGTGCAGCTGTCGGGGCTCTAAGTGGAGAGTTACACGGAGGTGCAAACTTTCAGGTAATGAAGATGCTTTTAGAAATTGGTTCAGTTGAAAAAGTTGAACATTGGATAAAAGATAGACTTGCAAAAAGTCAGAAAATAATGGGCATGGGTCATGCAGTATACAAGACATTTGATCCAAGGGCCGAAGTTCTAAGGGAACTTTCAAGAAGGCTTGCAGAAAAAACAGGACAGCCGTGGTATTCCATAACAAAAAGAGTTGAAGAAGTCACAGAAGAAGAGATGAAAAAGATCAAAAGTTCTGACATTTTTCCAAATGTTGACCTATACAGTGCATCAGCATACTATATGCTAGGCATTCCAATGGATCTGAACACTCCAATATTTGCAATCTCCAGAGTGTCAGGATGGACAGCACACATCATTGAGGAAAAATTTGCAGAGGCAGCACCAAAACCAATGCTATACAGACCAAAGGCAGTCTATGTTGGAAAATATTGCGGACCGTCTGGATGCGAATATGTTTCCATCGAAAAACGTCTGACACAAATTTAGGAATAATTTATCATTAAAAATCTAATACATTTTGTTTTCAAGTGTAGAAAAAATGAATTTGTCTAATGTATCGAAACTATAGAAGAATCTCACCACGTCTTTAGATAGAGCAAAAACAACATAGATCATGTTGGAAAACGCATTTAGAACAAAAAACATTCCTGGCAAAAATATGGTTGCACTAGTGTTTGTGTCCATTTTGCTGGCTTCACTTGGCATAACAGCAAGTCAAGCATTTGCAATGGGTCAAGCACCATCAACATGTTCCAATAGATATGATGGAACAATTACATCCATGAAAATAATTGTCGGACACAGAACATATGATCCGATAGCGCATCCAGGTATAACATTCCAGTTGCGAAATGACAAATCATATACTGTGACGTTTACCATCCACACGGCCAACCAAAGCTCTCAAGATAATACACTTGGCGGAAATACATGGTATGATACCAGTGCTCCAGGATATCAATTGGGCTCATGTGTTACAGGCGTAGGCTCAAACCAAGATGCTACAATAACTGCAACTGAAGTACATCCAGGCAACATTGCACCACAGATAACGCAAAATGTTTCATGGAAGACACTGATGTCAGGAGAAACAACATACAGTGTAAAATGGATCAATCCCTAGTGTGTGATGCTATGCAAGTACACATCCTTTAATTTCTAATTTTCATTTGCGTAATCAGCAAGTGACAATAATTTTTGAAATCAAGTAAAGAGTGTTAGCTAATTTCTATTTGCAAGCCAGTCTTTTGCCTTGGAATCAACATCGTGTCTGTGCAGTACATGAAACACCATTTCATAAAATGTGATTCCTCGTTTCTGTGCCTCGCCGTCAATCCATTTTAGTCCCTCAGCAAGCTCCGGATCATATTCTGAAAAATCAACAAGTTCGTCGACCATATTTGTAAAGAAGGAATTTGCTTCTAACACGATATGCAAATTTTCATTTTTCTTATTCAGTAGTATACAGAAAATATATTGACATATTTAGTAAATATGTTGACATGGAACACATTTACTTTTTTGACGGTGATCAAAAAAAGATCTCCTGGACAATTGAAAATTCCAATACGAGATCAGAGGAGAGCAGAGTGCATGCAGAATATTTTTACGATATTGTAACACCAGAACAGTCAAGATACATTGCACTGCACGTTGGAATTTTTTGGAGCATTGGCAGATTCATAATAAAAAACGGTGACACCGTAAAAGTAATGCTAGATCAAAGATCAATGTTTGATCGTCTCGTAAAAAACAAATCAACTGATGATGTTTTCATTGAAAAAAGAATGAAGTTCATTGATCAGATAATCAAACAAAGAGATCTTGATGTCAGATACCAGATGGTAGATCCCGGCAAAAACAAGGCAAGTAAGTTGCTACTTTCGTAGCACAAGACCAACATCCATCAAGTTTGTCCCAGTAGGGCCCGTAATAATCAAGCCACCAAATTTTTTGAAAAAAGCATACGAATCATTTTTGTCAAGATAATGTTTTATGGAATCTGGTTTTTGATCCGATTGCAAAACTGCTCCCGCACAATCAGTTGAACCGTCAATTCCATCAGTACCAACTGATACCACAACAGCATCATTATATTTTTTTGATAGATCAGATGCAGCATACAAAACTAGCTCTTGATTTCTTCCACCTTTTCCTTTTCCGGTTACAACAACAGTACTTTCACCACCAAAGATAATACAATTCATTTTCTTGCCAGAAAATGTTTTAGATATCATATTACCAAGATCTTGCACATTACCCGACAGACAATCCAAGAGTTTTGTTGAATATCCAAGATCTTTTGCACGCAATTTCATTGCATCAAGACAGTTCTTGTTGGTTGCAATGATATGGTTTTTGATTTTTGCACTCTTTGGAGTCTCTGGGATTTTTCCTTGATACCCAAGCGATAAATGAAGCAAAACACTTTTTGGGACAAGTTTTTCCAAATGATATTTTTTCAATATCTTCAGAGCATGTGCAAATGTTGTCTTGTCATAGTAAGTCATTCCGGATGCAATACTTGAGAGATCATTTCCTACCACATCAGACATGACAAGAGAGACAGCATCAGATCTCAGATATTCCAGCATCTTTCCGCCCTTGATTTTGGACAGGTGTTTTCTGACACAATTAATTTCCTGAATGCTTGCACCACATTTTAGCAACAGGTTAGTTGTTGCCTGTTTTTCTTTCAAGGTGATACCGTCAGGCATGGCAACAAGAGATGAGGAACCACCAGATATCAAAAACATTACAAGATCATCAGAATTAGTTTTGCCAAGAAATTTGACGATCATTTTTGCTGCAACAAGGCTGTTCTTGTCTGGGAGTGGATGACCTGCCTGAATTACCTGGAATTTTTTACTAGGTTTTTTAATTTTATCAGGAGTTACCAGTATGCCTCCAGCGATTGGTATTAACAAGTCCACTGCATTAGCCATCGCATAGGATGCCTTACCTATTGCAATGACAAGTATTCTGCCATACTTTGCAAGATCAATATTTCTTCCAGGCACAATCAAGTGACCATTTGTGATAATTTTTTGAAGATATGGCAATGGATTTGCCGCACCAAGACCTGCTTCAACTATAGACAGGGCATCTTTTTTTGCAGAATTTGTTGATAATTGTTGAAAATTTCTAATTATCATTTATTGTCATCATTTAGCAAATAAAATTTGGTCAATTTTGAGTCTTTTTATTCCCATTTTAAAAAAAATGATTTATAGTACATTACCTTTGTTACACTTTTTTTATATATCACAGGATCCAAGCCCTAGTGTGTCAAGAAACGGTGTGAAAGTATCTCCAATAGGATTACTGGGTGCCTTAGCAATCATGACAATTCTCATGGTTCCAGCTTATGCAGATCCAATTGTAAAACCAACAAGCGCTGGAACGCTAAACATCAGTTTTGAGACAAGTCCTGCAACTCCAAATCCGGGAGACCAGACAGAACTTAAGATTAGTTTTCTAAATAAACAAAGTAATACAGTGCAACCACATGTGGATTACAAAGTCTCTGTAACACAGGGAGATAACCAAGTATTTGGAACACCTGTCACACATACAGCGGAAGGTGCAGTAAGTATACCATTCCAGTTCCAGACAGCAGGAACTTATCAGGTCACAGTTGAGGTTCAAGGCATAGTATTTCAACCAATTCCACCAGAGACAGCAAACTTTACAATTGTAGTTGGTCCAGCAGTGCCAGAATTTGGACCAGTAGCAGGAATGATCATTGCAATATCCATAGTTGGCGTGATTATTTTATCAAAGAGAACCCGACTCCGTATTTAGACAGCGTCAAGGCAATAGTATAATAATTGTTTCAGGTGTAATTTTTTCATGAATACAGTTCGAATGCCAAAAACAATCAATTTCGGTAAAGATGCCTTGTCCGAAACACAATATCCAAAAAATGCCCTAGTTGTAACAACCGCACCACCGGATGTATCAGCCAAGTGGCTTGCAAGAATGAAGATTCAAGATTATATGTTATATGATAAAGTAGAGCCAGAACCATCAATTGAAACAGTAAACAAAGTCATGTCAGAATTCAAGCCAAAGAACCCATCTGTAATAATTGGTCTTGGCGGAGGAAGTTCTCTTGATGTTGCAAAATATGCAGGAATGGAGATGAAGATTCCAAAGATACTCATTCCAACAACATTTGGAACAGGAGCAGAGATGACAACATACTGTGTTCTAAAATTTGATGGAAAGAAAAAGCTCTTGCAAGACGAAAGATTTCTTGCAGACATGGCAGTAATTGATGCATACTTTATGGATGGAACACCAGAAGCAATCGTCAAAAACTCTGTCTGCGATGCATGTGCACAAGCAACAGAAGGATATGACAGTAAACGAGGAAACGAGTTTACAAAGATGTTGTGCAAATCAGCATTTGACGTACTCTATGACGCAATAATGAACAACAAGCCAGAAAACTATCCGTTTGGCTCAATGCTTTCAGGAGTGGGATTTGGAAATGCATCAACCACACTAGGTCACGCATTATCATACGTCTTTTCAAATGAAGGTGTACCACACGGATACTCGCTATCATCATGCACCACAGTTGCACATAGATTCAACAAGTCCATTTTCTATGACAGATTCAAAGAAGTCATTGAAAAACTAAAGTTTGACAAACTGACACTAAAGGCACCTTATGATCAGGCAGCAGATGTTGTCATGACAGACAAGGGTCATTTGGATCCAAATCCATTACCAGTGACA
>JAJSDS010000004.1 GCA_028580875.1 Nitrosotalea sp.
CAATCAATTCCGTAGGTAACAGCTCTCCATCAAATACTGCTTCTGCGACAACCTCATCAGGTACTGTAGCAACTGCACCGCAGCCACCAACTGGACTGACAGCCACTGTGGCATCATCATCTGAGATTGACTTGTCATGGACTGCACCTGCAAATAACGGAGGTGCAGCAATCACTGGATACATGATTGAAAGATCACAAGATGCTGGCAGCACTTGGTCTACTGTATCATCCAACACTGGCAGCACATCTACAACATACTCTGATACCGGACTAGCTTCTAGTACTAGCTACACATACCGAGTATCTGCGATAAACTCAGTAGGTACCAGCTCTCCATCAAATGTGGCATCTGCAACCACTAGTGTGGCAATAACTGCACCACTGCCTCCTACAGGTCTTACCGCTTCGGCCGTTTCATCATCTACAATTAATCTGTCTTGGAATGCTCCTGGAAATGATGGCGGCTCGGCAATTATTGGCTACAAAATTGAACGTGCAACCATGGGGGGAACTTGGTCTGTTATTGTATCCAACACTGGCAGTACATCTACAACGTACTCTGACACAGGACTGCTTCCTCTTTTGAATTATACCTACAGGGTATCTGCAATCAACTCTGTAGGAACTAGTTTACCGTCAAACACAGCCTCTGCTACAACTCATCTTGTGGGACCAGTACCAATTCCAGGGAATTTGGTTGGATCATTGGGTATAGTTTCAAATCTTTCCTGATGAAAAATCATACCTGAACAAAAATATCTAGTTAACACTGCTCAGCAAATTCTCTCAAGAAGAGATTTCTCACTCTCATAATAAAGTCGTAGAACTGGATTTTCATCAAGTAGTTTTAACAAGTATAGTGTTCCTCCTTTGCTGTATTTCTTGATGTTTTTTATGATGTATACACTGTCTGAATTTTTTTCTGATTCTACTATGCGGACTCTCTCACCTTTTGAAAAAACTGACATGTTTTTTTACAAAAAATATTGATACATTAATCTTGCTCACAAATTCGCAGTAACAATGTTCTGTATCAAAAATGTTTCAATGTATAAAAAATGTTTAGTGTATTAAAAATAAAATACAGTAACAAAAGATCTATTGTGAATATTCTAGTATGATTCCTGTCATTATGTCTATCCGTACTTGGACAATTTTCTCATATGCAAGGCCGATATCCATGGCGATCTCACATGTAGTACCACTGAGGCTGGCAGACTTGAACACTACTGGAGAGTTGTATTGCTCTAGAAATTTTCTTGCTACCTGTATTGCATTACGGACTTTGATGTCTGCATTCATTGCTAGAAAATCTCCTCTATCTATATTGTCCTGTACAAAATTCTGCATACTTACAAATACGATCTGTATGATTTAACCATTAGGCGTGTAGACTCTGTAAAAATTTCTAGTAAAATCGATCCATAACATTTTTGTGAATTAGACAGTGCACTGGATGAAACCGTGCAGAGTGCAGTGCCTCACGTCTCTAGTACAAGGTTTATGATTGTTCTAGTAATTTTTTAGCATATCAAGATATCTTTTGAACCGTGTACATGTCTGATGAAAAATACCTATTTTGCTATCAGTGTAGCAATAATTGCAATTATGTTTGTTGCAATTGGTATACAAAACGTACATGCTCAAGTAAACCCGTCACTGAGCAACTCGACTGTAACTGCGATATTAAACCAGTTCAACCCTGCAAACCAGGCAATTCCTACAACATCATATGTTCCTCCAAGTGGATGTCCTATGCCTCAATCTAGTAATGCAACAGGCACAATCAACAAAATCCAATGTGGTCTGTATGCGTCTGATCCACTGAACAATGATACCAAAACACAGGAACAACTAGGTGCAAACTCGACATATTGGGTGTATGGTGGAGACGCACCTGCTGAAAATGCTACATACTCGTATTATCAGGACACTCAAGGCCTACACATTGGAGTGCAAGCTCCTGCAAATGGAACTTATGCAGGATATTATGCTGTGACACCAAACAGCAATGCAATGCTGTTCCATGCAGTACTGACATCTCCTGTGAGAACTGTACCATACGGTGACTTTCAAAATGGATTGTATGTACAGACAACCCAAGCACCTGTAAACTATGTCACCTGTGTTTCAATAACTGATAATATCGGAACTGTATGGGCGCTGGTTCACACATATGGCAGTCCATATGGATCACTTGTGTTTGATACATTGTGGGTTGATACTAGTGCAGACCAACCGCTTACAAGAGACTGCACCATCATAACAAATGGACATAACTATCTCAAGTTGTATGTGGACAATGCACTTGTTTATTCAAGTAACACTTTGGCATTGGGTATGCCGGCACCATTTAACGCATTCTTGGAACCGCAGACATCATATGATGGCGCACAATTGTTTGGAACATACAATGACTTTTACTCTGCATTGGATGAAAATGTCAAGGTAATCAACAATCCATCAAATGCTGCAGTAGCTCAAATAGTTGATAGCTCTGGAAATCTATTGGCAAGTGCACCTGTAATACTTGGAAATGCAACAATTGATATTGGAAGATATCACTTGCCTGCAACTGCAAACATCCAAGTTCTTGACTCTGGCAATGTATCGCTTGCATCAAGTCCAGCTGTTCAAAGTGTCTATGGTGGGGATGTATACTCTGTTGTAACAAATAATGGAAACACTATACCATTACACTAAGTTACAGCAGACACTCTAATTTTTTAGAAACTTGAATTTGTATTGATGTGATAGAAGAATCTTACCATGTCTTTATCTGTGTTAAATAAAATTTCATTGTGGATGGATTGGGACTTCCAATGGTTTGTATCATCCCATAAAAATTGCATTTGCCTCCTCATCTGATACAAGCCGATATTTTTTCACATGTGTTATCTAGAATAATTTTTTACATGCTTGAATTGATTTCATGAAAATATGTCTAGTGTAAGATTAGAGGTTTGTCAGATATGTGTTAAGTGGTTCTATTGGTGTATCATTTTCTATGGGTTTGTCATTGTGGATTCCAGTTGAGGTTACGTGGCATTCTATCGTTCCGTCGTCTCTATGTACAGTATTTTCCCATTGTACGGGGCGCAGATTTGAAATGGTGTCCACATCATCTGAGAGGGGATTTATGCGGTCAATTACCCATCCATACTCTGAATCTATTCTCTGGTAATGACTACGAAAGATCCAAGCACCGCACACATCTCGTCTCCAAAGGACTGGATCGTTTCCTGCAAAAATCTCACCTTTTGCCCATATGTCCCAAACCATGTCTTGTGGCAATTGGATATCGTTGGGTCCTGGTTTTTGCACGTCTGGTGTACGGGGCTAATTTATTTAAGTCACCATGAAATAATCTTCTAGATCTTTGTTTCTAGATTGACTGTTTTTCAGATATCTCATGAGTAATCTAGTATCTTTCCGGTGTTTGCATCAATGCGTACTTGTCTTGTGTCGCTTTTTGACATGCCTACACACATTGTGACAAACCATTTTCCTTCTCTTAGAACTGCATTGGCACTACTTACACTGTGGTGTTGTTCAAGGAATTTTCTTGTTATATCTATTGCTTGCTGTTTTGTAATCTTTGAAGTAGACTCATCGAGTCGATGTATTTTTCTCACCTTGTTTTTTGCAAATATGTTTTATCTTTTTTTCATTGACCATTTCGCTTTCATCTTGTTTGATGTTGTATTTAATAAGCATCACTTACTCCTGCGGTATGACACGATATATCATGTAATGATTCTAGAAGATCAATCTAGCCTAGCTGATCTGAGAATTCTCCTAGGGAATCAAAATCAGAAAATATTGGATCTAGCTTGTGTAAAAATTCATTTAGATTGCTTGATTCATCAAGTATCTCAAATCCCTTCTCTGTAGTGTGGTATAGTTTGTTGCCCATCTCACATCTTACTAGTTTGTGTTCCTCTAGGAACTTGAGATAGACACCTGTTTTTTCTGATGAAAGGTATGTGTCATGCATTATTCTTGATTTTGTTGCTCCATGTCGAGCTGATTCCAGTATCATTCTTACCATGCTCCATCCGCTACGGCTCTTCAATATTGTTTGTCTTGAATTTTTTTATTAAAATAAATCGTAGAAATTACATGTACTTGTCTTCTAGTTTCATTATTCCTGAATATTTTGTTACGTGTGATAATTTTCCAAGTTTCGGTCTTGAACTATTTTGGGATTGCGTTATCTATCTGTACTGTACATGAGGAAAAGTTACCGCTAAACCTTGTTATTGCATCAAATGTCTTTGTCTCATGTGCACCTATGTCTGGTATGTTTCCATTGCCAGTTGCTATGGTGTGCCCGTTTTCGTCAAGTAAAAACATCTTCAAAAAAATCACCCTGTAAGGTGTATCTCCGTTTGTATATTGTCCTGTAAGCATTACATTGCCTATTCCTTTGGCACATGTAAAATTGCTGAAACTCTGTATGGTGGAGTTTGTGGTTCCTGTTGAATCTGCATGAATCCATGGAATTGATTCCATATATGATGAAAATAATACCAGCAAGACAAGACTGGTAGTTGAAAAATTTTGTATCTTGATTTTTTTATGTATATATTTGATGCTGCAGACACTAGATGTCATAGATCTCCGGATTCGGATTGACACTTGGAACAAATGGTACTATCATTTGAACCAAATTCAATATCCATATCTACATCCTCTATGTCTTCCCAACAAATATCACAACTTGGATTCATTGTCCTTTGATGTATCTCAAGTGTTATCTGAATTTGCTTAGAAATTCCTGAACATTTTTTCTGTAATTTTGTTCTGAATTGATCGTATCTTGACTTGAAAAAAACATTGTTCTCTAAATGTGATATGGCAAAGTTTTTTGAAACTAGGAACTAATAGCCTGCAAAAACCTTGCAATGGGTTTTTCATGAGAGAACATTTCTAGTTGTTTGTTAATTGCACCTGTAACAAGATCATACATTTCACGGTGTTTGTTTTCTAGTATGGAACTGAAATATTCTGGATGTTCATAACAATCATACAGACTACAGTTGTATGTTCTCTCAATCTCTGATGTTATGGTCTGGTAAATTCCTGCACTATGCAGAGTTTTTTCAAGGACTGTGTGCACTAGTGCCTCTCTTACCTTGTCATATGTATGCAGTTTTTGTGATTTGACAAATTGTTGTGTATCTGACATTATGATGTATGATGGTCTTCATTTGCTTAATGTGTCATGTAATATTTTTCTAGAAAATTGTATCTTTGCATATCATATGACATGGTGTGATTTGATTGTATTTTAGAAACATTTGAGTTTAATTGTGGTGTTGTAATAATTCATCTTGTCAGAAGATTGTTATGGTAACTTTATTGCAAAGTCAAATAACAATCACGTCATATCTTGGTATATGAACAAACAACACATGCTTGTTTTTTGCATGGTAATATTTCTAGTACTAATGGTGCCTCTGATGATAAATGACGCACTGGCCTTCAACAAGCATGGTCCAAGCCCAATACCTGGAAATCTAATTCCATTTCCAACAAAAATGCATGACAAACACGATTCAACAATTCCGCCTGTAATGCCGCCTGCCAAAAAGTAGAATAAACTTGCGTGCTGGAAAAAACTCTTATTTTTTCACTATATAGTTCCTTTTTGTATTATGCTGTGATTTGTATTGCAAATATTTTGTTACTTGATTATTATGTAACGAAAACATGTAATGTCCTTCTAGTATTTTTTATGCATACTGGGATAACTCATTAAATTACTTGAAACATATGAAAAGAAAATATGCGATATTTTATAGTATAATGTTTTCTTCGTTATTGATGTTTTCTTCTCTAGGTTCTGTTGCAAACGCCCTGTCATTGCCAATCATATTGCAACCTCCGACAAATCTTTCTGCATTTGCAGTATCAACTTCACAAATTAACCTGTACTGGAATGCTCCGTCTGACTTGGGCGGTCTTGTTGTAACTGGATATGAGATTCAGCGTTCTACAAACGGGGGATCTTGGAGCATCATTGTACCAAATACGGGCTCTGCATCTACTGTATACTCTGATACTGGACTGTCTCCAAGTACAAGCTATGCATATCGAGTATATGCAATCACAATTCTTGTAACCAGTCCTCCTTCAAACACTGCTACTGCTACTACATTAACGCCAGTAACTGTACCACAACCCCCTACTGGACTTGGTGCTACTGCTGATTCGTCTTCACAAATAACTCTGAATTGGAATGCTCCAAGCAATAACGGTGGTTCTGCAATAACAGGATACAAAATAGAAAGATCAACTAATGCTGGTTCTACGTGGAGCGTTTTAGTGTCTAACACTGGTAGTACTGCAACAACTTATTCTAATACCGGACTTGCTCCAAGCACTACCTACACATACCGAGTATCTGCAATCAATTCCGTAGGTAACAGCTCTCCATCAAATATCGCGTCTGCTACAACTAGTGTGGCAATAACTGCACCACAACCTCCTACAGGTCTTGCTGCAACTGCAACATCGTCATCTCAAATCAATCTATCTTGGACTGCACCTGCAAATAACGGAGGTTCTGCAATAACAGGGTATACAATTGAGAGATCATCAGACAGTGGAACTACATGGAGTACAATATCATCCAACACTGGGTCTACTGCAACAACATTTTCTGACACCAGTCTTGTTTCAAATACAACGTACACATACCGAGTATCTGCGATAAACTCTGTTGGCACTAGCTCCCCATCTAACACTTCAACAGCCACAACATTTGTCCAGGTACATTCTGTAACACTTGTACAGCCAGGTCTTGTGGTGTCAGACTCGTTGATAAATGAGACCATGACAAAGGATCAGCTTCTTGCAAACCAACAATTCTGGCACTATGGTGGAAGCGCCACAGTCAACAACACGCCATATGACATATCGCGTGATCCTCAAGGGTTCCACATTGGTGTCCAAGCTGCTAACGACGGAAACTGGACTGGATTTTATGGCGTGGCACCAAGCTCAAATGCCGTTCTGTTCCATGCAGTTGTGACCACTCCTGTAGAATCAGTACCTACCACTAATGATTTTTATGAAAACGGACTGTATATCCAAACCTCGACTCAGAATGTTAACTATGTGACATGCTTTGCAGATACAGGCACTGCAGGTACTGAATGGGCAATAGTATCTGCAACTGGAGGTGTCAACGGAGCTACAAATTTTAATCTATTATGGTACGACCCAAGTCCAAACCAACCACTAACGCGAGACTGTACCATAATAACAAATGGCAGCAACTATCTCAAGGTCTATCTGGACGGTGTAAAGGTGTATGAGAATAGCACTCTAAACCTCCAGATGCCAGGACCATTCATTGCATTTCTTGAACCACAGACATCATATGCAGGACAGATGCTCTATGGCACCTACAAGGACTATTACTCCACAACTGATGAGAACATCAAGGTTACAAACAATCCTGCAAATGCTGCACGAGTGGATCTAGTCAGTCCGGCTGGAACTGTAATTGCATCAGGTGCAGTAAATTCAGGGACTGCGACCATATCGGTTGGACAGTACCACTATCCGTTGGCTGCAAACATAAAGGTGTATGACTCGGCAAATAATGTGATAGCATCCACTGCAAACGTGGTCAACATGTTTGGTGGAGACGTATATTCGTATAATTAATTTTAAAATAATATGTCATCTGTGAAAAATTAAATATAAAAAAATATTTTAGATTGTTATTTCTGCCAAAGTCTCTTCTGGTTTGGATGAGACCATGTCATCAATCTCAATGGATAATTTCAGGAATTTTCTGCCCTTGTCTGTTATTCTGTATATCTGAGTTCCTTCCTCATATCCTATCATACCACTTCCTTCTAAGAGTGAAAGATATTCTTTCAATTGGGTGTATGAAAGGTATGCCTTGTACATTATCTTGGTTTTTGTAGTGCCTACTGTAACTGAATCAAGAATCATTGAAATTATCTCTGTACGGCTACGATACTTCATGTCAACACTGAGGAGTATTCTTATAAAAGCAATTGGATGAAATCTTCTAGAACATTGTTACATTTTCACACAGGATGATTGTTCTAGAAATTTTTGTGCATATGATGATATCTTGTAAACTTGAATATTTTCTATGCATGTGATGATAATTCTTTTTGCGACGCTAAAGTATGGGACACAAGAAACTTGGAACCCCATTAATTTGGGAGTGTAAATGTACCTTGAATGATTCTATGTTCAGCAAGAAAACCTCATTTTTTGTCCTAACTGTGCTTGTTTCTGTACTGTGCTGGTCACTTGGCTCATCACATGATGTGTATGGCCTGTCAAAAACCGGGTTGATTGTTCCACTTTACAGCTATCCTGGAAGTTATTGGGATGCCCTTGTAAAAGAAAAAACAAGTCATCCATCGGTTCCAATTGTTGCAATCATAAACCCTGATAGCGGCCCCGGGACAAAGGATACAAACTATCTATACGGCGTGCAAAAACTCCAGTCTTCTGGAATCAAGGTGATTGGATATATCTATACTGCAAATATTGGATATGGTGCCATTACAAGCTATATTGATGATTACAAAAATTGGTACCATGTAGACGGTATATTTTTTGATCAAATGTCAAACGTAAAGGGAAACGAGACGTTTTACGCAAGTCTGACAAACTATTCCAAGTCTGTTGGACTAAACTATACTGTTGGAAATCCTGGAGTGGATACCTTACCTTCATACATTGGAACTGTAAATAATTTGGTACTCTATGACAATCCGTCACTTCCACCCGTGTCATCGTTTGAAGGCTGGCACAAAAACTTTACCAAGTCAAATTTTTCCTTTATTGCATATGGTGTAAATGCCACTGATGCAACCTATATCAAAAACATGACAAATCTTGTGCAATACATGTACATCTCAAACTCTACACTTCCTAATCCGTTCAACTCTCTTCCAGGACACATTGATTCTGTGATGCAAATACTTGATGAGCAAAAAATCAACACTTCCTTTGTAACTGTGAATGCAACAACTGTTACAGGTAAACCACTAGTTGGACTTTGGACTGTGGTTACATTTGGAAAAAATACTAGTTCTGGATTCACACCATTTACGTTTGATGCTATTCCTGGAAATAATTATACTGTAACCGTGTCAAACTTTCAGAATTATACCCTAGATCACTGGGATGATGGAACAAAAAGTAATACAAGAACAATTGTTCCCACTGGGAATCTTACTCTTACTGCATACTATGGAACAAATCAAACAATATCTGTGAACAAAACTTTGACTGGAGCACAAAAACCTGTATCGCAGAACTATACCTATCCTGCATCAAAACCAAATGTGCTGTCTAACACTGGTTCTGTCTCTGCCACTGTCTCTTATGCTACTGGGGATAGGGCATACACCTATGGTGTGTCCCTGAAGATTTACCAAGATGCAAACCAGCTAGTTTACAGAAATATAGATTCCATATCTGACAATCCATTTGATATTGATTCTCTACCTCTTGGACACACATACAAAATCGAAGTCTATGCAAATGGTATGTGTGCTGATATTGAATATGTAAGACTTGATCAGACTGGACAAAATCCGGTTCACAAGAATTTGATTCTTCATCTGTCTCCTCCTGGAGGCATGCGTCCTAACGTGTTTTACAATGATGGTGTAACTCCTATTGACAATTCCATTGTATACATAAAAGATCAGAATAACAAGACCTGGGGCATGGACTTTACTGACATTCATGGGCAAACATTGCGTTTCTGGCTAGAGCCTACTATCATGAATAATGACCATTATACCGTAGATGTAAAAATTGGTCAACACATGTCATATTCTTACTGGCCAGTATTTCTGTATCCTGGCGTTGGAAGGGAAATAAAGATAATCACACCATGGCCGCCAATGGTGGACAGCCTCGTTACGGTAAAAGCATACGATGAGAAATCAAAGCTCTTGTCTGCAAGAAATAGTAGCTTTGCAGTAGATCTTTTGGATAATAATAACAACCTGATATCTGAATCAAAAATTGATTATCATGGAGAGGCAAATTTCTCAAACCTCAAGGTGGGTGATTATGTACTCCGGCTAGTGGATCCTGATACTGGACAAAAATGGGGTGAGTCAAAAGTTACAATTGATGGAACAAAGACAAGTTTCTCAATATCTAAAAGTCACACACCTCTTGGAGTCTCTGCAGGTCCAACTTCTGGAACTAGTACAAGCTAGGCAAATGTTTTCAAACGTAATATGTACAGAATTTTAATTTCTGGTGATGTACATGATTTACTTAGTTGGGAAACTATTTTTTTATTGGCAGGCTGAATGAAAAAATGGCACCAGTTCCATCTGGACTGTTTTCAGCACCAATCTCTCCATCATGAGATTCTATGATGTTTTTGCAAATGTATAGCCCCAATCCTGTTCCTCTGTCAGACTTTGTGACAAATTTTGTAAATAGCAACGGCATTATCTGATGATCTATGCCTGGACCATTGTCTTTTATATCTATTATGACATTTGTGCCCTTGACTCGTGATGACACTTCTATTGTGCCGGCTTTTGTAAACTTGATTGCATTGTGCACTAAATTGGATACCACTTGGGCAATTCTGTCGCGATCTGCTTCTACCTCGATTGGCTGACTGTTTTTTTTGATGCTGATGTTTACACCTTTGTTTTCTATGTGCGCTTCCTCATCTTTTACAACATTTTCGATGAGTGAATTGATGTCAAACACTTCTTTTTTTAGGGTAAGTGACTTGCTTTCTATTCTTGTCACACTTAGAATGTTGTCAGTGAGGCGGTGCAGTCTTTTTGCGTTTCGTACAATTATTTTGATTTCATCATTGTCACTACCAAGTTTCTCTGTGAGTAGTTCGACATTTACCAATATTGGCATGATTGGTGTACGAAGCTCATGTGCTGCAATGTTGATAAACTCTGTTTGCATAACTAGCTGTTTTTGAACTGATTTGAAAAACTCTGAAGTAATGATCTTTCTTGCCTCTGACTTGGCAGTACTTGATATTATAGGATCGCGAATTGCTTTTTTGAGCATCTCATCTTCCATTTCAGTGTCACGAAGAATCTGGATGAATTTTTCCAGCGCTTCAAGCCCCCTATTTACACGGATGTTTGCTTCCCTGAATACTGCCTCTTGATTTAGCCTGTCTTTTATCAACTCGTGCTTTTTGACTATGGACAATGTTGTATCGTTTAGCTTTTGTCTTACCTGCTCTATTTTTTCGGCTCTCTTTTGTATGAGTTCTTCACGCGCAGTAAATGCATCCATCTTTACCTTTTCTACTTGTTCTTTTATGTGACTCTGGATTTTTTTTACCTGAAGTGCATGCATTATAGCTCTGTCGTTTTCATCATAAGGACTGCTCATGTCTTGTTAGCTCCATTGCGCAAATCTTTTAGAATTTCTTCCTCGCCTGCCGCATATGCCTTCTCGTCGATGATCCCTTTTTCATAATCAGTTCGCAGCCTTATCAATCTCGTCTTTATCCATCTTGAGCGCTCTGCCTTGTCTGCTTCTAATGCCATGCGGTTACATTCGTTCAAAATTGCACCAAACGTCAATTTCATTATCAAAAACGTTATCAACATGCCATATGCCTCAACAAAATGAGTATGGTGCCCATGGTCCGCTCTGGTGAATTACTAGTCCGTGTTTTTTGTATCGGGTCTTGATTTTTTCTATGCTTTGATTGAATTTTGTTATGTTGTTTTTATCTACAAGGTATGCTGTATTGAGGACAATCTCCTGCAGGTCTGATTTTAGAATTGCACTCTCATGAACAATATCTGCAATCTCGCTGTGAATCTGACTTGTTATTTCATTTATTTTCTGAAGTGTTTCATTTTTAATTGACTCATCCATTCTCATTTTTATAAAATATGACTCACCCTTGCCAGACTTGGAAATTTCTTTTTTCATTTTCTTGACATCCTTTGAATTCTCAATTATTGTACTCTTGATCTTCTCCATGCCTTCTTTTTCTATAATTACCTTGATTCCAAACTCTTCTTTTCCATGCAACTTGTTCATCTTTGATCTAAAATCATTATACGATTTGACTAGGAGCTGCTTTACACCCTCATCTGTCTTGAACATTATGCCAAATCTTACTGGGAGTGTAGTACCAATGCTTCTAGAATTTTCTACAACCTTTTGGTGTGTTATAATGCTGTCAACGTCTGGCTGCATTTCCTTGAATGTAATCTTGCTTACAACTGCGCTAATATCTCTATGGAATATGGTGTACACTTCGTTGTTCTCAAGGCCAATTTTTCCAAAATTCTGACTTTTTCCGCCTCCGTCCATTATGCAATAAACATACTTGCCTACAGTCTTCATTTTGAAATGTTTCTCCTCTTGGTTGCCTTGACGCCATGTACTGCAGACAAGACTCCAAGAAGGTCAAGTATGACCAAGTCAATGTCTGCAACAGAAATTTTTACCTGGCCTCCAAGCAAAACTCCTTTGTTTAACAGGTGGTCAACTACATCTACAAGTGTTGCACTTGATGATGTTCCTGTTAACTTGTTATGTGTCTGGTTTAGTCTAATGTCAAACTCTTGGGGTGCGAATCCAAACTGCTCTGATATGTCAGTTATTGTCTGCTTTATCTGCATGAAAGCAAGTCCAAGTCTTTCTACCTCTTCTCTGGTAAGTGTACCTGATGAGATTCTTCTCTGTGCTTGTCTTTCTAAAACTTGCCTGAGCAATTCAATTACAACTAGTACAAGCTTTGCAAGTCCCTTCTGCAGGTTCTTGCCGTCTAGATTTATCTGCTGAACAGTTACCTTTTTTGATCTGCTGATCTTTTGTTTCATTATAATGCCTACCTCTTGACGCTTTTTTGCGGCGTAATCTTTTGAGGTATGCGTTTTTGTTCTTTCTCCCATTTCTCCCATGGCAGCTTTATGCCGTATCGTTTTGCTGTCTCAAGGGATGCTATTACTAGATTTATCTTCAAGGAAAGCAAATCTACACCGACAATTGAAATTGTAATGTCACCTGTGATTACTACACCTTTGTCCAAAATTCTGTCTACCAGGTCTACTATGGTAAGCTGTCCTGGTGTGAACTGGCGCTGACTAAGCGACATCCTCGTGTACGCCTTCTCTTCTAATCTTGCAATAACCGCATATTCCACTATCTTTGAACCAGTGACGCGGACAGAATCCATCGATGTATTGCTCTGTGATGGTTTTTGCCAGGTGTGCCATGATTATGTCCAACGGTGTGCCCCTGTGACACTCTGGACATCTCATAAAGACCCAGCCTCCGCTCATTGCTTTCTTAAGATCTACATCATCAAATTTACCGCATACTAGACATACTGCCAATTTAGATCAGTTCTCTTATTTTTGAGGCAATCCAGGTGGTGCAGCAAGTCCCAGTGCAGATGCATATCTTAGGAATGTATCAATACCTGATACTACTATTCTTGCCCTTATAACCAGAATCTCTATGCCTACTAGTGAAACTGAAAGGTTTGCATCAATAACCAGGCCTTTGTCTAAGACACGATCAACTAGATCATAGATGTTTAGCATTGGTCTGTACATTTGTTGTTGTGACATACTCTAGACTACTGTACTGTTGAATTCTTATATATAAAATAGTATGATACATTGTTCTATTTTACAAACGTATTTTCCTAAATGATGATTTTTACAAGAAAACAAATCTTGTTTTATGGCAAAATGTTAGTTATCGTTATTTAAAATACCAAAATAACTATTCATGTGATTGAAAAAAGTTTTTGCTGCAGTATTTATTGTATCTATCTTGTCCCTTGTCTTGCTTTTTTCTATATTGGCTCAGGGAAATAATATGCATGAAAATGCCATGGCAAACATGACAGAAAACCAGACTGTAAAGATGATTGTTGTTCCATATTTTGATCCTTATGATTCTCAATGGAACAAGATCTATGAAGCAGCTGATAAGTATCCTGATACAATAAAGTATGTGATAATCAATCCGTGTAGTGGTCCGTGTGGTGACTCGTTATCAGAAGACTGGCAGAGAATAATTTCAAATCTAAAACACCGGGGAATCAAGACACTAGGGTATGTCTTCAATACTTCAGAGAGTATTGCAAACATTGACTATTACATGAAGTCTCCAGTGCCTACTGATGGAATATTTTTTGATAATGAAAGCAGTACTGACAACCTGAAGAACTTTAAGCAATTCTCAGATCATGTGCACAGTATGGGCGGTATTGTCTACATAAATCCTGGATACAACTTTCCACAAGTTGATAGATACATAACAAGCGGCAGTACTGATATTGCAAATATCCATGAAATCGAATCTGACAAGTCACCACATATTTTAATAAACGAAGAACTTCCTCCTGCAAAATTAAGTGTCATACTTGGAAATGTCACATCACATGATGAGATGGTGTCAAAATTAACAGAGGTGGCGTCAAAAGGAATCGGGACTGTATATGTTTATGGTGATTCCTACAGCACTTTACCGCCATTTTTTGCAGACGAAGTAAAACAGGCCTCCATTACTCCAATAAAACAATGATTCGTATGCCCTGAATTATTTTTCCAGTTCAGAATTTATGTGAGTCACTAGATCATTGATAGTAATTGGTTTTCTGATGAAGCATTTGACTTCAAGATTTGGAAACATCTTTCTGAATTCATCATAATAAACTTCAAAGGCTGTGAAAAAACAGATTCTGACGTCATTGCTCTTCTTTTTTACTTCGCGATACAGCTCAAAGCCGTTCATCTTTGGCATCCTGATGTCAATCAGGAGTAAATCGTAGGTGTTTGGTTTGAAGTTTGACAATGCATCTGTTGGGTCATTGTATACGTCGACATCAAACCCCTTTCTTTGCAATCCATTTTTTATAGATGCTGTAATATCTGGTTCATCATCCACGACTAAAATTTTCTTCATTATCTTACACCTTTATTCTTGAATTTAAAAATTTAGTAGAATATAGATTGTAATGCGTCTGGTGTGATGGAATGATAAAACTGAACGTTGCTCCATTTTTGCACTTGTTATTTTTTGCCCAGATCCTCCCACCATGAGCCTCTATGATATTTTTGCAAATGTATAGCCCTAATCCTGTGCCACTGCACGATGATGTGGTAAATTTATTAAATAAATCCAGTTTTATTTTGTCGTCTATTCCGGATCCTGTGTCAGTCATTGTTACCTGTACATAATTTTCATCTTGCTCTAATTTGATTGATATCTTACCGTGTGATGTACACTTGACTGCGTTATCTAATAGATTCAAAATGATTTGAGTGATCTTTTGTGCGTCTGCATTGACAAAAACTTGCTTTAGCGGCTGGACTGTAATCTTGATCTTTGATTCATTGTATTTGTTCATCCTCTCAAAGTCTTTGACCAAAGTTACAACTAGTGCAGCGATATCGAATTGTTCTTTTTTTAGTTTCATCATGTGTGAATCAATTTTGGCAAAATCTGTAAGGTTGTCTGAGAGCATCTTGAGTCGTTGTGCGTTTCTCAATATTGCCTTGATGTATTCTTCTCTTGATTTATCATGCTTGTTTTGCAAAAGCTCAGAGTATGTCAATATTGCTTGTATCGAAGTCTTCATTTCGTGGCCTGCCATGCTTGTAAACTCTGTTTGGGTCTGCACTGTGAAATATTTTTCAAGTTCTTCACGTTGCATGTCTTGATTTTTTTGTCCAATGTTGTGATCTGTGTTATATTTTTCCACTTGCAAGTAAGGTTGATTCTTCTATAGTTGATTTAAGGAGTATGGAAGATTCTTCTATTTTTTCCAGTGTATAAAATCGGGCAAAATGTTCCGTATCTGTTACACTATGGGTTCTATTGAGATTTCATTATGTGTTGTATAGTTTCTTGAAACAATTGCATAAAGATGTGACCATGGCATCTCTGATTGCAAAAACAAGGAACCATTTATTTCAAGTATCTTCAAATGTATGTCTGAAATTTCGGACAGGTATTCTAACAAGTCATCTTTTGACTGTCGGAGAACAAATATTGACAGTGTGGAATTTGCTTTTATAAAAGAAACAAGACTCTCAATTCCATGTCTTCCATTTTCTACATTTGATAGCCCCTGTGCCATGTCAGAGCCTATTATGCTCAACAATCCTTTCTTATGTCTAGTTTTGAGCCTGTTTACTGTATTCTGAAAGTGTTGTAGTTTTTTCTTATTTTCATTGTATTTGGGACTGGTCAGGTATTCTGCAATTCTTGCCTTGTTTTTGTTTGATAGTATCTCAATTGAGCCCTTTGATTTTAGCCCTGGCTGTGGCTTTAGAAATTGGTTTATGTGCTCTGACTCGACTCCTTCAAATGGCTGGAACAGGACTGGATTGCCTCGGTGCATGAATCCTGCAATTATCTTATTGAGAAATGCCATTGCAACCCTGGTGTTTACATGTGTATCAAGTTCTAGCGTGATTATCCCGTTAGTTGGAAATCCTCCCCCACACAACTTGTCTAATTCTTCATATCCTGATGGAATGTGGGAATTATCTGGACTCGTATTTTGATCTATTGATCTGGCATGCTCTTTTGAAATTGCAATATTTGTAAAGTTTTTTGGATCATAATGCTCATAGCTTCGAAATATTCCATCATTTAACGAGAAAATGCATGATGGCGAGTTTATTCTGGATCCGCGCAATTTTGACAAAAATATTTCCCTTACTTTTCTATTGTTGTGGTATGTTTGTTTTAATTCTATTACGCCGTCTGCAAGAAAATCAAATGTAGTGTCTTCTGGAGATTCGGTAACAAAAATTATTTTTGCACCAGCTCTCTCCCTCCATGTTTGCAAAACCCTTGCGTTATTCATCAATGCTTCTTTATCCATGAAAAATCCTATTGCGTCCCATGTGTCAATAATAATTGTTGGTGCCTTGACATCCATTAACTCATTTGTAATACGCTCAAAAAGAGAACCAGGTTCATCAAGTCTTGCATCAACAAAGACAAGAGAACCATCTCCGCTTTCTGCAATCTCTGTTAGTTTTGTTTTCCTTGAACCGCCAAATGATTCTTCAAGCCATGGATAGTACAAGAAGAGTTGATCAGGAGATATCCTGGTAGAGATGTACAGGCAGTTTGCCTTTATCTGCATTTCATTTAAGATTGTAAGTGCCAGAGTAGTCTTGCCTGTTCCAGCATATCCCTTTATTATTAATGAATATGTGTCCTGCCTGAGAAAATTTACCAGATCAGCAGGTATATTTCCGTTTGTGAAATTTTGATTATTTGCTAAATTCCGCATTTATTGATATTTGACTTGGCTGATATATGATAATATCGGCCAAGCTGAATTATGTGAGACAAAATGTCTGAAATTACAGATTAGTTCTGGCAGAGAATCTGTTGTTTCTTTTCTGATATATTCCAGCAGGCACTGTGATACCACTTGCTGCCATTGATTATGTCACCTGTGTCAAAATGTATTGCCTTTTTACATTCTGTACATGTTGGAGTGTGAAAATTGACATGCTCTGCCATGGAAGGCTCAATTGTATGAATACTTTACACCTCCTTTGAAATCCGATGCGGTTAATTTCTTTGATGTTATCTTTGATTTTTCTGAAATTAGTTCTATCTTGAACATCATATCTAACTTGCCTGTTCTGTGTTATCTTGATTTGCTCAAAATGTTCTATAAGATTTGTTTATTGCTTGTAGGTGGGCTAGTTTTACTTGACTGTTACTGATTTTGCCAAGTTTCTTGGATAGTCAGGGTCTGTTTCATTTTCTAGCGCTGCATAATATGCAAGAAGCTGTATTGGAACAATCTCGACAAATGGATATGTGGATTCGTTGATACTTGGTATCTCAATCCAGTGATCATACACATCACTTGAAATGTCTGAGATGCCAATTATCCTGGCACCCCTTGCCTTTATTTCTCTTGCAGAAGTTAGTGTGTCGCCATACGTTGAATCATTGGGATTTATTACAATTACAAAAGAATTTGAATCCATCAGGGCAAGCGGCCCATGTTTTAGTTCCCCCCCTGGCAGGCCCTCTGCATGTATGTATGTCAATTCTTTTAATTTCAGTGCTGCCTCTAGCGCAATTGGATAATGTATGCCCCTTCCAATTATGTAAATGTCAGATGCATGTTTGAGTACACGCGCAACCTTTTGAATTCTTGATCTAGACTCTAATGTTTTTTTCATGGCAGAAGATGTTTTTTCTGGGTCAAATCTTAGCTGTTCGTTGCACACCATGTCTGCAATTTTATAGATGACTGACAGCTGGGAAGTAAAACTCTTGGTTGCAGCAACCCCTATCTCTGGACCGCAGTTCAAGCCAACTGTAATGGATGAAATTTGTGCAAGTGACGAGGTCATTGTATTTACAATTGAAAATATCTCTCCTCCGTTACCCTTTGCGATCTTTACTGCCTCCATTACATCTGCACTCTCGCCGCTTTGGGATAGTGCTATGAGGATAGACTGCGCGTCAAAATAATCTGGATAAAACCTTGCCTCGCTTGAAATTATTGTCTCTATCTTTTTTTTGCCATATTTTAGGAACAAATGCTTTGCAACAAGTGCTGCGTTATAGCTTGTGCCACTGCCTGTGATGTACAATTGTCTTGCATTCTTTATGGTGTTTGCAAATGATTCCATCTCTTGTCTTGTATTTTCCCCTGCCTTCAATATTGCAAGGGGTTGCTCAAAGATCTCTTTTAATGTAAAATGTGCGTAATCACCCTTGTATGCATCTGCAAACTCTTTTGATATTTTTGTAACTTGGTGCATTACTGGGCCACCTGTAAAATCAAACAATTCAATTCCCGCAAAATTGATTATTACGATCTCTCCGTTGTCCGGGTATATTGCCTCATCTGTGTGCTCTATGAATCCCAAGACATCGCTTGAAATAAAATATCCACTTTTTCCAACCCCTATTATGAGAGGTTCATGAAACCTGGCTGCAGCAAGTGTACCATCTGAAAATACTGCAACAAATGAGTAATCTCCTTTCAATTCGTTTACAGTTTTGATCATTGATGTCTTGACATCTTGTGTGATATCAAAATGGTACTGCAAAAGATTTGCAATGATTTCACTGTCAGTTTCGCTCTTGAAAAAATATTTCCTGTCTTGGAGAATTTCTTTTAGTTCCTTGTAATTGTCAATTATCCCATTGTGTACGATTGCAATTTTTCCAGAACTGGATAGATGTGGATGAGCATTGACTTCGTTTACTCCTCCATGTGTTGCCCATCGTGTGTGTCCTATTCCTATGTTGCCTGGAAGTGTCTGCAAGTTTGCTCTGTTGTTTACTTGCTCTACCCTTCCCACTCCTTTTTTTATGCTGATCTGACTGTCTGCAAAAGTCGCAACACCAACACTGTCATACCCCCTGTACTCCATGCGCTTTAATCCACTTACAAGAATCTTTGTTGCAGAAATGTCACCGCGGTAACCTATGATGGAACACATTCCAATTATGACTCTCTTTATGTGTTAAATACATTGACGAAAACTTTCTCATCATGTCATTCTAGAACTTTTCACTACAAGATTTTACCTGTAAAAAATTACTTCTATCTTAAAAAATACGATATTGAAGTTTCAATGGATTGAAAAAACTTGAGACATGGATGGATAGGATTACAAATGAATCTAATCTGTGGCTCAATGCCATAAAAATGGAGGATGAGGGAGACTATCTCAAGGCGTTTATCTTTTATCTAAAAGACTCGTCAGAGTGCATAAAGCAGAATTCTTTTGTGAGGGCTGCACTTAGCTGCTCCTGTGCTGCAGATTGCCTTGCAATGGATGGCAACTTGGCAGGAGCACGACAACTATACTTACAGACTGCTGCTTTGTACGAGGACAATGCAGTTCATGTGATAGGAAACTCTGTCAGAGAGGCACTATGGTCATACCAGGAGGCCTATGAGTTCTATAATCTGGCATGCGAGAACAACAAGGCACAAAGCATATATGAAAAATATGTCTCCCTCTCAAGAAAGATAAACCCATTTTTTGGCGAGGAGCAAGCCATGGAGTCTCTGAGGATAAGAAAATCAGACAAGGCACCACAGTCTGGTGTGCATACCTCTAACATGCAGGTCTCTGCAGACGTTGACAATGCAATCAAGAATTTCCTACATGATCTTGCATCGACATCCGATGAGAAATCAAACCCGCATATCTTTCAGAGAATTTTGAATAAAATTTCAGAGGAGCGCAAATGAAAAAAGTTTTGATAATAAACTGGGACTGTTACCCAAACTTTGCAACAGGTGGAGTTTACACATGGACAAAGACACTCATTGATTCTATGCAAGATTATGAATTTGTAGTCATAAACCAACTTTCAAACCCTAACAGCAATGGTGTCTATGCCATTCCAAAAAATGTAACAACGGTAATTGAAGTTCCAATCTTTGGAGCTACACGCTATGAAGAATTTTGTAAACGAGACAATCTCTTGCAAGCAAGAATTCTTAAAACTACACAACATGTTATCCAAGAAAAATTCATGCCTCTTTATCGTGAATTTATGAAGTCTGTACTATCTGATCGTTGCAATACTCAGGTGCTTGCAGATCTTGTCATCAAACTGCATGACTTACTTGTACAGTATGATGCAAAAAAATGTCTTGAAGATCCACTGACATGGGATATCTTCATCGAACTGCTTGACGCAGATCCCATGTACCGCAGTATGACATTCAAGGAAGCATTAACAGCTTTTCAATTGATCCAGAGAAACATACAACTACTTTCAATTGAAGTGCCCAAAGTCGATGTCATCCATTGCTCGCTTGCGTGGCTACCGTCACTTGTTGCAGTGTATGCAAAAAAGGAGAGCAACTGTCCTGTGATAATAACAGAACATGGTGTTGCGTTTCGAGAATTGCTCTTGTATTATAACGCATATCTGTTTGACGAGCCGTCAAAAATATTCTGGAAGGTCTTTTCTCATAACATTGTACGTGTTGTGTATTCGATTGCAGACGTCATCACCCCTGTATGTGAGGCAAACAAAAACTGGGAGAAAAGCCTGGGGGCTGACCCGTCCAAAATAAAGGTAATCTACAATGGGGTAAACACAACACGGTTCAAGCCAATGCAAGTTACACGGGAAAACAATAGGCCAACGGTTGTTACTGTTGCACGCGTTGATGTCTTCAAGGATATTGTATGCCTAATCCAGGCCATAAACTATGCAAGAGAAAAAATTCCTGATATCTTGTGCCTGATTTATGGCACATCAAGTGATCTTGACTATTCACTTCGGTGCTTGAAAACTGTACAAGATCTGAAACTAGAAGACAATGTAAAATTCATGGGCGGCACAAAAGAACCAGAAAAAGTGTACAATGCTGCAGATATCATTGCAATCAGCAGCATCACTGAAGGATTTCCGTTTACAATTATTGAGGCAATGGCATGCGGAAAGGCAGTAATCGCATCTGATGTGGGAGGAGTGCGCGAAGCGCTAGATGGTTGTGGATTACTTGTAAGAAGCAGAAGGCCACACGATCTTGCTCAAGGAATGGTAAAATTATTGACAGACGATAACCTGCGGCATCAATTTGAAAAAGCAGCAATAAAAAAAGTACATGATAACTTTACACTAGAAAAATGTGTGGAGAGCTTTAAAAAAGAATATGAAAATCTTACACACGCCAAGAAAAATTGTAACGCTCAATCCTGTGGGGTAATTCTACAATGACAGATCCAAAAAAAGTATTGGTTACTGGTGGTGCGGGATTTATTGGGAGCCACATTGTAGACGAACTGCTAAAAAGAAAAATTGAGACATATGTAATTGACAACCTCAGTACTGGCTCGATTGAAAATCTAAAACATCATGACGGAAATGAACTTCTGCATGTTACAATAGGAGACGCAAAAAACATCGGAAAAGTGATGGAAGGTATTTCTGGAATCGACGTTGTATTTCACGAGGCTGCAATTGCAAGCATAACGCGCTCTATTACTGAACCAATGGTAGTCCATGATGTCAATGTAAACATGTCACTTGAGATAATGAATTTCTGTGTGGAGCACAAAATTCCAAGATTGGTCTTTGCATCATCTGCTGCAGTGTATGGTATCCTCAAGGGCAAGGCCTCTGAGCAACAGGTCTGCAGGCCATACTCGCCATATGGTGCGACAAAGCTTGCAGTTGAGGACTATCTCTCTGCGTATTATCATACTTATGGACTTGAAACTGTGGCATTACGATACTTTAACGTCTTTGGGGCGCGACAGAAACTAAATGACTATAGCGGAGTGATTACAATTTTTGTAAATCAACTGATGAACAGGCAAATTCCTACAATATTTGGAGATGGTTTGCAGACAAGGGATTTCATACATGTAAAAGATATCGTGCAGGCAAACATGCTTGCAATGCAATCCAAAAATGCTGCAGGTGAAATGTTCAATGTGGCAACAGGTCGTGCAACAAGTATACTGGATCTACTCATGACTGTAAAATCTGTCACAGGTACAATGGATGTTGAACACAAATTTGGCCCTCCAAGGCCAGGTGATGTCAAGTTTGGCTTGGCAAATGCCCAAAAAATTGTAGATTCTATTGGGTTTGCACCAAAGATTACGCTCTCTGAGGGCCTGTCAGATGTTGTACAACACATCAGATCAAAACTTGCACCGGAAATTGTCACATAAAATTTGAGGTAAAAGAGATTGCTTTCAACAGAACTAGAAAACACATCGCGTGAATCAAGAATATTTGCACAAAAGGTAGCACGGTCTATAATAGAGGTACAACCAAACGTCAACAATACTGCAGATATCGTGGTACTACTAGAATGTCTTGGTTATAGGAAAGAGACACTGATGCATTATGGGTTTGCAGACTTTCATGCACTTGCAAACTACATCTATGATTCTCTTGACATGTATGAGACAAGGGGAAAAAGCAAGGATCTATTCATAGAATCATTTACTATGAAGATCCCAAGTCTGAAAAAACGATTGGTAGAGGGAATTGGAATGATCTTTCCATGGCTTGGCTCGCTTGCATTATTGTTTATCACTGGTGTATCATTATGGATGGCATGGGGACTGCCTATACAAATCACAACTGCATTTGTAAGTGGAGTCTTTCTTGGTCTTGTCATAACAGAGGGAACACTTCAGGTCTTCAACAGACTGTTTTTATTTTATAATGCACAGACAAACATAGGCGAAGTAAAAAGACTGCAAAAACGCAGTTACTGTCTTGTGGGAGCTGTCCTGTCTGTGACAGTATGTGCATTATTTGCAATTGGGTATGTGGAAAATATTCCAGTAAATCTTGTATCGATTGTTGCAATAAGTACAGTTACAATATCATTGCATCGTGCAAGCTACATGATAATATATGCGCTAAAGAAACTGGCACATCTGATTGTTGCATACTCTGCTGCATTTGCGTCATTGCTTTGTGTATATTATTTTGGGAATCCCATAATCTCTGATAATATAACAAGATATTTTGCAGGACTTGTTGTTGCTTTTGTTGCACTGTCAATTTTTTCAATATACCAGCACTACAAGTTGCTCAAGGCCAACACTATAACAATTTCTGCAGATATGCCACATTTTTACAATCCGATTAGCAGAACTGATAAAACAATAAAATCAAGATTTGCAGTCCAGCTATGGGAGGTCACATCCTACTCACTTTATGGGACCTTTTACCTTGTAACCATGTTTGCAGACCGAATTTTGTCCTGGATTTATAATCCACTGGTGGTAAGGGAGGGGTTTGGACTGCCAATGGCCTTTAATTCTGTATACCATGCGGGTGCCGACCTTGCACTAGTTGTGTTACTTCCTGCCTCTATAATCCAGTATGTGATGATGGAGCCAATCCACATGCACATGAATAATGTCAGTATCAAGATCAAAGTCTCTCAAGCAAGAGTGCTTTCCAAGTATATACAAAATACGTACAAAAAACTGCTCTTGGTTACCATGTTTTCATCTATTGTCACAGCCGCAGTTCTAAATGTTGCAGCACCATATGTGATGGCTCATGTGGAATTTTCGCCAACCAGCATGCATGTTCTTCAGGTGGCATCGGTTGCAAACGTGTTTCTTTCTCTTTTTACTGCAAATGGTCTGCTTTTGATGCTGACAAATAAAATAAAATTACTTGCAATCATTGTCATGATATCTGCATCAATTGTAATAACTGGTGGTATGATGCTTGCAAGCTCTGGATTTGAAAACTTGGTGTATGCATATCTTGGTGCTACAATATTTGCTGGGATGATATCTACAATCTATGCAAATAAGGTAATGAAAAATGCAAGCAGCATAATATTTGCAAGATTAATGTGACAAGATAAACCTAAAAATAATCTGGAATAAATGAATCTGAATGTTCTACTTTTCTGTCATGCTCGACTTTTTTATATGTAGAATATGGCACATACACTTCATTCCAATATCTCATGCATACTAGTTTTTTGTATTCTCTTGTTTTGATATTCTCACCTAGTATGAGATTACGAAATACAATGTCTGGTTCATTTATTCCTGCAACTGCCCTAAGGGGAGATGTTGCGGAAAATCTTGCATTGATTTCAAATATCTTTGGTTTACCGTTTATCATTTTTGACTGGATGTTTATTGCACCTACTGCTCCAATCTTTACTGCAACTTGCTCTGCAGATTTTCGTACACTCTTGTAGTTGTCTATGAAAGCCTTGTAGGTCTGTCCGCTCTTTAGAGTCTTATTCATTGCAATTGATGACATTACTTTTCCATCATGGCTTATTGTTACACCTGTTGTAAATTCCGAATCATCACCTTTGAGATATTCTTGCAGTAAAGGTCTCCATCCTGCATTTCGAATTGCATTTTCTGCACTGTCAAGCTCGTTGATGTTGTGTACGATATAGAAATGAAGAGAACCGTGACCCTCTCTTGGCTTGACTATTATTGGAAAACCGTGCTCTCTGAGGAACCTGTCCTGGTCTTGTGGGAGTACTGAATCTGCACAGGGAAGACCATTTTCCTTTAAATACTCAAATGTCTTCCACTTGTCTCCTGCCTTTGATATTACATCTATGGGGTTTGAGAGTACGATTGCTCCCGTCTTTCTTTCTATCTCTTGGCTTGCCCTAGTTAAGGGCAAGAGTTCCTCGTCAGATCCTATGAAGATTGCCTTGATCTTTTTTTCAATACATGTTTTTATTATATATTTAAGATAATTTGCAGCAGTAACTGGTGGAACAAGTACTCCCTCATCTGCCCGGTACAAGCCAGGTGCCTTGGCATTAATGTCTGTTGCAATTATCTTGTATGTCGTATCTGATTTTTTTTGTTTATTTGCAATGTTAAGACATTTTATTATTCCTTGTGCCACTATTCCACCTGACGCAGTGACAAGTACATTTGATTTTTTCATGATTGAATCTATGATTCTTAATTTATTTGCTTTAGCATAGATGAACAGTAACTATGTTATGGTGTAATATTATGTTACACTGTTCTAAAATAGAACCTGCATACATATTGTTTCTACCAATTTTTTTTATACTATAGAGGATTTATACCGTACAACATGACCGAACAATCTTCTAGAAAAATCATCGGGCTCTTGGCAATTTTATTTGTAATCACATCTCCATTTACTATTCTACCACACCAAGCACATGCTGCAACACAAACAGGTGTGATGATTGCATTGTACACATATCCTGGCAGCACATGGGATGTTGTGGCACAAGCAAAGATTGCACATCCATCAGTACCTATAGTTGCAATCATAAACCCAAACAATGGTCCTGGCAGCTCACGTGATTCAAACTATGTGTCCGGGATACAAGAACTCCACAATGCTGGAGTTGTGGTGCTTGGATATGATGCAACAGGATATGCGTCAAACTCTGCAAGCTCTGTAAAATCCGTAATGGATACCTGGAAGAGCCTCTACAGTATTGATGGAATCTTCTTTGATGAAATGGCAAACTGGTCAGGCCCAGAAAGCTACTATTCTGACTTAACAAATTATGCAAAATCACTTGGATATACAATGACAGTTGGAAATCCAGGCACAGATACACTTCCAAGCTATATTGGAACTGTGGATAACCTCATGATTTATGAAGACGCTGGACTTCCTCTACTATCTGCACTACAGGGCTGGCACACAAGCTATGACAAGAGCAACTTTTCCATGATAGCATTTGGCGTAAATTCAGTATCTGCATCATTTTTATCAAGTGCTTCAAACTATGTTGGGTACATTTACCTTACAAACGACGTGTTGCCTAACCCATATGATACAGTTCCATCATACTTTGGCACTTTGGTAGCAGATCTTGACACTGGTTCTTCCAGTCCTACTGCACCGTCCCAACCAACTGGATTGACTGCAACTTCGATATCATCATCGCAGATCAATCTATCCTGGACTGCTGCAAATAACGGTGGCTCTGCAATCACTGGATACAAAATCGAACAATCAACCAATGCAGGCACTACTTGGTCTACGTTAGTTGCAAACACTGCATCTTCATCTACAACTTATTCAAACACTGGACTTGCTTCCAGTACGCTATACTCGTACAGAGTGTCTGCAATAAACTCTGTTGGCACAAGTCCTGTATCCAACACTGCATCTGCAACAACTGGTACTATAGCAACTGCACCACAAGCACCAACAGGACTTGCAGCAAGTGTCGTCTCTTCATCACAAATCAATCTATCCTGGACTGCTCCTGCAAATAACGGTGGCTCTGCAATCACTGGCTATGAAATTGAGAGATCCTCTGATGCGGGAACTACTTGGTCTACGTTAGTTGCAAACACTGCATCCTTCTCCACGACATATTCTAACACCGGGCTTGCAGCAAGTACATCGTACACTTATCGCGTCTCTGCAATCAATTCTGTAGGAACTGGTTCTGCATCCAATATAGTATCTGCAACAACATCTGCTGCATCAAATACCAGTCAACTATCAATCACTGTAAACTCTGTAGACCTTACTGGAACTGCATTTAGCGGAATGTATGTTGAGCTTCATACATCAAACGGAACCACTCTTGCAACTGGATACACCCCAATGACATTCACGATTCCTTCTGGAAGTGCTTATACGGTAGTGTCATCTAACTATCAAAACTATGTCTTTAACCACTGGGGTGATGGAACAACCAACTCCTCTATTACAATATCTCCAACACAGAACACTACTCTGACAGAATACTATTCAACAGCACCTACAACCGTAACACTCAAAGTAAAATCAGTAGATTTGTCAGGAAATCCAATCACTGGACTTTGGACTGTAATAAAATCAAATGGTGTCATAGTTGCAAAGGGATATACAACATTGACATTTACTGCAACACCTGGCACAACATATACAATTACAATGTCAAACTATCAAAACTATGTCTTTGACCACTGGGGAAATGGCAACACCAATCCAACAAAGACAGTAACACCAACACAGAATCTTACTGTTGTGGCATACTATAACAGCTAGACAAGCCTTATGTGACACGCCAAGTCATCGGCATTCTGAATTGATGATATATCTTTATTTTTTATCTTCAAGTATCCTGCCTCAAATTTTGGATATGACTCCTTGCATGAAAATAATGTGAGAATCCTTCCGTCATGGTCTATCCTGTATCCCTTGCATGGCTCATGTCCTCTGACCAGAGCCTTTGTGCGCGTAATTTCTAGCCATTTTTGCGTAATGGTCATACCAAAATGCTTTCCATAAGGTCGCCTTGATCTTTCCCATGTTGTGTTATCAAGCATTCGTGGATCATTCCACAGCATGTCTTCTAGCAAAAGTAGGGTATTGTTTGTGTTTGTGGGATAGCACATCTCTTTTATTGGCTCACTCACATGTACTGGCAATCCGCCATGGACTAGCAATATCTTATCCTCTACAAGCGTCATGACTGTTAATAATCTGAAAAATGATAGCACCAAAGAATACATCTTGTCAGTTCCAAAATATTCATTGATCTTTTCTGGAAGATCATGGGACTTGAAGGGAAACTCTTCTGAAGCCTCATGATTTCCTCGCATCAAAATGACAGAATCTGAGAATGTCTGCTTTAGCATGCATATTGTATATAGCACTGCAACAGAGTTTGATCCCCTATCAATGTAATCTCCAAGAAATATCATTTTATTATTTTTGTTTGCCAAAAATGTTTCAAAATTTATTTCGTCTAGAATTTTGTAGAGTGACTCTAGATCTCCATGTATGTCTCCTACAACTACCAGATTATCTGGTGTCTTTAACCATGTGCAATTGCCTTTGATGGTACCATTGTACATCTTGCCGTTTTTTCTTTCTTTTTTTAGAATATCTATTGTTTCAACAAGTATTGATGCAAATTCATACGGGTTGATTTTATCTGCAAAGTGGATGAGATCTGAACACAATTTGGAATCACTATGCATGACTTGGTGTCTGCACAACCTGCAATATCTCGCCTGGAATAATTTCTTCTTCCAAATCATCTTGTATAACTTGGTCTTGCACCAGAAGAGATTTTTCTTTTAATATCTGTACAATCTCCAAGTATCTTTTTCGTATGGTTATTGTAGTAAGCTCTGCTGCCACTGCCAATCTTAATTGAGTGGTGTATTCTTTTGTCTCAAGTGCTGCCATGTATAGTGCAGCTGCTGCTATGGATATTGGCTTTTTACCAATAACTGTAGGGTCGTCTGCCACTTTGGATAAAATCTCTAATGCTCTTCTCTGAGTCCTTCCACCAAGTTTTGCTCTTGCTGCAATCTTTGATATATTCTGTGAAGGTTCTGGTATACTCACACTCATCTTCATTTGTCTGAGCAAAAATTTGTAATAGTGAACCGTAGTTTTTTTGTTGATGTTTTCTACATACTCGTCAATTTTGTCTATTGGAAATGAGACTCCAAGGTCTTTGCATGCAATATAGATTGTAGCAACTGATATCCCTGTAATGGAGCGACCCCTGATAAGGTCCTTGTTTAATGCCTTGCGATAAATGTATGATGCCCTTTCTGCAATTAAATTTCCAAATCCAAGTATTCCAGTTATCCTGCGAATGTCTGCCATTGCTTTATTTAAATTTCTAATCTTGGCATCATTTGAAATTGTAAACTTGTTGAGCCTTCGCAGTTTTTCCATCTCAAATCCTCCATGGATCAGTTTTCCGCTTGCATCAACATTTTTTTTATCAATAACTGTGGAAAGTGAAATATCATACATCATTGATGATGTCGGATTGCTGTTGCTTGAATGCTCCAAATCATATCCTTGATGGTGGGAATCGTATTCTGTTACTATGCCACAGTTAGTGCATATTTTTTCATTTTTTTCAAGATCAAAAATTAATTTTCCCATGCATGAAAGACATGTGTTTGAGTTTGGTTCTGTTGTATTATTTTGTATCGACATTAGCGCTGATCAACGAGTCATGGTTTTAAAGCTCTTTGCAAGATTGATAGCTAAGTTTGAACAAGAATAATGTTTAGAAGAAAATTACACTAGAAAATACTGTCAAAATAATTCTCTTGTAAATATGATGAAAATAATTTCAAGATGAAATTACATTCTAAGTATCTTATCGTCTACCTTGGTAGTTATTAGATCATTTATCTTGTCGTATGCATCTAAAAAGTCTCTTCCTTTGTCTGTTATTCGGTATATCTGGTTTCCCTCCTCGTACTTGATCAGGTTATTGTCTTGGAGAAACGCCAAGTATTCTTTTACTTGAGTGTATGACAAGTACGCCTTGTACATTATCTTGGTCTTTGTGACACCATTGTGAGCCGATTGCAGTATCATTGCCACTATGTCTGTCCTACTACGGTACTTCAACTGGCCTTTTTACAAGACCATGTTATAAAAATAATTGGTCTTATTATTGTAGAAGATTGTTCTATTTGTAGTAAGAAATACTGTTTTGAAATCATATTTTTGTGATATATTGCATATTTTCTAGTTCATAAGAGAACTACATACTGAACATGCGTAATGCTTTTTGCTGTTCACAGAAAATGCGATCATATCAGTCATGACAACAAAAAATGGCAAACCTATACCTGTGTCCAAAATTAAAAACGAGATTCAAAGAATTGACTGGAAGATAATTGAAAGGCTTGTCAGATTGTTATACTATCACAGCAAGTTGAAGAAGACGCACATCTCTACCAAGTGTAACCTAAGCTATGACAAGTGTTGTCGCTACTTGGACTGGATGGAAATAATGGATCTCATAAAAAAAGAAGACAATGAAGAAGGATTTGAAATAGTGTTATTGACAGAGCGTGGAAGTACGCTGTATAACAAAAAATTCCGTGACTTGAAAAAGGAACTATCATACTTAACCTGATTATCTACGAATTTTACTTGCTATGGTAGTGAGAGTCTATTATTAATCATGACAAGGCACTTGATCAAATGCGCGATGAATTGTGTAGATTCTGTGGTGCTGACCTGACAAACTTCTCAATATGTCCAGAATGTCGAAAACCAATTAGACGAATATGTACAAGGTGCACAAGAAAAACTGAGGAACACTTACATCTTTCATGTCTATCTGGAATTGACTTTATGCAGACACAACGCCTGCCTGAAAATAATCTTGCATCAGACGATGTAAGGTTTCCAATTGCTGAAATTGCATGAATCTAGTGAAAATGAGAAAATCTTGGTGAAAAATCCCTTATTTTTTTACATTGATAGAATATTTTTCGTGTGGGTAGAGAGAAAAGTTCTAGAACAATATACCACTTCTGTTATAACTTGATTTTCACATGATCTATCAGGTTGAAAGTCACTATTCACCAACCACAATACTTTCCATATCCTGGGTTTTTCCATAAACTATGCCTCTCTGACGTCTTTGTCATAATGGATGATGTTCAATACGACAAGAGGTTCACAAATAGGAACAAAATAATGGCTACAAATGGGTGGACATGGTTAAGCGTTCCAATAAATAAGGACCACAAGTTTTTGGCAAACTCCCAGGTGGAAATCAACAATGAGTTATCTTGGAGAGATGAGCATTGGAAGAAAATTTACCACTCGTATGCAAATGCCATGTATTTTAAAAAATATGAGAGCTTTTTTAAAAACGTCTATGACATAAAATGGACATCACTTTTTGAATTAAATTTTGAGACGATGAAAAAAGTAATAAACCTTCTTGGAATTAAAACAACAATACTAAAAAGTTCAGAATTAAATGCGCCTGGGACATCAACTCAAAGGTTAGTGAATTTGTGCAAGGCTGTTGGTGCAGATACATATGTTTCAGGAATTGGAGGGAGAAACTATATGGATGAAAAATTGTTTGCAAAAAACAGCCTCAAGCTAGAATACCAAAATTATGCTGCAAAACCATATCCACAACGTCTGTCTGATTCATTTGTACCAGATCTTTCAATAATTGACATGCTGGTAAATGTCGGCCCTGAATCCATCAAGATTATTTCAGAAAGCGATGTATCGCTTGCACCAATTGCTAGTTGAATATGTCGTAAAGCTGTTTGTATGCACTGATGTATTTTTTTCCAAGTTCTGTAGTTTTGTACATGTGCCGCTTTGACCTGCGAGATTCTGGTTTGCCCTCTAACAGTTTGCAACCAATTAGAAAATCTACATACTGTGTTATCTGTTTTGAATTCAGGTTGCACTTGTACATGATGTGAGTTTTTAGTGCACCATGGATACATGTCTCAAGTATGAACTCGATTATCTCTACCCATCCACGGTTTCCCCATCCCATTACGCTGCGTTCAATTGCGCCTGTAGGTTCAAACATTCTTCACAACTCATGAAGAATCTAAGCGAGTTCCAGAATTTCATTTAGATTGGCAACAGCTTTCTCGTTTGTTACTTTTTCATATGGGACTGTCAATAGCTTGAAATCGTTGGCAAGGCAGATCTTTAACACCTCGAAAGCCTCGACATATTTTATTCCTGTATTCAACCTGCTCTGGAGTGCCCGGTACTCTGCCAATCCCTTGATTGCATTGGCCTTGAGATACAACTTGCTTTGCTGAGACCAAAAGATCTCGATTAGCTCCACCTTTTCGTTTACGACATCAGAAATATCGACAAATACTTTTGGATCAAAGTTTCTGCTAAGTGGAATCTCGTAAGACAAGACATTGGAATTAAACCTGGCGGCTTCAAGCGTGGCAAGTGCTATTGCCCTGTGGTCATGGTGCACGTCTCCGTGTGAATGAGTCAAAATAAGGTCTGGATTGGCCTTGTGGATAAAATATTCTATGTGGTTTATCAATTCATTGTTTACCGTTAGCTTGGAATCCTCGAAATTATCAATCCATAACTGTTTTGCCTTTATGAATCGCGCTGATCTTGCAAGCTCTAACGCTCTCTCTCTTGCATCTCCTCCTGCCCCTCCTCTTGTAAGGGAATACATGAAGACATTGTGGCCTTGTCTTGCTGACTTGATGAGCAAACCTCCGCATCCAAGTTCAATATCGTCTGGGTGTGCACCTATTGCAAGAATGTTCATATGTAAATTTTCTTTTGGTTTTATTTATCATTCTTCTAATATTGTTCTATAGTATTTTTAATAGTGATTCTTCTCAAGTCATCATACCAATAAACCAATTCAAGTGATTTTTGGTTATAGACAAAATTTAGCTAAGATTATCAAGCTAATTGTATAACGGTACGCTGTAATACAATTACATGGAAAAAATTACACAAAACGTAAATCTACCATACGTTTGGGATGTAAACGGAGAAGATTATTGGATAATGGATGAAATTGTACCGGTTCAGCTAAGAAATGAACCTGATGTCAAAAAAGATACTTCTTGTAATATAGTATGATGAGGTATCTCTGAGAAAACAATGGGTTTAAAATAGAACATTTTTACTGCATGTTTAAAAAATTGTGAATCCATTAATGTTGTTGTGTGAAGGTTGAGAATCCACTCCAGGCAAAGATAATAGCGATAAAATTTCTTGAACAATACAATTCTTCTATTACTTTTAGATCTGCGACACTAGAAGGTGAAGTATGGGTAGTCATCTTGGATGTTGGAATGATGAACACACAAACTAGAAAAGTGCTAGTTGATAGGTCGACTGGAAATATTCTAAGCTATACTTCTAAAAACTAGCTACTACGTCTGAAATTGCATTCTTTTATATGGTTATTTTGAAAACTTTAGGAATAGCCTAGTATCTTACCAGAGTTTACGTCTATTCTAACCTTTTTGGTCTGAGTGTTTGCAAAGCCAAGATATGCAGTTACAATCCATACGTCATCTTCCAAAACTGCCTTTGTCTCAATGACGCTATGGTATTGGCTAAGAAATCGCCTTGCCACTTCTTGGGCCCTTGAGGAATCTATGCCATCGTCTACCATGTTGCCGTCATAATATTCAGTAAAGTTTTCCACATCCCGAAAATGTACCGTCCGTATTACATGATTCCATATTTTCCTTATTCATTATGGTACTATAAAACAAATCCGACACTTGATTTCAGTATTTTGCCGTGTTTTATGTACGTCTTGTATGTGTATCGAAAACATCATTTCATTATATTTTACTAGATTATTTTACTAGTAATTTGGTTGTATAGTGAGATAAGCATTAGAGATATCATATGATTACAAATGATGAAAACTAGTCTATTTCTTGGTTTGATTGTCATGTCTATTGTGTTTGCACCATTAACTACAAATCCGTCTGCACAGGCTGATACTATAAGCAGTCCTGTTCCTGTTCCAGGTAATCTCTTTCCTATTCCTATTCCTGGAACTGTAGAGCCGATTCCAAGCATTCCAAACTTGGGTACTGTTCCAATCCCGCCTCCTCTGGGAGCTCTTTATTCTATAGATAAAACACAATCAGGTTTGGTGGCATATGATCCATTGAACAATGAAACTAAAACTCAACAAGAACTTTTGGCTAATCAACAATATTGGAAATACGGCGGAGATGCAATAACACGTAATGCACCTTATGCATTTTCAAAGGACAATCAAGGCTTGCACATTGGTGTACAAGCTCCAGTAGATGGGTCTTGGGCTGGAGTTTATGCAGTTACTCCAAACACTAACGCAATGCTATTCCACACAGTTGTAACAACACCACTTAGAGTACTACCGACATTGGCACAACCACAGTGGTATGAAAATGGAATGTATGTACAAACAGCAGGATCTCAAAATGTAAACTATATCACTTGCACCTCAGCAACAAGTCAGTGGGGAACCACTTGGGGGATAATTTCAACAATAGGAAATGTAAATCAGGCAAATACATTCACTACGTTGTATCTTGATACCAGTGCAAACCAACCGCTCACACGAGACTGCACTATAATTACAAATGGTAGTAACTATCTCAAAGTATACTTAGATGGTGTAAAGGTGTATGAGAATAGTACGCTAAACCTACAGATGCCTGGTCCGTTCAATGTATTTGAGGAACCCCAGTCGTCTTATGCCGGTCAACTACTGAACGGAACCTATGCTGATTATTATGCTACAACTAGTGAAAACGTCAAAGTAACTAACGCTCCTCTACTTGCTGCTACGGTAAAACTCGTGGACTCTACCGGCAGGGTTCTTGCTAGTTCTCCAGTGGTATCTGGAACTGCAACCCTCCCTGTTGGACAGTATCACATGCCGCTTGCTGCATACGTCAAGGTGTATGACTCAAACAACATACAACTTGCATCTACCTCAAGCCCTGTGAACATATTTGGAGGAGACGTCTACAAGGTCAACTCTATCCTAGGGCTGTAATACTGTGACAAACTGGTGGTATCATGCTAAAAAATGAAACCATCAACAACCTTCACACAAGAAAGAAACAAACACTGGTTGTAGAAAACAGCACAAATTGGCTTGACAATATCTTCTATGAAAAAGACGATTCTAAAATATCTCTGTTGAAAATAATGGGAAAACCATTGATTGTATATAATATTGAAAAATTACTCTTACAGTATGACATTGATCATATTGCACTACCTACAAACTTTTCTGGTATGTCTGACATGATACAAGATAATTTTCCCTTTATACAAATTGACGAAATACTGGATTATGATAAAACAAATTCATCTGATTCTGTTAAGATGCCGATAAACTCTGTTGTTACAAAACCAAAGGGGGCTGATAATTATACGATACAAAAAATTGTCTATCCTTGGGACATTCTAAAAATTATGCACAATGTTCTCAATGCAGATGTTACATCAACTAGTGTCTCAAATAACTCGTCTATTGCCGAGTCTGCAATAGTAAAAGGTCCATGTGTCATAGAAGATGGTGTATCAGTAGATGACTTTGTAAAGATAATTGGCCCAATATACATAGGAAAAAACGCAAAAATCGGCACAGGAAGCCTTGTTAGGCACTCTATGATGGGCAGTGATACTACAATTGGCTTTAACTGCGAGATTGCCAGGTCCTTTTTCATGGGGGATACCAGGGTTGCACACCTTGATGTTGTTCTTGATAGTGTGATTGGCCAGAATTGCTGGCTTGGGGGCTTTGTGGGAACAACAAATGTGCTGCTCAACAAGGAAATAATTCGGTACAAACTAGACGGTGTGCTTGTTTCAACTGCATTAGATCAACTTGGTTCTGTGATTGGGTATAATTGCGCCATTGGTGCAGGAACCGTGATTCTTCCTGGACGTTTTGTGCCTCCAAACTCTACGGTACAAGCAGGAACCGTATTCTCAAAATAACACTTTTTGTACCGGATTTTCTCTCATGTTAATTGTTATAAAATGTGATCCAATAAACAGCGATCTACTAGAAGAATCTTCCATGGTAACTTAAGTAAATCAATGTAGTATGTACCGTAACGATGCAATCGCAGAAAAATATTTTATTTTCTCAAGGCAATTGTGACAATGATGCTGCAAAGCTTGCACTGGTGTCAGTATCTATAGAAAGCTCACTTCTTGGACATGATATACAATCCTATGAAAAAGTTACCAAGATGTTAGAAACAAAGTATGGATGTCTTGTCTATGACTGCTACGACCATCCGGATTATCTAAACGAGATACTAAAGACATTGCCTAATGACTCGTATTACCATATAGTTGAATCAATAAAAAAGGGACTAGGTGAGTTTGCCTACCTTGATGGTATATCTGAATTTCTCGGTGAGCTGAGAAAATAAGGCAAAAAATGTTTTACTGGTTCTGTAATGATAAACCAGATTAATTTTATCTCTAAAATGATGAGTTTGATAAAAGGAAAAATGTAGGACTGTTAGTCCAATTTTTTATTTACGTCTTGCTGTAGACCAGATTCCAACACCACTCATGATTGCAACTATGACAATTCCTGCAATCCATGCAGATGTTTGAGCATCAGATGGTGCGGGTGTGGTATTTACCACCGGTGCGCTGACATATTGCGTATTGGTTGGTGTCGTTGGTTGAGCGCTTGTTTCTGTTGGGCTGTTATTTGATTGACTTTGAGCTACACTAGCTGATCCAGTGTTTGCTGTTGTATTGCTTGGTTGACCTACAGTCATATTCTCTACTCCGGTGTGCATTGCATTATCACTTGACTGACTTACTGTCACATTCATTGAACCAGTTTGCACTGGAGTGTTGGTTGACTGGGTCATATTCATTGATCCAGTCTGAGACATGTTACCTGATTGACCTGTAGTCATGTTCATTGATCCTGCTTGCATTGAACCGCTTGACTGGGTGCTAGATGCAGCAGTACCTGCAACAATCACTTGGCCTGTCATCCATGGGTGGACAGAGCAAAAGTAATCGAATGTTCCGGCATTTGCAAAAGTAAATTGGTAAGTACTACCGGGCTTGATCAAGTTTCCACTATCAAATACCGTTCCGGTTGTTTCATCTGATGCTTTACCGCTTGTCACATAATGACTTACAGTATCAGTATTCTTCCAAGTTACTGTTGTTCCTGGTGCAACAGTCAATGGATTTGGAGCAAAGCAATTGTTTGTTGTAACACAGGCTGCGCTTGCGCTTGCGCCTGCACCTGATGTCATATCAATTTCATTTGCTGTTTGTCCAAATGCTGGTGCTACACTCAAGATAGCAACTAGAGCCAAGAGACCAAATAATGCGCCAAATGGTTTTGACTTCATCATCTGACCCACTTTGAATCTGTTAATAAACCATAATTCCCAAGACTGTGACCATTGTGGGAATCAAAAATGTCTTCTAGATGTATATAAAAATTGGAAAAACAATCTGCCAGTGCAAATTATGGCACTGGTAGTTTTATTGTAGTGGGAGAGATCACAATGGGCCCTATCTTTATTGAATCAAACAGAGGTGTGGTGGCAGTTGCTGTGTCTGACGGAGCACTAGTTCCAATTGCATTAATTGCTGACACACGATAAGTGTAGGTTGTATCTGGAGCAAGTCTTGTGTTAGAATAAGTTGTTGCAGCGCTGCCTGTGTTTGCTGATATGGTACTCCATGTAGAGCCACCATCAGTTGATCTTTCAATCTTGTATCCTGTTATTGCAGAGCCACCATCATTTCCTGCAGTCCAGGATAAGTTGATTCTTGAATGTGACATTGCTGTTGCAAAAAGACCTGTTGGTGCACTTGGCACACTGGGGCCACTTGCGGGGTTGGTCCACTGGACAAAATATGATCCACCTCCTGCTACAAGTGTACTCCATGTTACTGTCTGTGTAACCTCTGGTGCAATATTTGCTGGATGTCCCTCTGTTAATGTCACCGTGATGTCTTTGTCCGGTCCTGCTCCGTCAACACATGTGCCTAACTGATATCCTGGAGCGCTTGTATCGTACCATGTGGTTCCATCAAGTGTATTATTTTGGGAGCTTGTACTTGGTGTATGAATTGTCAGCGTTACATCATATGTCTTGTCATTGTCCATCTGAATTGTAAGACCAGGATTTGCTATTGGATCATATGTATTTCCTCCAACTGTTACCTGAATTGAAGTGATAGCACCATCGTATCTGTTGTTACATGTACTTGGTGCCTGTCCCATGGCAAATGCTTCGTTTACTAGAACTCCTGTGGATGCTAGTAAAATCAAAGCAAAAACTGTGGAAAAAAAATACGTTCCACGGCCATTTGTGATATTTTTTCCAATTTTATTTGTCATTAAAATTTTTAGTACTACATTACATATCTGGATATGCACCCAATCTTCTATATGATAAATACATGCAAGATCCTGAATTTTTTTAAATCGTACCGATGAATAAAATACTGGCAAGATTATGTCTGTAATATATGGGCATCAGAACTGTCTCTGACTATGTGAAATTCTATGTGGGCTTGAATATGCAGGACAGCATTAGCCTCTCAAATTTTGCGTACAATGAGAAACTGGTGCTAAAAAACAAGACTGCTGCTGGAAAGATGACAAAAGAATTGATCCAGCAAAGCCTGGCTCTACTTGATGAACTCCTAGGAGAAATACACAATATTGGTGAGCAGGCTGTTATGGAAAAATATGCAAAGTGAGAGTTTTCCTATAAATTTTATATCATATTCTGTTGCTAGCAACGCTCAACAGATATCCGTATATCTAAGATTCACGTATTATACCCCATGTCTTCATACACAGGTTCGTATGAGAAAACAAGAAAACGACATGATGAATATCTGCCCATCGCAGTAGCATTGATGCTTGCATCCTGCCTGGTGACAATATTTGTAATCAGTCCACAAAGTGGAGGATATGGTGGAGGTACAAACCAACTGGCATTTTGGGAAGCAGCTGGCGTGATATGGGCTGGAGTGCTAATAGGATACATAGCACTAATCTTCAGAGCAGTGTAAAATAACAACCAGTGACCAAAGTAATACTGCCAGTGAGGACTGTACATTTTTTGAAAACAAGTTGCATATGCATAAAACTATTTTTTAAAAAAATTAAAAAAAATTTACGATACGAGCTGTCTTCCACACTTGGAACATTTTACATGAAACATTTCCATGTACACTTGTTGCTTTGTGTCAACTTCGATACATTGTTTCCCACCTTCTTTGCATAGGTGACAAAATTCTTGTTTCATGCAATATTATGGCATTTCAAAGATATAAGATTGGAGCAAAAAAGTTTAGTACTGGAGGTTTTTGCAAGATGGAATTTCATTGGCAAAAAACCATGAAATGATGTTTCTGACAAGTAAAACATTTATCAATAAAAACATGTGACTAGAATCAAGAGAACTGGAAACCTTGTGGAAACCGCATAATTCACTTAAAATCAAAACCGTGATTCTCATAGCCCTGTCCGTATCGTTTGTACCTATATCGTATTTTTGGTATGATGCATTGTCTGGGCTTGATTGCAAGCAATATGACCAAAACCATATCATAGACCCCGGCAAGCACAGTGCGTGTATGTCTACTAATGACACACACTGGATGATATTTTTTGGTGTCAACGCCATGGTGTATGGAATGCCGCTGGCATTGATTCTAAAGTCTGCCAGAAATAGATCAGAATACCTTTGATTGATGATTAATTATTGGTAAGCTCTGGTTAAACCAATTCTGTTAAATCAATAACACGAAGATTGCCTCATGTTGTCTCCTAGGATAATTATCAATATCAGCGGCAATGACTATTCTGATTTTCTAGCCGAGTGTGATTTACAGAATCTCACCCCCGAAGAAAAAATCCGTGAGATAATCACTTGCTATGTAATATTGAGGAGAAATAGGCGAAAACTCCCTCAAAAGATCCTGGATCCATTCCTAGATGCAAAAAAGAAAAATGCCTGAATACTAGCTGGAATCCAATTTCTAACAGATCAGTCTGTATTGTTTATAGTTTGTCGCTAAAGTGTCCTGTGAACTTGTCAACATTGTCTTGGACCGATGTTGATTTTTTGTCCTGTTTGTTTCCAGACTTGTGAATGCGATTGAACATCTTTTTTTCGTGTTCTTTTCTTGCATGGTGTAACCTGTCTGCCTCATGGATGAACTCCTTTCCACATTCTGTGCATTTGACTATTTCATGATGATGTTCATGACGTGCATGGCTTATCAGATCTTCATATTTTGGAAACTTTGACTCACACTTGTCACATTTGAATTTTTTTGAAAAAAGATTCATGTTAGTTTTGGGTTGCATTGCAGAGATAAGAATGTTCCATATCTTGAGAAAAAAATAATTTATAGTTACCACTGTCGGTAGGTGAATTAAAAAAAGTGTCTCTATGCCTATTTGTAAATGATAAACATAGAGGGAGCGATGATATTGTTTAGCCGATTAAATTGGGCTAGGTCCTGCAATCGCTCGGGAGTAATCTCTGACACTTGATTTTCGTGTATGTCATAATCAGTTTTAAAGATTGAATCCAAATTATTCTAGCAATTGATCAATTATAGTTTAACATTGTTTGATGGTGGATCTACTATGATGCTTATGTGATCTATAGATTCTATTCATTAAATGATCGGAATCTGGAATTAGTACTCTTTTGTTGTACCATGTGTTTTTGCTCTAATTGCCTAATGCTCTTTCGTAACATTGTGACGCTTCGGCATGTCTTTTTAGCTTGAACAAGGCTAATCCCTTGTAGCCTTCTGCTCTTTTTGATGTTGGGGATATCTCCAAAATCCTGTCATAGCACTGTAACGCCTCTTCATATCTTCCCATACACAAGAGAAGCTTACCCTCGTCGTACAATGCATTAATTGCTTCAGCAGAGACATTTGGTAGTTTTTTTGTCTCATGACTAGTGTCTTGCAAATCAGCTGTATATTGTCTGGATTATTTTTAAAGTCGTGGTAAGTTTCTTCTGGAACAATCTTGCACTTTTTTTTGCATTAAATGATTTGCGTGATTATGCCTGAATAGTCTTAGACATAGAACATTTTTCCAAACTGTTTTTATAGTAAATGATTCTATTGCTGACAATGCAATGCTTTGACAAAAAACATGTCACAAACACATTGCAAAATAAAACAAGTAAAATTATTCTAATCGTGGGCCTTTTTGCAGGATTGGTTGGAGTGGTACATGATATACCATTTGCATCTGCCGATTATGGTGATGTGAAATCATCATCTGATCTTTCTGCAAAAATACATGTAGGAAAATCTGACATTGGAGAGAATGCTTCATCTGATGTACACATGTCAGGTCAAATCGGCTCCAACATGAGCATGTCAGGACAGTCTGATTCTAGCACAAATGCATCAGTTACTACAAAATCTCAAGATGACTCTCATGAAAATAGTCATGCAAGCTCAAATGAGTCTGAACCACATGGACATTACAAAAATAATTATGAAAAAATTTCTGCAAACTCTGATGATGAATTTACAGTCCAGCCGCAAAAACATCTCTACAAACCTGGAGATAACGTGACAATACAAGGATCTATTTGGTCTGACCTGATGACATCACTTGGTAATGTCAATACCGTATCAATCCAGGTGAAAGACAATGATGGAAATGTGGTTTATGATGGCAAAGGACAAGTTGATGCAAGTGGTGATTATATTGCACAATTCCAACTTCCCTCTGATGCCAAAAAGGGTGCTTACACAGCAGATGTAAATGCCGATGTCAATGCTGACGTGCTTGGTAATCTTACACTCAAGACAAAAGCCGCGTTGGATAGTTCTACAAAATTTGTAGTTGTCTCTCCAAATTCGATGAGTGTAAAAGCCGAGGGACATGATTTTGATGTGCAGGTTGCAAGCAATTCTACAACTGTGAGTAATCTTAACTTTGATGAGCAAAACAAGAAACTATCATTTACCGTACAGGGTGACACGGGAACAAAAGGTGTAACAGAGATAACTATTCCAAAATCTTTGCTTAGTGGGGACCTGACTGTTATGATTGATGGACAAGCTATGGCTCAAAGCGATGTTGTAGAAACTGCTAGCACCGATACTGAGACTACACTTGAGCTCAACTATCACCACAGCACACACCAAATTGATATTGTTGGAACAAATGCAGTTCCAGAGTTTAGCTCTGTTGCATCCTTGGTGCTTGTTGCCTCTGTCTTGGCTGTAGTTGTGCTATCGTCTCGCGTCAGACGTATTCACCTGTAGAATGGTTTTTAAAAATTTAGCAGGTTGCATTATACACTAGTATTGATCAACTACTAATCCTTCTTGAAATTACTATGGCACCAATTATTGATATTACAACAATCATGCCAGCAATTGTCCCAAATTCTGGAACTGGAACATACTGTGAAAAACTTGGGGCAATTTGTGCAAATTTTTCAGGGTTTTGCTCTTTTGCCAAATTCAATCCGTCAAGCAGATATGGAGGAATCTTTGCAACCGAGTCTGGGTCTATGTTGTTCTCCTTGAGGCACTGGTATGACTTGCCAAGATTGTCAAGCATTGTACTACTGTAGTTTGTTTTGAGTATGGTTGCAGCAATGTCCTGTGGTCTCTCGCCGCCCCAGTACCTGTCTTCCTGATAAATGAAATACGAATACCCTGATTTCTCAACGCTTAGATCTTGGACATTGCAAAAATACATGCCAGTTGTTGCATTGAAATCTGCAAAGGCAGTTGAGGATATGACAAGAGGGGAAACTCCAAGTGCCAGTGCTGAGAAAAAAAGTATCCTCTTTAACATATTGGTAAAATAAAACTTGGAGAGATTAACCTTTCACATGACATCACTTTGCCTCAAGTGAATCTAGGCTAAATGCAGGTTTGCCGTCTGTGACAATTACAATGTTGAGTGTCTGGTCCTGTGTAAGTGATGATTTTGATGTGTCAAAACTTGTCTTGTATAATGCAATGCTCGAGTCCCATTGGGGGCTAATCCATGCCTTGAGTGTCTTGACATCTGGATTTGTCTGGGATATTACAATGTGATTTACACCAAGGGGGCCATTGTTTGTCACAGATACAAATGAAGTGTATTGTCCGTCTCCCATGCTAAATGTGCTAATTCTGGTTATGTCGCCACTTGATGTATCTAGTAAATTGCTTGTATCATATGCTGCATTTTTGACTGTATTTGGTTGAGGATTTTTTATTCCTATCATGGTGTTGAATTTTTTGATTTGGCTTGATATCAGATTGGTTATCCACGTGTTCCACTCTCCTGGTTTGCAGAGGTGATCTCCACATACTTTGCTACCAAATAACCTGTATGTACTAACATTATCACCAAAGTCTGATCTAGGTGTTAGTGCATTTGCTACTGGCAACAACAATACAATTGATACGACACCAACAAGTGTTGCAGCAAATATTGATCTCATGTTACCTCGCAATGTGTTTTGTATACTAAATCAATTACTAAGCAAAACTGCGCAAGTGTTTTATCTTACAACTCCTCATTTCCAAAAAATTATTTTGTAATACACGTCAAATTATGGACATGTTGCATTGTAAAAAAACCATCACGCCTGCAATTATTTTTGGTGTCCAATAGTAGAAATCATAAGTAAGCCTAAAATAAAAAAAATTGACATATGTTGCATTGAAATCTTTTAGGCTCTTGTTACTTTTCATCTTGCCACTTGCATGTATAACATGCTCTGCTTCTTTTGCCGAAGTCCAGGTGACTATACCGCTTGGTGCGTCAAACCCGAACACTCCATTTTCCTTGTCTCCATCTGATCTTGATATTTCAGTAAATGATACTGTAACATGGAAAAACAATGATGCTGCAGTTCATACGGTAACCACCGGCAAGCCCGGACTTGGGTTTGACGGCAGAGTGGACAGCGGCGTCATAGCGCAGGGCGGCACATTTTCTTATACGTTTGACAAGAGCGGAGTTTACGAATATTACTGCCTGTTTCATCCATGGATGACTGGATTTGTGAGCGTGGGAACAAGTACACCTGTGCCTCCTACTGGAATCTCGATTTCCACTGACAAATCTGTGTATCAAAATGGCGATACCATACATGTCACAGGACAGGTGTCAAAGTTTGTTCAAAACAAGGAGGTCACTGTCTGGATAACTGACTCTAAAGGAACCGGAATATCTGCAAGTCACACGGAGACAAGAACTGGAAGTGACTTTGCCATCGACGATGTTGCGACTGGCAAATTATGGATTCCTGGAAATAATTATACGATATATGCCCAGTATGGTGCTGGAAGCTCTGTTGCAACTGCCGTAATCCAGTATGAGCCACAGGCACCTGTAGAAAAAACCAACGTGACAGATGCTGTAGTATTGACACCGACATCGTACATGACATCTTACCAGAAACTAGATGCCGATTCTAACAATTACATCACTGCGCAAACAGAGCACAAGATCTACATGCCCGATGATCCAGTCAAAGTATATGGTTCTATCTGGAATGGATTGCTCAATGCG